>NZ_VOZF01000001.1:0-351531 GCF_013419905.1 Acinetobacter sp. YH12046
GTCCGGTGCTTTACAAGCCTGAACGATCTGCTGTTTAAATTCAGCACTGTATGTTCTTCGTTTTTTCGCAAGAGATGCGATGGATGTCTGATGATTTGTAGTCATAAATTTTAGTCCCCACTTGTTTTTAAGTGGGGACTAAATTAAGGCTTATAGGATGAATTCATAAGGTGTGTTCAGCGGACGCTTACTGTAGCACTTCGAATTCATTGACTGAATCATGATCGGAAATCATAACTTCCATTCAGGTAATATCCATTTTTTAATTTAAATTTTATTTTAATAATCAATTAATTATAATAAAAAAATGAGCCAAAAATAATTTAACCCGGGTTCTACATCCTGTAAAACCCGGGTTAATGAGGTTGTGCTTTCATATGTTATAATTGCTTCTTCGTTGTTGTGATTTCCCTTTCAGCATCATTTCCATGATGTTTTCATTCAGCTTCGTCTTCCTTATGAGAATATCCTTTCTCGACTCCCTGTGCTGATGAGCTTAGAATACGTGGATTCCTCTGTACTGCCCATTCGCAAGAAGCGGAAACTGCTGTAAGCAATATCGTACACTTTTCAGCTAAAACTATAAGAATTTCTCCTTATTCTTATAAGCCATCGCAATCTTATCAGTGACCTTTTTCTCTTCTTTCTCTGCCTTTTCAATTCCTTCCTGAATGGCTTCTTTGGCTTCCTGATCATCCTGGTCCGTTTCTTCCAGCTCTTCCTGATGATGCTCAAATACCCGCCCAGTTTGTAATACCAGATAAACCGGAAAGTGATCTGACCCGACATGTTTTAAACGCTCCATATGCACCAGGGCAAAATCGGTGCTGTGAAACACATGGTCAAGCGACCAGCGTAATAAAGGATAATCGGCATGGAAGGTATTTACATAGCGTCGACCGACACGTGGATCCAGCAAACCGCTGATACGCTGGAATAAACGTGTCGTGCGTGACCAGGCCACATCATTCAAATCTCCCATCACAATGCAGCTTTCATCCAGATCCTTAATCTGATCCCCTACAATCAGCAGTTCTGCATCACGTAAGGTTGAATCTTTAGCTTCAGTTGGACTTGGCGGTTTCGGATGCAGACAATAAAGCTGTACCGGCTGTCCGGAACGTAACATGACCTTGGTATGAATCGAGGGAATTTCATCACTCAGAATAAATTTAACCTCGGTTTCACTCAGCTCAAGTTTGCTGTACAGATGCATGCCATACAGATTATCCAAAGGTACGGGCACCCGATAGGGATAATCTGGCTCAATGACAGCCAATGCATCCTGCCATGCCTGATCGGTTTCCAACGTTAAGACCAAGTCTGGCTGATGGGTCTGGATCTGTTCAATCAGTAAATGATATTTAGTATTGGTGGTCAGAACATTTGAAACAATCAGGGAAATCTGACGATCCGGATCCAGCTGATCCTGCTTGACCTGCTTGACCTGTTTTTTCCAAACAAAGGTATAAGGCAAGACCATTTTCAGCTGATACGCCAAAGCAGCGATCAGGCCGACAAAAAGCAGCTGATTGAAGGCCGTCCATGGGTGATCGACCAGGAGAAAAAGAACAAAGGCAATGAAGCCCAAAACCAGAATCTGTAAACGTGGAAAATCTGCACCACGAATCCACCATTCATCTCGGGGAATCAGCGACCAGAAACTTAACCAGATGACCACGATTGCCATGATCTGGATAAACCCTACCATAAGATACACTCTTTACTAAGTTATTATTTTTTCTAAAAGAAAAATTGCTTTATCAATTTTGTATGTATCATAAAGCAGATATTTCGCTCAAGAATATTGATGTTTTGATTGTGTAGCTCTTGCAGTCACGTCCCTTTTTGATACACTCGAATCCCTTTTGATTTTTTAACGCACCGAGGCAAAGTGACATGAAAGTAGGTCTGGTCGGTTGGCGCGGGATGGTGGGTTCCGTCCTTATGCAACGTATGGTTGAAGAGAATGATTTTGCTCATTTTGAGCCATTCTATTTTTCTACCAGTAATGCGGGTGGTGAAGCTCCGGCATTTGGTGGTAAGACTGCCCCAGCACTTATGGATGCAACAGACATTAACAGTCTGAAGCAAATGGATGTCATTATTACCTGTCAAGGTGGCGATTACACCACTGAAGTTTTCCCAAAAATCAAAGCTGAAGGCTGGGATGGCTACTGGATTGATGCAGCATCTACCCTGCGTATGGATGATGAAGCAATCATCGTACTTGATCCGGTGAACATGCATGTGATCAAAGACGGTCTGGTCAAAGGCACCAAAACTTTCGTGGGCGGTAACTGTACTGTTTCCCTGATGTTGATGGGCTTAGGTGGTCTATTCCAGAACAATCTGGTGGAATGGGCAACTTCAATGACTTATCAGGCAGCTTCTGGTGCTGGCGCGCAAAACATGCGTGAGCTGATTACTGGTATGGGTTATTTATATAACAATACCAAAGACTTGCTGGATGATCCACGTTCTCCAATTCTGGACATTGATTCTAAAATTGCTGAATTGCAACGTGGTGAAGGCTTCCCATCTGCAAACTTCGGTGTACCTTTAGCAGGTTCTCTAATTCCATACATCGACAAGCAGCTGGAAAGCGGCCAGTCTAAAGAAGAATGGAAAGGTCAGGCTGAAACCAACAAGATTCTAGGTAACCAGCAGATCGTACCGATTGATGGCCATTGTGTACGTATCGGCGCAATGCGTTGTCACTCTCAGGCATTAACCCTGAAACTTCGCAAAGACGTTCCACTGGATGAGATCGAAGATATCATTGCAAATGCAAATGACTGGTCTAAAGTTGTGCCAAACACTCGTGAAGCATCAATGACTGATCTGACTCCTGTTGCAGTGACTGGCACATTAACTGTACCTGTTGGTCGTCTGCGTAAACTGAACATGGGTAAAGAATACCTAGGTGCATTCACAGTAGGTGACCAGTTACTTTGGGGTGCTGCAGAACCTTTACGTCGTATGCTGCGCATCTTGATTGACTATAAAAACTCTTAAGTTTCCGTCAGGAAATAAAGCATGAAGCCGATCTTTATTGATCGGCTTTTTTGTGTAACTATTGCGTAAGTATTTTACAAAAAACAAACATCCCGTTAATCTATAATTTTCGCTATGCGATAATGACTGAGCTCACAGATGACTGTATATAACAAATTAAAGCTTGCCATTTTAGCCATTGTTGCTTCACAAAATATCTATGCGATTAATGTAGATTCGGTACAAATCCAGTCTGCACCTGGGGAATTGCTTTATGCGGAAATGAATTTCCGTCAATCAGATATTAACTTGCCCATTGAGGTAAGTTTAGCCTCGCCAGAAGACCTGATTTCTATGGGTGCATCGCATCAGCCACCGGGTCATTTAAATTTTTTCACCCGTCGCAACAGTAATGGTACTGGGGTTATTACCATTACCTCGTCGCGCCCGGTCACTGATCGTGAATTAAATATCATTGTAAAAATCAAGGAAGGCAATGCAGCACGCCTACAGCATATCCGTACTGCATTAAGACCTAAAACTGATTTGTTACAGGCCAGCCTGAAACAGACTGAACAGCCCCTCGCGCCTGTCGTAGTCGTGAGTGAAAAAGATATTGCCCTGAACTTACCGGTGAGTACGCGCTATACCAATGCCTCATCCAAACCAGCCACCTCGTTTGTGGCAGAAAAACCGTTAGCCTTACAAAACACAGCACCTCCTGCATTATCAGCCAGCTCGATTCCTAAAACAGCGATAGCTGCTGTGACCCATGAGCCGACATCGAGTATTGCAGCTCAAGTCGCAAGCCCAACAAAACTTAATACCGAAACTGCGGTAGCAGCGACAAGTCATAGTTCACAGCAGGCTAGTACTGTAAACACTACGCCAGTAAATACTCCATCCAAAGCAGTCAACACAGCGGTGACTCAAGCAGATGCAACGCCCAACTTCCAGGCTGCAGCGACAAAAGTTCAGGCTGAAACAAAACCAGCTGAAGTTGCAGTAGATCCAACAAATAAAAATGCAGCCTCAGCGCAAGTTTCTGCACCGACAAGCACTGAAAACCAGATGGTGTCCAGTGATCCACTTGTCAAAAAATATGCAGAACAACAGGCTCGCAAGCAGGCGGCATCCAGCACTGCACAGGACAAACCAAATTTAGCGACTAAAACTCAGGCACAGCCGGCAGCCATCAAACAAAGCACCTCAACCCAGATCAAGCCGACGTATGTAGTACAGTCAAATGAGTCGCTTTGGGGCATTGCTTCCAGGATTGCCAATGAACAGCAGCGTCCAGTGAGTGAGGTCATGCAGCAAATCAAACGTGAGAATGAACATGCTTTTATTGGAGGCGATGCCAACCGCTTGCGTAAAGGTGCAGCGCTTAATTTAGCGACCATTCATACTGCGAAAACTCCGATCCAGGCCGCAGCGATTAAGTCCACTCAAGTACCCTCCAAACCTGCTGCAAAAACCAAATATCGCCTGAATGAGGCTGAAATGAGCCTGGTTGCCGAGAATCAGCGTGATTCCGGCCAGGTTTCTGCCAACTCAAACACAAAAGAAAATCGAACTTCGAAAGAGTTGTCATTAAAAGTTATGAC
This sequence comes from Acinetobacter sp. YH12046, assembly GCF_013419905.1. Classification (NCBI taxonomy): domain Bacteria; kingdom Pseudomonadati; phylum Pseudomonadota; class Gammaproteobacteria; order Moraxellales; family Moraxellaceae; genus Acinetobacter; species Acinetobacter sp. YH12046. The sequence continues at coordinate 4,605 of NZ_VOZF01000001.1, forward strand.
AGCCCGTGAAAAAACCGTTAAATTACAGAGAAACGTAACTGAACTAGAATTGGCACTCAATCAGAAGGATCACAGAATTCAATTATTAAATGCTCGTCTTGCCCAGCTGCAACAACAGCTTAAAGCACAACAGGCAGATAAAAAGCCAATTAATTAAAAAGTTACACATGACGATTTATTGGGATAGGCGAACTTAATGACTCTATCCCCAAGGGGTAAAACATGCTGATTTATGTGATTCCATTAGTGATATTGATCATCGTATTAATTGTCATAAAAAAACGACAAGATGCTCAAGAATCAGATAAAGCAAAAACTAAAACTGTAAAAGCGAAAAAACCTGGCGCTGCGTCAAAATCCACTTCCCAAAGAACCAAAGTGGTCGAGCCAGCCGGAGTCGTTAAAAAATCAGCAACGCCTCTATCAGCAGAGACACGCAAGAAAATTGAAGGTCTGATTCAGGAACGTAATTTCTTTGCAGCCGAAGCGCAAATCAATCAGGCACTGAATCGCGATAATTCTCAACATGAGTTGTATTTACTGCTACTCGACATTCATATCCTGCAAAAAGATGAATTTGCGATTTCACAGCTGATTAACCATGTTCGCTCTCTGGAACTGGAAGATATTCTGGCTCAGGCTGAGGTCAAAAAGCGTGAGTTTGAAAACTCTTCGGTCGCTGTTCAGGATACTATTGATTTCCCAAGTGCTCAGCCACAAACCCCTCCTGTACAGGAAAGCAAACCTTCTACAGATGCCTTTGCAGACCTGGTTGCCGCCCCCGCTTCAAACGAACAGGCATTTGATGCATTACAACAGGAACTGCAACCGAGTAAACCAGCTGCTGTAGCGGAACCAGTACCTGATATCCAACCCTTAGAGTTCAACTTTGAACCGAAGATTCCAGCGGCTGAGCCAGTAAAAACGGAAGAAGTTCCGCCTGTATCAGATAATTCAGTTGAATTTGATCTTCAGATGAATACTGCTGAAACCCAGACTGCTCCAACAGCAGCAACTGAGTCAGCACCGGTTCTGGATTTTAAGCTTGAGCTTGAACCATCTATATCCTTAAAAACAGAATCAGCGCCTGCAACAACAGAAGAAATCCAGCCTTTAGATTTCTCTTTCTCTTTAGACACTCCAATACCTGCAGCAGAAAAAACAGCCGAACCTGTGACTGAGTTTGACCTGTCTAGCCTCGATATTGCAACGCCTGCAACTGAAACGCCTGCTGCGACTGAAACATCTGGATTAGATTTTAAACTTGATAATGTCGAAGCTGTAAAAGAGGCTCCTGTTTCTACAGGGGTGAATTTTGAGATTCCGACAGCGCCTGTGACTTCAACAACCGATCAACATGATCCATTGGTGCAGTCCTTCCCGGAACTGATGGAAGTTAATGAAGCGGACCTTAACCTGGAGCTGGCACAGCAATATATCCAGTTAGGCGCTTATGCAGCTGCCCGTGAAGTCATAGCTGAACGTGAAGCTGAATATACAGCAGCACAACGTCAGCAAGCCGATCAGTTGCTGAATCAAATCGCATCTTAATCAATTTCCCTTTACACTAAAGCAGTCACATTTGGCTGCTTTTTTTATGATGAAAGATATTGCACTGATTTATATGGGCGGCACCTTTGGCTGTGTCGGTGATCCGCTCGCCCCTATGTCTGCCGATTTATTTATTCCAAAACTGGAACAGCTACTTACAGATCAACCGTTCATTCAGTATTACTGCGCTCCTGTGATTAAGGACAGTAGTGCCTGTATTGCTACAGACTGGTTAGAACTGGTGCAATTTATCCAAAATCTGCAATCTGAACAGCAGATACAACATTTTGTGATTATTCACGGGACAGATACCCTGAGCTATGCCAGCGCAGTATTGGCACATTTTATGGGGAATTCGGCTCATATTGTGCTGACTGGCAGCCAGTATCCCCTCCTGAATGCTGAAGGCGATGCGCAACGCGAATTTAGCGATGCCATGGACAATCTGAGCTTTGCGCTCTCTTCAGTAACTCAGTGTAATGCAGGTGTTTATCTGGCTTTTCATCAGCAACTGATTCATGCTCAAACTGCCTTAAAGCAACATACCACTGAGCTGAATGCCTTTACTGGTCTGGATGCGCATATCGCTATTCAGGCCAACCAGCAAAGTCATCAGGTTACAGCAGACGATATTGCCAAAGCTCTGGATTTTAACTGTATGAGCTTGATGATGCAGCCGATCGATTTAGTTCAACAGTTCAATAATCTGAAAAATATTTTGGCCTATCCTCCGCATTTTCTATTCCTGCAAGGCTTTGGAACCGGCAATCTGGCCGTCAATCCAGAGATCGTAGATTTTATCAATCAGCTCTATGCCAAAGGCTGTATCTCGGTCTTAACTACTCAAGTGCCTTTCGGTGCCACCGATCAGCGTTATGCCATTGCTGAATGGGTGCATGATTGCAAAATTCTACTCAATGAAAGTTATGGCCATGCTGATCTTTATGCAAAAGCCCTAAAAATGTATTTACAATATGACACGGTAGAGCAATGGCATGCCCATTGGTACGATTAGTCAGGTTTTGAGGTCATTATGCAGCGTTTTGCGGTGGGAATTGAGTTTTGTGGAACGAATTATCGAGGTTGGCAGACTCAACAACCGGGCGTAATCAGTGTTCAGGAAACCATCGAGAAGGTTCTCAGTAAAATTGCCGATGAACCGATTATTCTGCATGGTGCAGGCCGAACCGATGCCGGCGTGCATGCGACCAATATGGTCGCACATTTTGATACCCATGCCTTGCGTTCTGAACGAGGCTGGTTAATGGGCTCAAATAGCCAGTTACCTAAGGATATCTCAATCCAATGGATCAAGGAGATGGATGATGGCTTCCATGCACGCTTTAAAGCACAGGCACGCCGTTATCGTTATATTGTCTATAACCATCCGGTACGCCCTGCCTTGCTGCATAAACAGGTCACGCATATTTACTATCCACTTGATGTCGAGAAAATGATTGAGGCAGCTGCAAAATTTGAAGGCACGCATAACTTTGAGAGTTTCCGTGCAGCAGCCTGCCAGTCCAATCAGCCGGTACGTCATGTCCGTCATTGCCGCCTGATCCAGCATGGGCCTTATCTGATTCTAGATATTCAGGCGGATGGCTTCCTGCATCATATGGTGCGAAATATCATGGGCTGTTTACTGGAAATTGGTCAAGGCATGTATGAGGTTGACCATATTGACCATATTTTTGCAGCAGAAGATCGTAAAGCAGCTGGCGTTACCGCACCACCGGATGGTCTGTATTTTATTCAGGCTGAATATCCAGAACATTTTGACCTACCCAAAGTACCTTTGGGTCCATACTGGTTAAATATGCCGGAATAAGCTAATTATTTTTAATTTTTAAATCCCTCCTAACCTCCCTTTGAAAAAGGGAGGAACTCTCCTCCTGAGCAAAGCTTAAGCACTGCTTTAAGCTGAAGCGCAAGAAAGGAGGGACTTAAGATGGTAATTAACGCTGCTTCCGCTTGCGATATTCCACTGGCGTTTCATTGGTCCAGCGTTTAAAAGCACGGTAGAAGGTACTTGGCTCCGAGAATCCAGTCAGATAAACAATACGCTCCACACTTTCATTGGTACTCGCCAATAGACGTTTAGCCAGACGACAGCGATAATCAGACAGAATCTGCTGGAAACTGGTATTAGCCTCACTGAGCTGGGTACGTAAACGGCGTGGAGTAATATTCAGTTGAGCGGCTACAGTTTCTAGCGTTGTTTCACCACTTTCTAAAGTAGAGCCAATAGCCCGACGCACTTCCCCGACTAAATCGTAACGAGCCAGTTCCTGTAATTTTTCAATTGCCAGCTGTTCATGTAGCTGCAACAGTTCCGGCTCTGCCTGCCAAAGCGGGAAATCCAGAATACTGGGATCAAAATACAAACGGGTTTCTTTCTGGCCCAGACTTACCGGACATTCATAAACCCGGAAATATTCTTCATCTGCCGCGCCTTTGGAAAAATTGAAATCGATATAGATCGGTTCAAAACGGCCTTCAGTAATAAATTTAAAGAAACGCAACACACCTGACATCGCACATTCGGTAAAGTGACGATTGACCAGACTTTCAGCAAAAGGCTGTTCACCATTGGTCAGATAGCAGCGATCATCTTCGACCACCAGCTTGGCATGAAAGGCATCACTGATCAGACGCTGATAAGCCAGTGCACGTTTCAAGCCTTCACCAAAATTCTCTGATGAAATAAACAGATGCTCAATCACCTGTCCGCGATAGAGCGGCAAATGTTCACCCAGATGCAATCCGATATCCGGGTCCTTACTGACCTCTTCTGCGGCAACCCAGAAGGCATACTGAGCACTGAGCGGAGTACGGTCATTGGTCTCCACCTGATTTAAAGCGACTCCTGCTTTCGTCAGAAGTTCTTCTGTTGGCAAACCTGCACGACGAATCGCCTGATAGCCTAAACGCAATACGACTGATGCATCCGTTAGCTGACTCACTCAAAAACCTTCCTTGTATGTACTTCATTTATACTTAAAAAGATTGAAATTAGATTAACTGTGATTGACCAAACTGACAACAGATACCACACGCTTTTTAGTTAAAAAGTTTAAACTCACACTTCGCTTATTTTTACTGACAGATGATCAGTCTAACGCCCGTTACACCTTGTGTTTTGCGAAAAAATTGACTATAATTTGCGCCTTTCCAATTTATTCATTCAGGTAGGCTATGGCCAATAAAGAGGAACTCATCGAGTTCGAAGGCGTTGTCACCGAGACGCTTCCTAATACTATGTTCCGTGTACGTTTAGAAAACGGTCACGAAGTAATTGCCCATATTTCTGGTAAAATGCGTAAACACTATATTCGTATTTTGACTGGCGATAGCGTGAAGGTCGAAATGACTCCTTATGATTTGACTAAGGGTCGTATCACATACCGTGCGCGCTAAGTTTTAGCGGAAGCAAAAGCCACTCATCCAGTGGCTTTTTTATTGTCTTTTCTTTTATATCAATTCCCCTGCACATTCCCTATACTGCATTCGAAGATAATAATTTCTATTTTTCCTCTAATAAAAACAGTGAATCATTCATGCAAAAAATCTTGCTTTCTCTGATCCTAGGAATCAGCCTGACTGCCTGCGCCACTACCAATTCGACAAAATTACGACAAATAGATCAGCAGTTATAGCAATATATCGGCCAATCTGCAGAGTCGATTCGCAAGGATCTGGATTTAACTGCACTCGGTTTTAAGACCTCAAAAGCACCTGTACAAACGGAAAAACGTCTGAGTTATACCGTACTTCGCACCATTGAACTTCCGCTGGGAACACCGGCCATTCAGCAAAGTGTCAGTATAGGTGCCCCTGTACGACTCGCAACTGCACCCGGCCCGGGTTATCAGGTTGAAATGCCCTGTCAGATTCATTTTCAGCTAGAACAAGGGATTGCTCAATCCGTGCAATATAGCGGACGTGCCTGTTAAGACTTATTTTTGCGTTTTATTCATTTTAAAGTGGATATAAGAGCGTTCTAAGTTGTCTTGAATTTGACAGCTACAGCTAACTGCCTGATTGATCCTGTCTTGCCTAATAATAAATTACAACAGTTCCTCTCACACTTTGCTACTACACTGTTTTTAAGCGTTCCTTGAGTAGGAGTGATGTGATGTTGTTAAGCAAAGGTACTTCTCTGGTATTGGGCTTGAGCATCCTGTTGCTCGGTCTGTCAGGGTGTGCACAAACACCTACGATCAGCCAGACTGACCGTGAAACTTATTTACAGCAATTTATTGGGCAGAGTAGCCAGTATATTGATCGCAATTTAGATCTGAAACGTTTGGGTTATCAGCAAATCAGTGAACCTGAGCTCAGCTCCCAACAGCTCAGCTATGTCGTGGAACGTCCTGTGACCGTTCCCTTACCGATTGCCCAGTTTCCGGCAGCAGGTACTGGCACAGTTCCGGTTCCAGTCACTGTGAGTCCTGCATCAGGTTATGATGTGAATTTGCAATGCAAGATTACCTTTTTGCTCAAAGACAATATTGCAACTTCTGTCAGCCTTTCGGGTCGAACCTGTTAATCAAAATCAGTCGTAAAAAACGCAGCTCAAGGCTGCGTTTTTTACGTGGAACTAATGTGTAACTTAGTTCAATGCAGTTACCACTGCCTGACCCATTTCCACAGTACCCACTTTAGTCATGCCTTCAGACATGATGTCAGCAGTACGCAGACCTTGGTCTAAAACATTACCTACCGCATCTTCAATCGCTTTAGCTGCAGCTTCTTCACGGAAGGTATAACGCAGCATCATGGCTACCGACAGAATGGTTGCCAATGGGTTTGCCAGGTTTTGACCTGCGATATCTGGTGCAGAACCATGGCAAGGTTCATACATACCCTTACCATTTTCATCCAATGATGCTGATGGCAACATACCGATTGAACCAGTCAGCATTGCAGCTTCATCAGACAGGATGTCACCGAACAGGTTAGACGTTACGATCACGTCAAACTGTTTAGGCGCACGTACTAATTGCATCGCAGCATTGTCTACATACATATGAGACAGGTTAATGTCCGGATATTGCTCTTCTTTCAGTGCAGTCACGGTCTGTTTCCAAAGCTCAGTCACTTCAAGTACGTTGGCTTTATCGACTGAACATACTTTACCGCCACGCAGACCAGCAAGTTCGAACGCAACTTTGGCAATACGTTTGATTTCAGACTCTGCATAAACGTCAGTGTTGAAACCTTGTTTTTCGCCATTTTCCAGTTCACGGATCCCGCGTGGTTGACCGAAGTAAATACCACCAGTCAATTCACGTACGATCAGAATATCCAGACCAGAGACAATTTCCGGTTTCAAACTAGAGGCATCAGCCAATTGTGGATAAAGAATCGCTGGACGTAAGTTCGCAAACAGATTCAACTCACTACGTAGTTTTAACAGGCCACGTTCTGGACGGATTGAACGCTCAATCGTATCCCATTTTGGACCGCCTACAGCACCGAGCAGAATTGCATCTGCTTTTTTCGCCTGTTCAGACGTTACGTCTGGATAAGGTGAACCGTGTGCATCAATCGCAGCACCGCCTAAAAGACCTTGTTCCCATGTTAAACCCAGATTGAATTTTTCATTAACTCGTGTAAGCACCTGTTCTGCGGCTTTTACAATCTCAGGGCCAATACCGTCACCAGCTAAAATCAAAATTTGTTTAGACATGAGCTTTTCCATTTATAAGGTCAGGCATCCACCTGACTAGGTTAAATTTTTTTTTCTACAAACTCTGCAATGCCATTGATGACATTATAAGGTTTGCAAAAACGACGAATCACTTTCTGCTCTTGCAACAGGTCCACACACAATGGATCAGGTGCAGAGGCATTTAATAAACTGGTGCTACGTGCATTTCGGTCACGGAACATTTTCAGGGTATAGCGTTTATTCGCATTAAACTGCTGGAACAGATGCAAGGTTTCGGCCTTATCCTTGCTAATCGGATAGAAACGCACCACCAGTTCATGCTGCCCTTCCGGCACAGATAAATAAATTGGATTATCCTGTTTCAGGTTTTTGGCCTGCAAACGAACCAGACGCTGATCCAGCGCTTCTGGGCTGATTCGCTTGGTGGCCTCATCCACAATCATGGTCCGATTTAAACGTTCAAACTGACAATCCGGTGTGCCTGCACAATAAATCAAGGCATTGGATTTGCTTTCTGCATCTTCTTTGGCGTGTTTAAGTTTGAAGGTATCAATGCTCTGACACGCGGTCATCAGCACTGATACTGCACTTAGAGCAAGCCACTGTTTCCAATACGTTGCCATGATGTCTGTATTAACCTATCAAAAAAAATTAATAATCTTCTGATATTAGCAAGGCCTTCGCAGTCATGCCATGACAATTTTTGCTGTTTTATGAATGAATTTCAGCAAATACCCATGGGCGTGATTGTTTGGTTTTTTCTTCGTAGGCACGAATATCATCTGCTGCCTGCAAAGTTAAGCCAATATCATCCAAACCATTTAACAAACAATGCTTACGGAATGGGTCCACTTCAAACTTGAAACTTTCGCCATTTGGTGTACGAACTTCCTGCGCTTCCAGATCAATCGTTAACTGATAACCTTCAGCTGCTGCACATTCCTTAAATAACCGATCAACCGTTTCTTCCGGCAAAATTACCGGCAACATGCCATTTTTAAAACAGTTATTAAAGAAAATATCAGCAAAGCTTGGCGCAATCACAGTACGGAAACCGTATTCATTCAATGCCCACGGCGCATGCTCACGGCTTGAACCGCAACCGAAGTTAGCACGAGAAATTAAGATGGATGCACCTTGATAACGTGGCTGGTTTAACACGAAGTCCGGGTTAATCGGACGAACCGAGTTATCCTGACCCGGATAACCTTCATCCAAATAACGCAATTCATCAAACAGGTTTTCACCGAAACCGGTACGTTTGATCGATTTCAAAAACTGTTTTGGAATAATTAAATCTGTATCGACATTGGCACGGTCTAAGGGTGCAACAATACCTTGTTCAACGGTATAAGCTTTCATATTTCTGCTCCTGCGTACCAATTAAAATGAACGGACATCAACAAAGTGACCGGCAATCGCTGCCGCCGCCGCCATGGCTGGACTCACCAAGTGGGTACGACCGCCATTACCCTGACGACCTTCAAAGTTACGGTTTGAAGTTGAGGCACAATGTTCGCCTGGCTGCAACTTGTCAGCATTCATTGCCAAGCACATAGAACAGCCTGGTTCACGCCATTCAAAACCAGCTTCGATAAAGACTTTGTCCAAACCTTCAGATTCTGCCTGCTGTTTCACTAAACCCGAACCCGGAACGACCATGGCCTGCTTAATGCTAGAAGCCACTTTACGGCCTTTGATTACTTCAGCCGCAGCACGAATATCTTCGATACGTGAGTTGGTGCAAGAACCGATGAATACACGGTCTAACTGAATATCTGCTAAAGGCTGACCTGCAGTTAAGCCCATATATTGATAAGCACGGTTCCAGTCATTGCGCTGTACATCATCTTTGGCCTGTTCCAAAGTTGGAACCGCTTGAGACACCGGAATCACCATCTCAGGAGAAGTCCCCCAAGACACTTGCGGTTCAATCTCTTCACCTTGTAACACTACAACTGTATCGAAGTGAGCACCTTCGTCGGAGTGCAAAGTATTCCAGTACGCAACCGCCTGATCCCATTGCTCGCCTTTCGGTGCATATGGACGGTCTTTAACATACTCAATGGTTTTTTCATCGACTGCGACCATACCGACACGTGCACCCGCTTCGATTGCCATGTTACACACGGTCATACGGCCTTCAATCGACATGTCACGGAACACCTGACCACCAAATTCAATCGCGTGACCTGTACCGCCTGCAGTTCCGATTTTACCGATAATGGCTAAAACCACATCTTTCGGTGTTACGCCTTGACCCAATTTACCGTCAACGCGTACCAACATATTTTTCATTTTCTTCTGAACCAGGCATTGGGTTGCCAATACATGTTCAACTTCTGATGTTCCAATCCCGTGTGCCAAGCAGCCAAATGCACCATGTGTTGCAGTATGTGAGTCACCACATACAACGGTCATACCTGGCAAGGTTAAGCCTTGCTCAGGACCAACAACGTGCGCGATGCCTTGACGAATATCGTTAATATCAAATTCAACAATATCGAACGTCTTACAGTTATCATCCAAGGTTTGTACCTGGATACGTGAAGTATCATCTTCAATCCCAGCCACGCCCTGCTCACGCTCTTTTTTAGAGGTCGGTACGTTATGGTCAGGTGTCGCAATATTGGCACTTAAACGCCATGGCTTACGGCCAGCAAGTTGCAAGCCTTCAAAGGCTTGTGGCGAAGTCACTTCATGCAATAAATGACGGTCGATATAAAGTAGAGCTGAACCATCATCTCGTTGTTTTACTAAATGGTCATCCCATAACTTATCGTATAATGTTTTTGCTGTTTGGGTCTCGCCTGCCATGTCGATGTGCTCCACTGGACTGGGTAAATTCTTTCGCTAATTTTGATTATATCGCTGCATTCACATAAATCTAATTTATCATTTTTATTAGTTAAAAAACTTTTTGGAATCTTTTAAAACTTAAATTAAATCATGGTTTAGCTCTCTTTTTATAAATCTAATTTTCCGATCTTTTTATTAAAAATATTCGTTTTTACAAATTAAATGAGAATTATTATTATTTCCTCATCGGCACAGATCATTTGTTTTGAGGAAGATCCACATGGCACATATTCAACGTTTCGTAGACAACAATCAGCGCATGTTCAAAAAGACATTTAGCTATTACATCATGCACATCACTGTCGCGATGTTAGTGGGCTATTTTGTCACAGGCAGTTTAACCATGGCGATTGCCTTGAGTTTATTAGAACCGACTGTACAGGCAGTTGCTTTCTTCTTCCACGAGAAAATCTGGGAAGCAAAAAGCCAGCAACAGGATGAGGAAATCACCGCATAATTTTTTGTCGATCTTCCTCTTTGAGCCACCTACCCTCGGTGGCTTTTTTTATGACATAAAATAAAACATTTAAAAATGTGTATTAATTCAACATTAAACCAATAGTTCTATATTTTTACTTTGATTTATTCTTAAATTATTACAATAATAAACTTAAGCATAAAAAAACTTTATAGGTGATCAAGATGAATCTCGCAGCTTTTGAAGCCTTTGTAAAAGTCATGGAAACAGGTTCGATTTCTTTGGCTGCAGATCAGCTTTTTATTACCCAACCGGCTGTTACCAAACGTATTCACAGTCTGGAAGAATATTTTGGGGTGAAATTATTTGAATCTGCGGGCCGTGGTGTTCAGGCCACTCATGCGGCACATTCCCTGCTGCCTAAGGTAAAAAACTGGCTGAACGAGTTGGGTGATATTCACTACACCCTGAGTCATGAACAAGGTCAGGTCCAAGGCAAACTGAAAATTGGCACCAGCCATCATATTGGCCTGCATCATTTACCGAGCCATCTGCGTGAATATGTACAGCAATATCCAAATGTGACGCTAGATGTACATTTTGTAGATTCTGAACAGGCGCATGAACAGGTCATTGCTGGTGATCTGGAACTGGCTTTCCTGACCTTGCCACCGCATGGTGATGAACGCCTAAAATATGTCACTATCTGGAATGATCCTCTGGTTTTTGTGGTCGCACCATTCCATCCACTGGCTCAGCAAAAAAACCTGTCTCTTGAAGATCTGGTGAATTACCCAAGCCTGCTGCCTTCTGCGCAGACCTATACTACGCAGATTACGATGGCCGAGTTTGAAAAGCAGGGCATCAAGCCGAAAACGACCATGAGCAATAACCCGCTTGAATCCATCCGGATGCTGGTTTCGATTGGTTTAGGCTGGTCAGTCTTGCCCAAAACCCTGGTCAACCATGACCTGCAAGAACTGGATCTGAATCTGGAAATGAACCGTCAGCTCGGTATGGTCTGGCATCCGGGTCGTACTCAATCGAAGGCGGCTGAAGCATTGGTTCAACTGATGCAAGGCCCGTCAATTTAAAATTAATTTTCACATTTCTCTGCTGCATCGATATCGATGCAGCATTTTGTTACCTAAATACATCGCATCAGTTGCTTCCTTTCAAGTACTTTTAAAAGTATCAAATTCATTTTCCTGAAGATGAAAAATTAAAACGTATTCAAGGAAGCACAGAATGCAGATCAAATCTTCTGATTCCAAAACTTTATTATCTTCTTCTCATGACCTGCTCGAAGAAATGGGTTTATGGAAACCGCTTAAACCAACGCTACACCCGACTCCCAACCTTGATTTTGAAGATGAACCGACAGCGCGTGCCGTATTACGTGATTATTTTCTAAATACCTTTGACACCTATGAGCAACTGTTTGACTGTCTGAAAAATGAAGAAGCCTTTTATGACAAACCGATTGCCTTACGTCATCCACTGATCTTTTATTTTGGTCATACTGCCACTTTTTTTATCAATAAGCTGTTGCTGGCTCAACTGATCCCGGAACGTTTAAATCCGCATCTGGAAAGTATCTTCGCGATTGGTGTAGATGAAATGAGCTGGGATGATCTGGATGAACAGAACTATCACTGGCCTAGCATTCAAGCGGTACGTGATTACCGGCATCAGGTGCGTGCCCTGGTCTTGAAAGTGATAGAACATGCGCCGCTACAACTTCCACTGAACTGGCACAATCCCTGGTGGACCATCATCATGGGCATTGAGCATGAACGGATTCATCTGGAAACCTCTTCAGTTTTAATTCGCCAGCATCAGTTACGTTATGTACAGAATCATCCGCAGTGGCGTGCCAATGTCATTACCGGTATTGCGCCTGAAAATAGTCTGATAAAGGTACCCGCAGGTCAGGTCAATTTACATAAAAATTTCGAACATGCTTTTTATGGCTGGGACAATGAATACGGCCACCATCATGCCGAAATTGCAGAATTCGAAGCCTCTAAATATCTGGTGTCCAATCAGGAGTTTTTAGCCTTTGTTGAAGCAGAAGGTTATCAGACAGCTGACTACTGGACTGAAGAGGGCCAGCAATGGTTAGCATTTTCTCAAGCCACACATCCTACCTTCTGGGTCAAAACGGAACTGGGTTGGTCCTTAAGACTGATGCTGGAAGAAGTTCCAATGCCTTGGGACTGGCCAGTCGAAGTGAATTATCATGAAGCCAAAGCTTTCTGTAACTGGAAATCAACACAGACCGGAGAATCCATTCGTCTGCCCACTGAGGATGAATGGTATCGATTGTATGCAGTTTCAGGACTGGATCCAAAATTACCAAGCCCTGAGCAAGCCAATATTGAATTAAAATATGGCCCTAACTCTTTTCCGGTGGATCATTTTCAGCATGGCGATTTTTATGATGTTCAGGGCAATGTCTGGCAATGGACCGAGACCCCGATTTATCCTTTCGAAGGCTTTCAAGTCCATCCTTTCTATGATGATTTTAGTACCCCAACCTTCGATGGCCAACATCATCTGATTAAAGGCGGTTCCTGGATTTCAGCCGGTAATGAAGCCCAGCACAGTTCACGCTATGCGTTCCGGCGACATTTTTTCCAGCATGCCGGTTTTCGCTATGTTGCCGCGGAAGAGACATCACCGCAGTTTCACTCTCAATATGAAAGTGATCAGCTGATTTCCCAATATCTGGAATTCCAGTATGGGGCGGAATATTTTGCTGTTCCAAACTTTGCCCAAAGCCTCATTCAACTGGCCCGTCCTTATTTTCAAAACATTCCGTGTCATAAAGCGCTGGATATCGGTTGTGCCACCGGACGCGCCAGCTTTGAACTGGCCCAAGATTTTGATCAGGTCACAGGTTTAGACTTTTCAGCCCGTTTTATTCAGCAAGGTGTGGTGCTGGCGCAAGGAGAGACCCTGCGCTATAGCATTCCTGTTGAAGGTGAACTGGTGGAATATAAATCCTGCTCACTGGCAGAACTTGGACTTGAACAGGTTGCCAATAAGGTCGAGTTTTATCAGGGCGATGCCTGCAACCTGAAACCGCAGCTTAAAGATTATGATTTTATTCTGGCAGCTAACCTGATTGATCGTCTGCATCATCCTAAAGCTTTTCTAAGTGAGATTCATAATCGCCTGAATATAGGCGGCATTTTGATGCTGGCCTCACCTTATACCTGGCTGGAAGAACATACAGCACGCAGTGAATGGATCGGCGGATTTAAGCAGGCGGGAGAAAACCTGAGTACCTTAGAGGGCATCAAAGCTTTACTTAGTCCACATTTTAAAATGCTGGACGAACCTGTGGATGTGCCTTTTGTGATTCGGGAAACAGCGCGTAAATATCAACATACCCTGTCCCAAATAACTTTATGGAAAAGGGTACGATAATTCCAAAATGAAAAAGCCAATCAGTTGATTGGCTTTTTGTTCGCTATTCCATCCCACTGGTAGCATCTTCATGCAGAGATTCATTAAGCTGATCCACCACAATGGCCCATTCTCCATCTGAAGCAATTTTTTCAGCCAGGAACTGGCGCTGTGCATCTGACCAATACGGCGCCTCCATCAGGTTTACATCTTTGGGTAATTGATGCTCATGAATAAATTGGGCAATCCCTTCTGCACTCGAATCCAGACCTAACTGTGCAAATAGATGAGTCATACGTGGTCTAACTTGGGTCATTTTCATTACCTCAGCGCTTGCTATCGTTATTGTCGACTTGCTTTATTTATTCTGAGCATAGCATGTTTATTCAGCAACGGGCATGTCAAAAAGTACCCTATTCTGCTTATAAAAAAGCACAACCGAAGTTGTGCCTGATTAAATCAAAAGAATTGCTTAAATCGACCAGTCCTGAATTTCCCAGCCCTGTTCTTTGGCCAATGCTTCCAGACGATCATCCGGATTTACGGCAATGGCATGATCGGCATATTCCAGCAGAAAACGGTCATTGATTGAATCTGAATAGGCCCAAGACTCGGTCACGTCACGACCTGCCAGCCATTGTTCCAGACGGGTCAGTTTACCTTGTTGATAGCAGGCAATATTGGTCACCTTACCGGTATATTTACCATCAACGACTTCAGCATTGGTGGCAATAATTTCAGTAATCCCAAACTCACGGAAAATCGGTGCAGTAATAAAGTCCGAAGTTGCAGTAATGCCTACAATTTCATGCCCTGCATCTTTATGGCGCTGAATCGCTTTAAAACCTTCCGGACGCATCTGGGGGCGAATGACTTTTTGCATGAACAGTTGATGTAATTCGGTCAGATAATCATGGTCATGTTGGGTCAAAAACTGGAACACAAATTCATTATAGGCATAGGGATCCAGTTGACCCTTTTTATAGTCCTCATAGAACTTGTCATTCATGGCGCGGTGATGAACGGGATCCACCAGGCCTTCATTGACCAGGAATTCCCCCCAGGAATGATCCGAATCGGTGTTTAACAGGGTGTGATCGAGATCAAATAGCGCCAATTTCATGAAAATACTCGTAAAAACTGAAATTTAAGAAAAAAATTGTAAATCTATCTCCGCTAGTCGATAGAAATTCGTTAAGATCATAGCAATTTTAACATTTTTAAACTTTGCTTTTTTTCGAGTTGGATAAAGAAATAATATTCCCCGAAAGCAAAGGCATAAATTAAACAATTTTAGGTAGCCAAATGATCGACTCAGAAGGTTTCCGACCGAATGTCGGGATCATTTTGGCAAACGATGCTGGACAGGTTTTATGGGCAAAACGCATTGGTCATAATGCATGGCAATTTCCACAAGGAGGTATCCAATATGGAGAAACCCCTGAGCAGGCACTTTATCGTGAGCTGAGAGAAGAAGTTGGCTTACTGCCTGAACACGTCCAGATTATCGCGCAGACCAAAGGATGGTTGCGTTATCGTTTGCCGTATCGATACATTCGCACGGATTCAGATCCGGTATGTATCGGTCAAAAACAGAAGTGGTTTTTACTCAAACTGACGGCGCCCGTACAGAACATTCAACTTGATCTGTCCGATCCGCCCGAATTTGATCAATGGCAATGGGTCAGTTACTGGTATCCATTAGGCCAAGTGGTGAATTTTAAACGCGATGTTTATCGCAAGGCCATGATTGAACTCTGTCAGCAATTACCACAACAAAAACCTTAAAAAAATCGCGTGCATGTGCAGATTTTTTGCTCGGCTATTGTTATAAATAAACTAAATTACCGGACTTCTAAAAAAATACGGAGCAGCTCCCATGTCGAATATGCAACTGGATACCCTGAGACGCATTGTCCAAGAGATTAATGCGTCTACCAGTTTGCATGAATCACTCGATATCATGGTCAATCAGGTCGCTCAGGCCATGCATGTGGATGTCTGCTCCATTTATCTGCTCGATGAACGCAACCAGCGCTATCTATTGATGGCATCTAAAGGCCTGAAGCCTGAAGCTGTCGGTCATGTGTCTCTACATACCGGTGAAGGTCTGGTTGGTCTGGTGGGTCAGCGTGAGGAAATCGTTAACCTCGACAATGCCCCTAAGCATGATCGTTTCCTGTATTTACCGGAAACGGGCGAAGAAATTTATAATTCCTTTCTGGGCGTTCCGGTCATGTACCGCCGTAAGGTCATGGGCGTACTGGTGGTCCAAAATAAAGAATCCCAGGATTTTAGTGAAGCGGCTGAATCGTTCCTGGTTACGCTATGTGCCCAGCTTTCGGGCGTAATCGCTCACGCCCATGCAGTCGGCAATATTGATGTATTCCGCAAGCCAAATAATTTACCGGCATATAAAACCTTCCAGGGCGTATCGGGTTCTGGTGGTATCGCACTTGGCCGCGCCATTGTGCTTTATCCACCTGCAGATCTGGGCGCTGTTCCGGATCGTGAAGCAGATGATATTAGCGAAGAACTGGCTTTGCTGGATAATGCTTTAAATTCGGTACGTGAAGAAATTCAGTTCCTGGATGACAAGATGCAGGATGCGCTGATGGCCGAAGAGCGTGCCCTGTTCAGTGTGTTCCTGCGTATGCTGGATGAAAATGCCCTGCCATCTGAAATTAAAGCACTGATTCGTGATGGTCACTGGGCACAAGGCGCAGTTCGCATCGTGATTGATAACCATGTGGCGCAGTTTGCCCAGATGGAAGATGATTACCTGCGTGAACGTGTCGCTGATCTGAAAGACCTAGGTCGCCGTATTCTGGCCAAGTTGCAGGAAGCCGATGAAAGCCATCGCGAACTGACCGATGAAAGCATCCTGATTGGTGAAGAAATTTCAACGGCTGCACTGGTGGAACTGCCTGTTGATAAGATTGCAGCAATTGTCACCACTGAAGGTGCCATGAATTCACACATGGTGATTGTGGCACGCGCGCTGGGTATTCCGACTGTCGTGGGTGTGACCGAACTGCCAATCAACACCTTGGATGACGTCGAGATGATTGTCGATGCACATCAGGGCCGCATCTTTATTAATCCACCACGCCGTTTGCGTACCCGTTATAAAGAAATTCAGAAAGAAGAAGAACAGATTGCCAAAGATCTACGTCAATACGAGACCAAAGATGCAATTACACCGGATGGGACTGCTGTACGTCTGTTTGTAAATACCGGCTTGATGATTGACGTGGTTCGTGGTGTACAGCGTGGTGCCAAAGGTGTTGGCCTGTACCGTTCTGAAATTCCCTTCATGTTGCGTGACCGCTTCCCGGGTGAAGAGGAACAACGTGCCATTTACCGGCAGCAGCTCAGTCACTTTGCCAATAAACCGGTGGTGATGCGAACACTGGATATTGGTGCAGACAAAGACCTGCCATATTTCTCGATTGAGGAAGAAAATTCAGCATTGGGCTGGCGCGGTATCCGCTTCACCCTGGATCATCCTGAAATCTTCTCTTCTCAGATTCGTGCCATGCTAAAAGCCAGTATCGGCCTGAATAATCTGCATATCCTGTTGCCAATGGTCACCAGCGTCAGTGAAGTTGAAGAAGCACTGTATCTGTTAGAACGTGATCATCATGCCGTTCAGGAAGAAGAACAGGTCAAAATTACCAAGCCGCAAATCGGGATTATGGTGGAAGTACCAAGCGTACTGCATCAGATTGATGAGTTTTCTGAACTGGTCGATTTCTTTTCGGTCGGTTCTAACGATTTGACTCAATATTTACTTGCCGTAGACCGGAATAATCCGCGTGTGGCCAACGTTTATTCACATTTGCACCCAGCCATTCTGCGCGCCCTGACCCGCTTGGTAGAAGACTGTCACCGTAATAACAAACCGATCAGTATCTGTGGTGAAATGGCTGGTGATCCTCTATCGGCCGTACTATTAATGGCCATGGGATTCAATACCCTGTCCATGAGTTCCAGTAATATATTGAGAGTCCGAAAAACGATCTGTCATGTACCGATGCCTGATGCACAGGAATTACTCAAACATGTACTAAAACTGGACAATCCACTCATGGTAAAAAGCTGGATGGAGCATTATTTTAGAACACATGGTTTAGGAGATATGGTGAAATCCACCACCCGTATGGTCAGCGCTTAAGGAGGAACTTTTCCAGGTTCCTCTGCATCAGTCGAGGTACTTATGGAATTTGTGCTTATCCTGCTTATGCTGGCTGCAGCGTTTTATTTTATTATTGTTGCACCAGCCTTACGTTCGCAAAAATCCAGATATACATCTTCTCGTGATCGTAATAACATCAGCTCCAGTCACCAGTATATCCGTGAAAGTGAACGTCCTAAAGCCTGTCCCTTATGGGGAATTGAAATTTCTCGTACCCAGCAACGGCGTTTAGGCAAGAATGATCCATCGGTCATTGCCGCAAAACTGTATCGGCAACAGCTAGGAAAATTTGCCAGTTTTCAACAGACCCGGCCTATGGCTGAGGCTGATCCAAATAGATCTTCGAGTTCTGCGACCCTGCCCCGTTTTTTTCAAAATATGTTTCCCGAAGAAGCTTCTTCAACTACCCGACAAAACTCACCACATTCTTCGAAAAGAAATTCATCTTTTAACTATACCCGCCAGAATCCCTTAAAGTCAGCTCCTGTCCAAAACAGACCTACTTCTTCCTGGCCGCCCTAAGCCGCCCATAAAAAAGGGCGATCATCTTGTTGATATCGCCCTTGTTTGTGCTTGGTATAACCACGTTTTGCATTTTTCTTCCGGTCTACAAAAACCTGGCTTTTATTGACTTCATGCATATGTTTGGCCACGAAGTTTGGCATGACTGCCTCTACAGCTTTTTTCTTTGCCATCTTGCTCTCTGTTTAATTTGGACTAAGGAAATGATCCGCTCGGGATGTGAAATGATTATAAGGGCGACTGGCCAATTTTCAAGCAGATCAGGACTTAAATATTTTCCAGAAAATAGATAATTTGGTAGATATTCTTGCTGTAAAAATCAGAAAATTGTGAGCAAGAGAATGCTGATTTAACTACCTGTTTAATCTTTATATTTTAATCTTAAATCTAGCTACTTTAAAAATATTTATATAATTAATAACTTACTCAACAATTTATAAAAAATAAAAGAAATATTGAAGCATTTTTCTGACTTAGAGAAGACATCTTAAATTCTGATTTTCTTATTTAATCATTTTAAACTGAGTGAAAAATTTGCATATTTTAACATTGTCACATTTCTAGAAATATCTTATGTTCAAATTAGATTATTTATTTTCAATGACTTAATTTTTATTCATTTAGGCAGTATTTTCTGAAGTTACAGAAAAACCAAACTTATTGCCAAAACACCCAATTCAACAACTCACTTAATTAAAAATCTGTTGGAAATAAAGCCCCTAATGTTATTCCTGCGCTTATAGATGATTTTTTTGAATGCTGGAATAACGAATAAAATTCTCAACGCTTGGAGAGAAATATGAGCCAAGATATGAAAAAGTGCCCTGTCACCCATCTGACTACTGAAGCTGGCGCACCTGTAGTCGACAACCAGAACAGTATGACGGCAGGTAGCCGTGGCCCATTGCTGGCCCAAGATTTATGGCTGAATGAAAAACTGGCTAACTTTGTTCGTGAAGTGATTCCTGAGCGCCGTATGCACGCAAAAGGTTCAGGTGCATTTGGTACCTTTACCGTAACCAATGACATTACTGAATATACCCGTGCAAAAATTTTCTCGGAAGTCGGTAAAAAAACCGAACTCTTTGCCCGTTTTTCGACCGTCGCTGGTGAACGCGGTGCAGCTGATGCAGAACGTGATATTCGTGGTTTTGCCCTGAAGTTCTATACTGAAGAAGGTAACTGGGACCTAGTCGGTAACAATACACCGGTATTCTTCCTGCGTGATCCACGCAAATTCCCTGACTTAAACAAAGCAGTAAAACGTGATCCGAAAACCAATAAGCGTAGCGCCACCAATAACTGGGATTTCTGGACTTTATTGCCGGAAGCTCTACATCAGGTCACCATTGTGATGTCGGATCGTGGGATTCCAGCCGGCTATCGTCATATGCACGGTTTCGGCAGTCATACCTACAGTTTTATCAATGCCCAAAATGAACGCTTTTGGGTAAAATTCCATATGCGTACCCAGCAAGGTATCAAGAATCTGACTGATGCTGAGGCAGCAGAGTTGATTGCTAAAGACCGTGAAAGCAGTCAAACCGACCTGTTTGATGCGATTGAACGTGGCGATTATCCGAAATGGAAAATGTACGTTCAGATCATGCCTGAAACAGATGCCGAGAAAGTGCCTTATCATCCGTTTGACCTGACCAAAGTCTGGCCGAAAGGTGATTATCCACTAATTGAAGTAGGTGAATTCGAACTCAACCGTAATCCGGAAAACTATTTCCAGGACGTAGAACAAGCCGCTTTTGCGCCAAGCAATCTGGTACCAGGTATCAGCTATTCACCGGATCGCATGCTACAGGCACGTTTGGTCAATTATGCTGATGCAGCGCGTTACCGTGTAGGTGTGAATCATGCCCAGATTCCGGTCAATGCCGCACGTTGCCCGGTACATTCAAATCACCGTGATGGTTTGGGCCGTATGGATGGCAACTATGGTTCATTGCCGCATTATGAGCCGAACAGTTTCAGCCAGTGGCAGGAACAGCCAGAATTCAGAGAGCCCCCCCTCAAAATCATGGGTGATGCAGATTTCTGGGATTATCGCAAAGATGATAATGACTACTTCAGCCAGCCACGTGCCCTGTTCAACCTGATGAATGATGAGCAGAAACAGGCTCTATTTAATAATACCGCAGCCGCAATGGGTGATGCGCTTGATTTCATCAAGTACCGTCATATCCGTAACTGTTATGCCTGTGATCCCGCCTATGGTGAAGGTATTGCTCAAGCTCTTGGGATGAGCGTAGCTGATGCCCAGATGGCTCGAGCAACTGATCCAGCTAAAGGCCTACCAAGCTTTCTCTAAGTTTTTTAGCTTGAACTGAGCGAATAAAAAACCACCCGAGGGTGGTTTTTTATTGGTGTTAAATTAAAGCATTAGGAATATGAATTGCAGTTCATTTCAGGTCATGTGTTTGACGGTCACGGATTTCAAAAAGGTTCTTCTACCGGTACCCAGATCTTTTTCATATCCATCAGATTCACGAAGAAATCATTGCTCAACATACCCACCCGATCAGTCAGTATGCCATGCTTGTTTCCACCACGATTGGCACCTGTACCCTTCAGCATAGGATTTAATCCTATACAAATGAGAGCTACTCTATATGCTAGCTAACGACTCAATCGTTATACAGGAGTGATCTTAAGCCCTTAGACAATAATCCGTTTGCCCTCACGAATACAGTAAAACGGGTTAATCAGCTTGGAGGAATGCTGGATAATATGCTGCAATTCATTTTCAGGCTGGTCACGTGCTTCATCGGTGAGCTGGAAGGTCCGATAATGAATGGCCATAGAACAACGTGCCATTAAGTCCTGATGGGCATGAAAAGCATCTTCCGGATTCATATGAATATTGCGCATCAGTTCACGCGGTTCATAGGCACCGATCGGCAACAGCGCAATTCGTGGTGGTCCAAGGCGTTTGCGAATTTCCTTGAAATGCGGCGCATAGCCGCTATCCCCGGCAAAATAGCAATGGTCCTTACCATTCAACAAGGAAAAACCGCCCCATAATGCACAGTTCTGATCGCGCATTCCACGTCCTGAAGCATGCTGTGCTGGCGAGTAGACAATCTGGATATCTTCAAAAAATGCATTTTCCCACCAGTCCATTTCAATGACATTATAGTCTTTAGGCAGGTACCAGCCATTACCAAGGCCGGTATAGATCGGCATTTGATAGGTCTGATGCAGCCAGGCCAAGGTCGCCAGATCCATATGATCATAATGGTTATGGCTGAGCAATACGGCATCAATATGCGGCAGCTCATCCAGGGCAATGCCAGCAGGAATGACGCGCTGTGGCCCTCGGGATGCAGAAGGACTGGCATATTCACACCAGACCGGATCAGTCAGAAAATTATACGGCCCGATCTGGATCAGAGCGGTGGCATGCCCAATAAACCAGATTTGCCAGTCATCTAAAGTGGCTTCCGGCCGATTTTGTGGCAAGGCACGCGGACGTGAAAAAAACTCGGCACGTTCCTGTTCCAGATTCACTTCCCAGGTGCTGGATTTTCTGGTGAATAACCATTTATACAAGTCAAAGCGACTCTGCTCGAGCGAATGATGCTCCAGATTCTTAAACCGCTCACCATCAAAATGATCGGAATGTAGATAATCAAATACCGGCTTGGACCAGAGATGTTTCCAACTGGACTCAGTCTCAAGCTGAAATTTTTTAGTCTTGAAAAGATCTTGCATAAATATCCACTATTTATTATTTGTTATATGCAAGACAGCATCCACCTGGAATTTTCAAACGGAGCATCTCTTTAAATCGCATACAAACTTATATACTTCGGTATTTCAGCATAGTATGAAATACGTGCCTAAGATTCATTTATGTTTTTGTTATTTTTAGCAAAACATCGAGCCCATGGAAAGACTAAAACCGATGAAAAGCTTCTAAAAAAATGAATACTCGAGATCAAGTTTGTGTCCATTCTTCTTTCTAAAAAGACAGGAGAATGATCGATATTCATCCGATAATTCTCACTCCGTACCTGACTGTACATGATTTCATGACCTAAATTTTTATCCCGTATTCATGTAATCACGCTTGATGCCCTTCTGACTATCCGACGAAAGTTATCTGCTGAAATCTTCACTTCCTCAAATACGACCTTGGGTTCGTTCCAGCCATACCGCTTTGGTTTGAGGTTTCACAAACAGAGTAATAATTTCCGGGTGTAGCTGTTTGATCTGCGCTTCAATCCGGTTAACGCACGCTTCGATCTCATCAGAAGTGAGATCGTCTTTGAATTCCAGACTTAAGGAGGCAATCACCTGATGCGCGCCCATCTGCTCAGTCAGTACCCCATTGGCACTATAGACCGCAGCATCCTGCTGGGCAATGTTAAGCACATTTTCACGCAGTCTAGGATCTGCTGTTTCACCCAGCAATAGGCCTTTGGTTTCACGTGCCAGTAACCAGGCCGATACCGCCAACACGACACCAATTAGAATAGAGGCAGCACCATCCAGCTCAGGAATATTCAGTTGATGAGCCAGGAAAATCCCGATCAGGGCAATAAAAAGACCTACTAGCGCAGCAGTATCTTCAAATAATACGGTAAAGGTGGTCGGATCTTTACTCCGTCTAAAGGCTTCGAAATAGCCCATCTTCCCTTTCATTTTACGGAAGGTTCTTAAAGCCACTGTCCAGGAGAATCCTTCACACAGAATCGCAATACCCAGCACAATATAGTTGATCATCGGATCCTGCATTTCTTCAGGATGAATAATGTGCTGGATGCCCTGATAGATCGACACAATGGCACCTAGAGCAAAGACCATCAAGGCCACGATAAAGGCCCAGAAGTACAGTTCACGACCATAGCCAAAAGGATGGTGGGCATCTGGGCGCTGCTCTGCCTTTTTCATGCCGTACAGCAACAGAATTTCATTCAGGGTATCAACCACCGAGTGAATCGCTTCACTCAGCATCGCAGAACTATTGGTGATATAGGCCGCAATAAACTTCACCAGCGCAATAGCCAGGTTGCCAAATAATGCTGCATAGACCACAATTTTATTAGATTCAGATGACATTCAAAGTTGTCCTAGTTTTTCCTCAAACAGATGGATCTATTTGATTTTTCATTTTATCTCTTTGCATCTTAATAAACTGCTGACATAAATTGTTTATTGTTTTGTTGTTCTCATTTTTAATCGGAATCTTCATGCCTGTGATTATCCCTACTTCTGCCGATCGTCATCCTCAGCTCCTAGAATTGTGGGAACAATCCGTCCGTGCTACGCATCATTTCCTAAATGACGAGCAGGTCCTGAAGATTCGCCAGCAGATTATCCAGCATAGTTATTTTGCTCAGGTGCAACTGTTCCATGTGGAACATCAGCAGCAGATTCTGGGTTTTATGGGCATTGCAGGCAGCAAACTGGAAATGCTGTTTATTTCCCCTTTGGCCTTCCGGCAAGGTATTGGCAGCCAGTTATTGCAACATGCTCTTGCTCTGGGTGTGACTGAAGTTGATGTGAATGAGCACAACCCTAATGCGATTGCTTTCTATTTAAAACATGGTTTCAAGATCATCAGCCGCTCAGAAACCGATGCTGAAGGTAATCCCTACCCAATACTGCATCTAAAACTGCAAAAATAAAAAAAGGAAGCCAAAGCTTCCTTTTAGGTCTGAATTTAACTTGAACAATCTATTTTAAGATTTAGAAAAATACTGCTCGCGCCATTCTTTCCAGAAGTACATCACGATCCCGAACATCACTACCGCAATACCAGCAAAGGCATGACTGCTGATCACTTCGTTATTCAGGGTTGCACCGAGAATCAGGGCAATGATTGGCGTCATCACATTGCTGAGGGATACGGTGGATGCAGCCAGACGGCGAATCAGCCAGAAGTAACACAGCATCGCCACAATCGAAGACAGGATCATGGTAAAACCAAAGCCGAACAGCGCCTGCATACTTGGCATTTGTGTTGGGAAAGATTGCCAGATAAATGGAATGATTAGCAATGATCCCAATGAGGAAACAATCAAAGAACCGGTGGCTTGGGACATCGGTTTTAACGGTGCATTGATCTGCTTCACCCAGAAAATCGAGCTGATATAAGACACCATGCTAATCAGCATTAGCACCACACCCCACGGATTCACTTTACTATCTGCTGACTCCGCAAAGACAAAACTTAAACCACCGACGGCAACTGCCATACCGAGCCATTGCAGCCAGATCAGACGGTTGGTTTTCAGGATGACATGCCCGATCAGACCTGCAACCAGTGGTGAGAAACCGAAAATTAAGGCCATTAAGCCAGAGGTCAAATAATTCGCAGCCAGGTAGATAAATAACTGCGCGCCGATCAAGTTCAGGCTACCTGCTACATAGCTCATCATGGAGGTTCGATCAAATGGCAATGGATTACGCATGGCAGCCAAGATCGCCAGCGCCAGCAGAGAAGCGCCGAAATAACGGATGATCAGCACCCACATCGGGTGCACTTCCTGCACGCTCCAGACAATCGCCAGTGGCGTTGCTGCCCAGATCAGCACCAGCAAGGCATAAATACTTGCCGTCACCAGCATGGGAGATGAATTTGAATTCATAAAAGACTCAATTAAATTTTTTTAGAAAGAATTGAACTAACTTCTCGTTCAAATCCACAATCGACAATACTGATGGTGGCAGGGATGCCGCTCGAGCTTTTGGGATACAGGGAAGTAGCCTCAAATGCTCAAAAGATTTTTGTTACCTTGCGCCATATATGGCTCATCTTTTAAAAGTAAAAGCACCTACTCTATAACTTATATAAGTAGAATCAAAATTGGAGGTCATGATAACTGCTCATCACAATCAAGTCCCTACATCTTTCAATATTTTTTAATACTCATAAAAAAGCAGACCCAAGTTGCCCAAGGTCTGCCCTTTTGTAAACTTATCAATAAAACAAAGTTATTTCACAAGTTTACGAAGATCCTGGCTGAGATCTAAATATTTATCTGCTTCAAACGCTGCATTCTTGCTGATCAGCTTTTTCAGGTGACGCATTTCTTTTGCCGCATTTACCGTAATACCGCCGACAATAACGCCATCAGTCACACCAAACATCACGAATGATGATTCAGCGCGAAGCTCTGGATTGATTTCACCACGAACTTGCCATTCAGCAGCCGCCATGTCACCTACGAACTGATAATTGATGTCCAACTGATCTGTCCAGAACCATGCCGGGTTAGGTGTCGGATGCTCAACGCCCATCACATGACGTGCAAAGATCCCTGCTTGCAGGTTGGCATTTTCCCAAGTTTCGACACGACGGTGGTTACCGCAATTACGAAGTTGAGTTGCCACATCACCTGCTGCATAGATGTCTGCATTTGAAGTCTGGCAGTTTTCATTTACTTTAATCGCGAAATCAACATCCAGGCCAGCTTCTACAGCCAATTGTGCATTTGGCACGATACCAATACCATAAACTACAGCATCAGCGCGAAGTTCTTCACCACCCTCAAGGGTAATCACCACTTCTTCACCATCCAGTTTGCAATCTGCAATTTTGGTTTCCAGACGAACGTCGATACCTGCCAAACGTTGTTGTTCAAGCAGGAATTCGCTCAGAATACGTGGCGAACAGCGACCCATCACCATAGGACCCATTTCGATCACAGTCACCTGACATTCTTTGAAACGTGCTGAAGAAGCCAGTTCCAGACCGATCACACCACCACCAATCAGGACAATACGACGGCCTGATTGCAATACTGGAACCAGTGCTTGTGAATCTTCTAGGTTACGTAGCGTATAAACATGTTTACCCAGCGCATCGAAGTTCGGCAGACGACGAGCTGCGCCGCCTGTAGCAAGCAACAGTTTGTCATAAGCAACAACGTCACCATTTTGAAGTTCAACCGTTTTCGCTTCAGCGTTGATTTTTTTCACGCCATTGCCACGAATGGTTTCTACACCAAGTTCCGCCAGTTTTTCTTCTGACAGGATTTCAATCTTGGTCTCTTCAGGTTTTAGAATCACGTCTTTAGACAGTGGTGGACGCTCATAAGGAAGATGCGTTTCATCACCGATCAGAATGATTTTACCTTCGTATTTGTTGCCACGAAGTTCTAAAATCGCGCTTGCACCTGCCTGGCCAGCACCTACAATTACGATGGTTTCGATGTTGCTCATGTCTTTAACCTTTTAACTCTGCAGATACGATGCCGAAGCCCGCAATCCATTCACTGATTTCTTCATAACAGTGCGTTGTCATTTCGTACTCGCCCATTTCGCTTAAAGCAGCAAATGCCGCCATCCACGAACGAACTTCCTGACCACCACGGCCACCATCACGGCGGATTTCAGCTTCAGTCATGGCTTCTAGTGCAGCGAAATCAGCATTTTTGAATTTTTCAAGCAATGCGATATCCCATTCAGCATTCAGAGGAACTGCAACAGAGGTGTCGCCCGCTGCCAGTTTTTGTCCCACTGCAATGATTTTTGACTGACGCGCGTTACGTGCTTCAGGTGTCGGGTTACGACCTGCAATCAGGAACTCTTCCACTTCTGGTGGTACAGAACCCATTTGCGGAGTTGGTGGATCGTGTGACAGACCACCTGTCCCCAGAACTAGTACACGCTCATTTTCAAGGTTCAGAGATTTGATGAACTGACCTACAGCACGGCCTAAAGCGATGGTACGCTTCGTAGTTGGCATCGGTGCTGCAGCGCCATTAATGAAAATTGGAATCGTTGGATAACGATCAAGTTTGCCGTCGCACAGGAAGTGCAATGGCTGAGTCACACCATGGTCGGCTTGCATACGGTAAGAATACGCAACGTCCACGCCCTCATCGAGTACACGACGCACTAAGCCCAGTGCTTTGTCTTCTGGTACATCAATGTGTGCATTGTCTTTACCATAGTCCCAGTCACCTGCAGCAGTCGCGCGAATGCCCACACAGAAGCTTGGCATCAGGTCATAGAAGAAACCATTGAAATGGTCAGGACCAAAGGTAATGATCAGGGTTGGGTCGTAAGCTTTTACTTCAGCAGACAGTTTTTCAAACGCTTCACGAACAGCCTGTTCTTTGCGTTTTTCCTGCGGTGAAGCAAATTCCATTAAAGGACTGTGCGATGCACAAATAAGTTTAACGGCCATGAGAGACTCCTTAAAAGGAAGGCAGCCTTAGAACAGGCTGCCGAAAAGTCCATTTCAGACTAGATTTTTATTCGTCAAAGAAACCGGCACGTGGCTGACGTAGACCACGAATACCCAGACCGCATTCTGCATTGATCAGAACACCAGTCAAAGGACGGTTATTTTGACGAGATGCCAAGAGCACATATGAACCAGTCATATCTTCCGGCTCAGGTAAGAAATTCAGTGGCATGCCACGGGCGATTTTCTCAGGATCACGTGCATCGAGCAGGCCAAGATTTTCCTGACCCAAAGATGCAGCACCTTTGATATTCACATTCATACCTGATGGCGCAACGGCATTGACTCGGACTTTAGGTGCAAGTTCATAAGCCAGTTCTTTCATAATGCCTACACCGGCATGTTTCGATGCTGTGTAAACTGGACCGCCACCTGCAGAATAAAGTGCAGAATTTGACAGTGTAAAAATGATCGAACCTTCAGATTTCACGAGCTCATCAAGTGCAGCTTTCGCGCCTAAGATCAGAGATTTGGTATTAATCCCCATAATCTCATCAAAGGCTTTTTCCAGCTGCTCACCTGAAGTATTGACGATATCGGCATAGTGATCCCAGATACCGGCATTACCCACGAAACAGTCGAGTTTACCGTAACGCTCTACAGTCGCTTTAACAGCGCGGACGTTGTCTTCATAGCTGGCCACATCACCTGCGATTGCCAGCACGCGATCACCAAAATGTGCATTCAGTGCATCGACTTTAGACTGTGAACGTTGAAGAACGGCCACTTGTGCACCCTCTTCCAGGAAACGTTCTACCAGTGCCCAACCGAGACCTGAACCACCACCAGTGATCAGTGCAACTTCGCCTTGTAGCCAACCCATGATTACTCTCCTGCCATCTCTACGTATAACGCACCATCTTCAAGTACAACCGGGAATGTTTGAATTGGGTCAGTTGCTGGTAAGCAAAGTGCCTGACCTGTTTTCAAACAGAAGCGAGCTGCGTGAAGTGGACATTCCACTGTACCGTCGTCTTCAAGGTAGCCTTCAGACATAGAAGCATTACCGTGTGAACAGCGGTCGTTCATTGCGAAGAATTCGCCACCGTTGTTGAATACTGCAAGCGCTTCGATACCGTTTACGCCGCAATCCACTTTTAACGCTTCGCCTTCGTCTAATTCGTCAACTTGGCAAACAAAAATCTTATTCATTAGAAGAACACACTCAGGTTATGTGAGTTATAGGTAACTTGGTCAAGCGTGATCTTACGGTTGAAGATCTGGAAGCCCAGGCCGCCTTCAACTTTGCGGATCTTGTCATGACGTTTACCACAGTAAATCGTAACGTCTTTCTCTTTCTGGGTACGGTACAGTAGGTATGTCACGTACACATCGTATTCGCCTTCAACTTCAGTTGGCTCAACAATCACGTTGCTCACCATGTGAGTGGTACGTGATGGAGGCTCTTCAGCCCAAGCCATACCAGTTTCCAGACGTGCAACACGACGTTCCAGAAGATCTTTCGTATCGTTGAATACCCAGGTAGTAGGTGGTTCAACTGAACGACGACGGTCACGCGTTTGAGCGTTTGGTGTAGTACGTAGCGTGTAAGAAATATCTTCAGCTAGCGTGTCTAACCACTCGCGGAATTTCCAGTCATCAAGAAGCTTGGCTTCTTGATACAGGAACTGACTAATTTGGTGATGAAGTTCTAAACTGATTTGACTCATTTCATAAGCTCCTTCTCATATTCGTCAGCCGCAGCTTCAACGTCTTCCCATTTTTCATGAATCAATAAATCTGCCCAACGGCGGTACATACCACGTGCTGCAGTTTCAGAGAAAATATAGTTAGTGATACCCGGGATACCATCTTCACGTACTTTCTCGTTACCTTTACCCATTTCCATAATGAGTTTGTTTTGACGCGCTTTGTAACCACGTAAAACTTTTTGGATTTCGATCCAGTTTTCAGAGTCATCTTGCTCCAGGAAACCAGCAGGACCGAAGGCACGAGTTGCAGAACGTTCAAATGCTGCTTGTACATCTTCTGGCGCGTCCGCATCACAGATACAGAATGCCCAAACTTCAGTTTTGTTTGGACCACGTGGGTGCCATACACGAAGAGTCGCAGTACCGTTCAACCAAGACAATGTAGGGAACATGGTGTTGTGACCTGCAAGACGCAGCGCACGAGTTTCACCTAGGCGTTCTTTCACTTCTTCGTAAGTTTCGCGGAAGTAGTTTGCTACTTCACCATCAACCCATACGTTTGCGTCTGGTTTCTCTGTGAAGAAGAAGCCTGAACCGTGACCACGTGAACCGTATTGGATCGCGTCTTTCGCAGTTTCCCAAACTGGACGAGCAGTTTGTGCAGCACCTAATTTCTTAGAAGATTCGTCGTCTGGTTTCGCACCAAGCACCTGAATTGCAGATGCGTGAGAGAACAACGCGTGATATTGGTCAGATGCGAACTGTTCAGCTGCAAATTTCCAGTTACACTCGATTTCCCATTTGTGTACACCACCCACAATCACAGTACCGCCTTCACGACGATCTACAACGCCGTCCAGGTACCAAGCGATATCGCCCATGTATTCTTCTAGATCTGGAGTCGTTTCATCCCAGCATCCGAAAATCAGGCCTTTGTATGATTTAACACGGTTAACTTCTACCAGACCCCATTGCTCTTTACATGCACCATGTGGGTAAGCACGATCTTCAAGCGGGATGTCTTTTAGAGAACCATCAATACCGTATGACCAGCCGTGGTATGGGCAAGTGAACGCACGTGTATTACCACAGTCTGCGAAGCTTACGCGCATAGAACGGTGACGGCATTGGTTTAAGAATGCTTTGATTGAGCCATCTTTTTGGCGTGCCACGATGATTGGATCTTCACCCATGTAGGTATTGAAGAAATCGCCAGCCTTAGGAATTTGGCTTTCATGGCAAAGGAATAACCATGTACGACCGAAGACACGTTCAAGTTCTAATTCGTAAATGTCAGGATCTGTATAGATAGATGGCGTGATACGTCCATTTTGTGCATCGACTAAAGCGTCGATTTCGCGCACATCAATTTTTCCACTCATGAAAAGCTCTCCTGTGACCAGTTATGGCACAAAGTAATAGACTCAACTTTTCAACGATGATGGATTTTAGGGCGGTTTTGGGGAAATATTTTTTTTGTTTCAATTAATAGTTTTAAGCAATTATTCTAGGCGTGTATTTTTATATTAAAACACTAATCAATCCCTCCAAAGCATTTACTTTCTAAATGACAAAATAATCTTCACGACATAGTTGTTTATAGATTATACTCTTCTGAAATTATAGTAAGACATTTTTTGGATTACTCGACGGGCTGATGATATGGAATTACGACACCTCCGCTACTTCATTACTGTGGCTGAAGAACTCAACTTCAGTAAGGCAGCACTCAAACTTTACACGGCTCAGCCATCACTTAGTCAGCAAATCAAAGATTTGGAAGAAGATGTCGGTGTCAAACTGCTACACCGTACCAAGCGTAAAGTCGAACTGACCGAAGAAGGTGCTGTATTCCTAGAACAGGCCCGCCTGACGCTGGCACAAGCTGATAAGGCGATTGCCATGGCCCGTCAGGTCTCACAAGCCAAGCAGCAGATGCTACGCATCGGTTTCGTCCCTGTCGCGGAAATGAAAATCTTCCCGTATATCCTGCCGAATCTGCGCGTGCAAAACCCTGATTTAAAAATTGAATTGCTCAGTCTGAACAATAATGAGCAAATGCGATTATTGAAGAAAGGCGAACTGGATCTGACCTTTACCCGTCACAATTTCCATAGTGATGAAATTGAAAGCCAGTTTGTGATTCGTGAGCCATTGATCTTCATTTTGCCGAAGGATCATCCTTTAGCGAAATACGACCGTATTCCAGTTAAATTACTGAATGGTATAGATTTTATTATTCCATCTGCAGAACAGTCACTCACCCTGCACAATACGATTATGGAATTTGCCAAGACCAATGGCATTGGGCTTAATATTGTGCAAAAGGCGGATAATATCCTGTTCAATATCAACTCGATTGGAATGGGTTTGGGCTGTGCCATTCTGCCAGGCTATATCGCACCATTGACCATGAACAATACTGTAATCCGCCCGCTGGATGTAGAACTTCCCTTTTTAGATCTTTATGTTAGCTATCGCAAGGATAGTAATTCAGTCGCAGTGAAGAAGTTCCTGGAACTCCTGACTCGCGTATTCTACCTAGACATTAACCGCGACGAACCACATTAATTTTCTATTTTTATAGCAGCACACGTAATTTCCTCTGAGAATATGTGTGCTTTTTTGTTTTTATTTTTTCTGATCAAAATTTCATTTTATATTCATTTTTCCTATGACAGACCACATCTAGCTTGGCTTCCAACATCTCCGACCATGGCTTATTAGGTTTAATTTTTGCTCAAATTAGGCTTCTTTTACAACTTAAGTCTAATAAGAAGTCTAAGGCCCATTTTAATTTTTGAAATTCTGATTAATAGCTAAAAGGCATTAAAAACATTCAAAAAATTCACTGAATGAAATGACACTCATTTGGCAGCAGTAAATCAAATATTTTAGAAAGAAAAAAGGATGACCGAAGCCATCCTTTTTCTAAACTGTTTACGACTTATTTTACGCCGTGTACAGCCAGGTAGTTTTTGATCACAGTGTTGAACTCATCTGATTTTTCAACTTGAGACCAGTGACCACATTGACTGAAGATGTGTGCATCAGCATTTGGCACGATGTTCAGGATGTCCCAAGTACGAGAAACCGGAATGACCACATCTTGAGTACCATGAATCAATAATACAGGTACAGTGATGTCTTTCATTTTTTCGAAGTCTAATGGGAATTCGAAACGGTCACGGTCACGTGCGCCTACTACATCCATCAAACGGTTTGATGCATAGTCATTTGCAGCAGAAGCAAAACGTACTTTCACCAGTTCGTCAGTGATCAGGTCTTTGTTCACGACAAACATAGAAAGTGTTTTCTTGATGCCTTCTTCAGTTAATACAGGGTTTGCATGTGCTTTTAGTGCAGCAGTCTGTTTTGCACCGCCAGTACCCATAGACACGATACCTAGAACACGTTCAGGATAATCAAGTGCCATCTGGAATGCCAACCAGCCACCCAGAGAGTTACCCACTAACCAGGTTTTTTCGATACCTAAAGCATCTAGAGTACGTACAGCATGATCCACCCATGCACGGATACCATAAGCAGTACCTGGTGCAACCACAGTTTGACCATAACCAATGGTATCGATTGCGATACAACGTGCTTGTTCACCAATTGAAGGTAGGTTTAACCACCAGTTTGCAGCAGCAGACACACCCGTACCTGAACCGTGCAGGAACAGAATAGGCGTACCTTCACCAATTTCATGGTAGTGAGTCAACTCACCTTCTGCAGTTTCAATCCATTTGTCTTCTAAGCCGAAGAAAGGATCTGTTTTATAATCAGGGATTTGAACAGTGCTCATCATGATTCCTCTTACAGTTTCTTGCTTGCGTGTTCCTCGATGACGAGAATTCGACGTCAAGTTGACTCATTAAAAATGATCTTTTTACCGTCTTATATTAACCGCTCTACTGTCTTCAACTGATATAAAATTACGATTGCATACTACAAAAAATATATTATTTAAGTCCTTGTTTTAATTAATTATTTTAAATTTAAAACCTTGTTTAATTTAAGGCTTTGATTAAGTTCTTAACTCAAAAAAAAGCAGTCAGAATACTGACTGCCCTTAAAATGCGCTTAACTTAGAATTTATGGGTATAAGTCGTCGCTACGCGGTATTCTTGAAGATCTGGTTTAGTAGGATTAGCAAAATTCACATCGATATACATTGCTTGGATGCCTAATCCTTTTAACTTACCCTCTGGAACAGTGTAATTCGCAATCAAATTTAGCTCATCAGTATTAAAGTTTTGATCACCTGATTGAGCATCATAACCTTTGAAATAAACTGCAGTTGCATTTAATCCTTTGGCACCCATTTCAGAGAAGTCATAGCCATAAGAAACATTCCATGACTTTTCTTCTGGTGCAGTAAAGGTTGCAACGCCCCAGTTCACCAGATAAGGCTGCGGCACCCAGCCACCGAATGTTGGAAATGCAGTATCACCAAACATTTGCTGATAACCCAGACCTACGGTATGCGCACCATGATTAACTTTTGCCCCTACTGACAATGCCTGATTATCAATATCACCATACAGTTTGTCACCTGAATCTGAGTTATCAAAATAACGCACATGGCTATCTAATTTGGTTTTTTCGCCTAGCGCAGTTTTGTAATTCACACCCAAGTAATGCTGTTGGTAGATGTCTTGAACATCTGCATACCAGTAGCTACCACTAATTTCAGGCGTGAACTGGTGATCTACACCGGCAATCCACATACCATCAGATTCAGGACCTAAGTCATAATGACCTTGTCTACCATCAGGTAAAGTTCTACCTGGAGAAAATAAAGCTAAATCACGGAACTGATTGTCGTAACGATTATTAATTTTATCAATATAAGCCAAAGTCAGTTTGGTATCTTTAATCTCTTTAGATTCTAACCATGCACCGCTATAAGTAGTGATGAGCTGACGAGATGGATCAAATACCAGCACTGGAGATACAGGCAATAACTCACCCACTTTCAGCTCAGTCTCAGAAACTTTAGCTTTTAAGGTTGCTCCAACTTTACCAAAATGATCTTTAGATTCTTTACCATCGTGAGGCAACACCCAATCCGGATTTTGATCACGGCCTTTGAGTTTAACTGCATGTTGAACCAGAACATCTGCACCAACCTGCACCCCACCACCAATATCGTGATAGCCTGACTTCGCATCCAAAGTCACACCTTGTGACCAAGAACCCCAATTACGTGAAGAAAAATCATCTTGATACTGACGATCTAGATAAAAGTTTTTAAATTTAAGCTGGACATTACTATCGTCAATAAAATCTGCATTCGCTGCAGTTGTTCCTAAACTTGCTGTTGCAGCAAGCATTGCTATCCATAAGTTTTGACGACGCATGGCTTATTCCTAGTAATCAAATTAAGCTATGCCGCTATCATGCTCAACTCTAGTTTTTTTAAAAATCCGACTACAGTATTAAAATTTTTCTATTAATCTCTATAGATAGAATAAGTATGCTGAAATTTGAAAAAGACTTATATTTATAAACAATTAACTAAAATAAAAAATTAACCAGATAATCAATATAAATCCATGTTTTCTATTATATAAACAGCTATTATTTTTTTATTATTTAAAAATAACTTTTTATTTATCGTTTTTATGTTTAAGGAAATGTGCGTGATTATTTTCTTAAAATAAATAGTAATAATTAAAATATCTTATTCTATCGTTTTAATATCTTATTCATTTTATTCAAATAAATAAAAAAGCGCCCTTTCGGACGCTTTTTTTAAAATTTAGCTTTTAACTATTAAGCTTGAAGCTCTTTCGCTTTAGACATAGTCAATGCCAAATCTTCAATCATATCTTCCTGACCACCAACGGTGCCACGACGACCAAGCTCAAGCAGAATTTCACGAGCAGATACGCCATATTTTGCTTCAGCACGTTTAGCGAACAGCAGGAATGAAGAGTAAACACCCGCATAACCTAAAGTTGCAGCATCACGGTCCGCACGGATCTGATGAGTCATCATTGGGATGATCAGATCTTCTGCAACGTCTTGTACTTTAAACAGGTCAACACCAGTTTCCATTTGCATACGATTGGCAACCGCAACAAACAGTTCAAGTGGCGTATTACCTGCACCAGCACCCAGACCGGCAGATGCCAAGTCAACACGTGTTGCACCCGCTTGTACAGCAGAAACAGAGTTAGCTACGCCCATACCTAAGTTGTGGTGACCATGGAAACCGATTTCGATATCTGAACCCAAGTTAGCACGTAAAATACCTACACGGTCAGTCACGTCTTGCGGAAGCATATAACCAGCAGAGTCAGTCACATAGATACAGTTAGCACCGTATGACACCATTTTTTGTGCTTCTTCAAGTAATTTTTCAGGTGTTGCCATGTGAGCCATCATCAGGAAGCCCACAGTGTCCATACCCAGTTTACGAGCAGCAGTAATGTGCTGTTCAGAAACGTCTGCTTCAGTAGAGTGAGTCGCTACACGAATAGTTGCTACACCTACATCATGTGCCATTTTCAGGTGATCAACCGTACCGATACCAGGAAGTAAAAGTGCAGATACTTTCGCTTGTTTCAGGTTTGGAATCACCGCTTTCAGGTATTCTTCATCAGTTGCAGCTGCGAAACCGTAGTTCACAGAGTTACCGCCAAGGCCGTCACCGTGTGTTACTTCAATCAGCGGTACACCTGCATCATCCAGAGCAGTTGCAATCGCAACCATTTGCTCAGGTGTAGTTTGATGGCGCATGGGATGCATACCATCACGTAAAGTCATATCATTAATAATAATCTTAGACATGAAGGTGCTCCTTAAGCTTCAACTGCATTTAAAACACGTTCTGCAAACATCTCTGCGGTACGTGCAGCTGCTGCAGTCATAATGTCGAGGTTACCTGCATATTTCGGCAGGAAGTCACCCAGACCTTCAACTTCAAGGAAGATCGATACGCGGTTGCCATCAAATACTGGACCATTCACCAGTTTGTAACCTGGTACGTATTTTTGAACCTCGAGGATCATCGCATGTACAGATTCAGTGATCGCTGCCTGATCTGGCTCACCTTCTACTAGACAGTGAACAGTATCACGCATCATCAGTGGTGGCTCAGCCGGGTTAATGATGATGATCGCTTTACCTTGTTTCGCACCACCGACTTTCTCAATTGCACCAGCAGTAGTACGCGTGAATTCGTCGATGTTTTTACGTGTACCAGGACCAACTGATTTAGTAGATACAGTCGCAATGATTTCGCCATAGTTCACAGGCTGAACGCGAGAAATCGCTGCAACCATAGGAATCGTTGCCTGACCGCCACAAGTTACCATATTGACGTTTGGCACTTCACCTTGTTCAAGCAATGCTTCAAGGTTGACAGGTGGTACGCAGTAAGGACCAATTGCAGCTGGTGTTAAGTCAATCATTAACACGCCAAGCTCGTTCAGCTTACGGCTGTTTTCAGCATGTACATAAGCAGAAGTTGCATCGAAGGCGATTTTGATGTCATCTTCAACTACGTGAGGCAGCAAACCGTCTACGCCTTCAGCAGTGGTTTTTAAACCCATTTTTGCTGCACGTGCTAGACCTTCAGAAGTTGGGTCAATCCCCACCATCCATACTGGTTCTAACCATTCGCTGCGTTGCAGTTTATAAAGCAAATCAGTACCAATATTACCTGGACCGATCAATGCACATTTAATCTTTTTCATGAATGTACTCTCTTGTATTCCCTTATTCAGCAGCAAAAGCAGCTGTTACTGAACCAAAGCCTTCAATTTCAACTTTGAATTCGTCGCCAGGCTGAGCTACAACCATTGGACCCAAAGCACCAGTCAAAATAATGTCGCCTTTTAGCAATGGACGGCCACGGCGTACCATTTCATCTGCCAGCCACACAGCAGCATTTAACGGGTTTGCCAGACATGCTTTACCCACGCCTTGAGAAACCACTTCGTCGCCACGTGTCATGACCATTTTGCAGTTCACAAGATCAAGGTTTTCCAGTTTGACCGGCTTAGAGCCCAGAACGAATGCAGCAGAAGATGCGTTATCAGCTACGGTATCAATCAGGCTGATTTTCCAGTTTTCGATACGGCTATCGACCACTTCTACAGCAGGAAGTGCATAGTCAGTTGCACTAATGATGTCTGCATACGTATGTTTTGCTTTAGTCAGATCTTCTTTGATGACCAATGCGATTTCAGCTTCAACTTTCGGTTGAATCAGCAAACCTGCAGGGATTGCTTCACCATCGCCATAGGCCATGTCGGCAAACAACATACCGAAGTCAGGCTGATCTACGCCAAGCTGTGCTTGAACCACTTTCGATGTCAAACCAATTTTACGACCTACTAGACGGCGACCTTCCGCCAAAGCACGCTCGGTATTTACTTCCTGAACCGCATAGGCAATATCTACGTCAGCACTTTCACCACCAAGTTCCGGGCGAATCGGTGCGATCGCAGTTTTTGAGAGTTCAGCAGTACGTAATGCTTGTGCAACTGATTCAACAACAGCAGAATTCGACATCAATGTTTCCTTAAACTGCAAAAATGAGGCTTATGCCGAGAACTAAGACAGGCAAAATGTTTTGACCTGATCATTTCGATCATTCCAATAAACAATTGCGCCTAGTACGGGCATATGAATAAACAGTTTTAGGATGGGAAAAATACGACGTGAATGCCAATAGTTATTTTATTTTTTGCAATAGCTATTATCTATAAATTAAATTTATAAAAATCAATTAAAAACATAATCTTATAATTATGAATTAAGTTATATCCAACTAAATAACTCAACAATCATGACAGAACAAAACCACTGTAATCACAACTTTAGACTAAAAGATAAGACCAGTTGTTCAAATCTACAGCATTGATCCGCATCTTCTATTTCAGAAAATGCCGGATCTTGAAGAATGACTAAGATACTGAATTAAATGGCTTCTTTCCATTGGACTTTAGCCAATAAAAAGTCATGCAAACTGCTGACATCCTTCACAATCGACAGTGGATTAAACTGTGCCAAAGTTTCCGGTGTATGGACGCCATAAGTCACGCCTACACTTGGCATGGCAATATTCATCGCCATTTCCAGGTCATAAGATGTATCCCCCACCATAATCGCTTCATGCGCACTAATACCAGTTTCAGTCAGAATTTCAGCCAGCATTAAAGGATCTGGTTTAGAACGGGTTTCACTGGCAGCACGAGTGGCATGAAATAGATCTATACTCTTGGTTTGCTTTAATACTCGGTCTAAACCTTTACGGCTTTTACCTGTTGCCACCGCTAGCTTAATCCCTTCATCTTTTAAGCTATACAGCATCTCAGCTACGCCCTCAAACCAGGCATCATTGACTGAGTTCATCACATAGTGATCTGAATAGGCCTGCAAAATATCCGCATGTAATTCTGGCACACTTGGGAATAGCCGTTGGGCTACTTCCGGCAAACCTAATCCGATAATACTTTTCGCATCTGCATCAGTTAAAGGTTGCTGAAACTGTTGCGCAGCAAACTGTAAACTCGACACGATCTGACCCACTGAATCAAATAAAGTGCCATCCCAATCAAAAATGACCAGTTTTACAGGTGAATTCATATAAGGTTCCTAGTATTTGATTCAGTGTCTTTAAGCCCTCTCCTTCTAGGAGAGGGTTTGGGAGAGGTGAGTTAAATTAATTCCCCACCACAATTAACATCAGTGAGCAGCTGTTTTCGTATAGGTATTATCTACTTTTCAAGGATGAAA
Source organism: Acinetobacter sp. YH12046 (assembly GCF_013419905.1). Classification (NCBI taxonomy): domain Bacteria; kingdom Pseudomonadati; phylum Pseudomonadota; class Gammaproteobacteria; order Moraxellales; family Moraxellaceae; genus Acinetobacter; species Acinetobacter sp. YH12046. The sequence continues at coordinate 43,863 of NZ_VOZF01000001.1, forward strand.
AGTAGCAAAAATCCTTTGTTACTCTGATGGCACGTCCCTGTACCACAGAGTAACAGCGACATCCATGTCGCCCTTCATTGATTTAGAAATTGTCTTGAATCATCTCTAATAAAGAGGGAAATTTCTCCCACTCAAGTAAAGCAAGATAAGACTCATTAAAAAGCTAAAAATTACTCGTCATCTTCCGTAGGTATTACCACCTTATCCGCCTTTTGCGCACGAAGCTGAGCTACAAGACTCTGCATATCTTCAGGCAAAGGCGCTTCAATCGTCGGATAACCCGGAATTTCTAAGCGCATCGCATGCAGACATAAACGACGTGGTTTTGGTCCACGATATTCAGTCTCGTGACCATATTTCTCATCACCCACTAACGGATGACCAATGCTGAGACCATGTACACGAATCTGATGGGTACGACCAGACAATGGAGAAGCATACACCAGTGTCGCATGCATAAAACGCTCTGCCACATTCCACTGGGTTTTAGACTCTTTGCCTTCTTTAGAGACACGGACACGGCGCTCACCATTAGAAAGTTCATAACGATGCAAAGGTGCATCAATGAGTTGCTTATCTAGCGTTACCTGCCCTTTCACGACAGCGGCATAAGTTTTTTTAATCTTATGTTCACGTAATAAATCTTGTAGCGTTTTTAAGGTACTGCGCTTTTTCGAGATCATCACCAGACCCGATGTGTCACGGTCAATACGGTGAATCAATTCCAGGTATTTTTTACCTGTTGCAGCACGTAGGCCTTCAATCAGGCCATACGCCACACCGCTACCGCCATGCACGGCAATACCCGATGGTTTATTGACGACCATCAAGCCTTCATCTTCATACACTACACAAGATAAAAGGCCTTGAGCCACCTTGTCCGAAATCGGCGCTTCTGATTCATCTTTTTGTTCATAACGGATAGGTGCGACACGAATCTGGTCGCCAATCGCCAGTTTGGTTTCAGCCTTAATGCGTTTTTTATTGACGCGAACCTGTCCCTCACGAATCAGACGATAAATCCGACTTTTAGGCACCCCTTTCAGACGACTGAACAGGAAATTATCGATTCGCTGTCCATCTTGATGTTCATCCACTTCAAACCAAGTGACGCTTTGCCATTGTTGTGTAGAATTCATACAGTTACTATGACCCAAAAATTACTAAAATTGATTAAAAACTGATCACTTAGGTTATGCTTTACACAAGAAACATAAGCTTAGCCCATAGGCAGATGATGCAAGGTTTGATATAGTCAGCGCACGGAAACCATCGTTTGTGAGTAAAAGTTGAAGCATTTCAGATTTCTCTGAACTTGATTATTCAATTAAAGACTCACATGATACGGGAAGGTCCCAAAAGAATTATGCCGACGCCGAAGGCTTATTATATCGGCAAACAAAGCAAACTGTTGCGTTTAATTGTACCTCAGGTACATAAATCAGTTTGTCTGAAAAAATATGTCGCCAACCTAGTTGGTTTTTAAACGTAAACTGATACACATCAGATTAGTCGCACCCTGAAGACGACTTCAGGCTACAGCGTTTGATGCATTGGATCTGCACAGTTTGTAAAGATACGACGACAATTCCGTATCAAGACACTTTCTATAAAGAAGGGATGATCTTCGAGCAATGTGACAGTGAAAGTTACTCACATCTAATGCACCGCTTGTCCGCCAGTGAAACGTTCAGGTGACTTTAATCGTTTAAAGATTGAAGCCGTATTGCCATCATCAATACGTGAATCAAAATACCGAAGCTGATCTATATTCAAGTAGACGCCGGGAATAAAAGACTCAGACCACAATGCCAAGCATTGGAGATCTGGGCCATTGATCCGTGATGTGTGATGTTCGCTACGTGAATAGCGATTTTTTGCTGTGTATCACTATAAGGTGTTACACCCATGAAACGTATGTTGATTAATGCAACACATGCCGAAGAAATTCGCGTTGCACTTGTCACTGGTCAGCGTCTTTACGATTTCGATTTAGAGAATCGTACCCGTGAACAAAAAAAATCTAATATCTATAAAGGTCACGTGACTCGCGTTGAACCTTCTTTAGAAGCTGTATTCGTTGAATACGGCGCAGGTCGCCAAGGCTTCCTGTCTATGCGTGAAATCGCAAACTCTTATTACAAAGCCGATCCTCGCCAAACTTCAAATATCCGTGAACTGATTACTGAAGGTACTGAACTTCTGGTTCAGGTGGAAAAAGAAGAGCGCGGCAATAAAGGCGCTGCTCTCTCAACTTTCATCTCTTTAGCTGGTCGTTATCTGGTTCTGATGCCAAACAACCCGAAAGGTGGCGGTATCAGCCGTCAGATTTCTGGTTCAGTACGTGAAGAACTGAAAGAAATGCTGGCCTCTTTAAATGTGCCACGTGGTATGAGCGTCATTGTTCGTACAGCAGGCATTGGCCGTTCTCAAGAAGAATTACAGCTTGATCTGCAACATTTGCTAGACCTTTGGGCACAAATTCAAAGCACTGCAAATTCAGGTCCATCACCTATGCTGGTCCATCAGGAAGCAGGTGTGGTAACTCGTGCCATCCGTGATTACCTGCGTGATGATGTAGCAGAAATCCTGATTGACTCTGAGCAAGCCTATAACGAAGCTTATAACTTCGTTAAAGCAGTAATGCCGCTTCAGTTAGACAAACTGAAAACTTATACATTGAATGAGCCTTTGTTTGCGCATTTCGGTATCGAAAGCCAAATTCAAACTGCTTATGAACGCGAAGTAAAACTGCCTTCAGGCGGTTCGATCGTGATCGATCAAACTGAAGCTTTAGTTTCAATCGACATTAACTCGGCAAAATCAACTCGCGGTCAGGACGTTGAAGATACAGCGTTAAATACCAACCTTGAAGCCGCTGAAGAAATTGCTCGCCAATTACGTTTACGTGATATCGGTGGCTTAGTTGTCATCGACTTCATCGACATGACCAAAGACCGCAACCAGCGTATGGTAGAAGCGAAACTGCGTGAAGCAACTCAAAGCGACCGCGCACGTATACAGTTCGGCCAACTGTCTCGTTTCGGCCTGATGGAAATGAGCCGTCAACGTCTGCGTCCATCGCTTGAAGAAGCAACTGGTTATGTCTGCCCACGCTGTCATGGTACCGGTATGGTACGTGACCTGCGTTCTCTATCCCTTTCAATTATGCGTAAAGTGGAAGAAATCGCACTACGTGAACGTCATGGTGAAGTTCAGGTTGAAGTACCGGTAGAAATTGCGGCGTTCATGCTCAATGAAAAACGTCACAGCCTGGTATATCTGGAACAAACTTCAAATACACGTGTGACTGTACTTCCACATCCACACTTGGAAACACCTCACTACGAAATTTCGTATAATCCTGAAGGTTTCGCACCGACAAGTTACGAGCGTACTGAAGCAACCCGTTCAAGCGAAAAAGAACTGGGCTATGAGTCTTCTGAGTGGCATTTAGAAGAAGAACATACGCATACCGCTGCACCAGCACCTGCACAGCAGCAAAACAACGGCAAAAACAATAAACGCCGCAATAACCAGAACCAGCAAAACGTACAGCAAGCACCTGCTGCACAACAGGCACCTGCTCAAGTTGCAGCACCTGCAGCAAGCCCATGTGCATGGTTAGAAAACCTGTTTGTACAAAAACAGGCAACTACTGTTGATCAATCTCGCACGGCGAATAATGCAGCTGCTGCCATCGAACAGATGGTGAATGGCGGTGCAGTGAGCCGTGGCCAGTTCGGCCAGGTTGCTCCTGTAACACCAGCAGTATCCGCACAGCCAGCAGCTGTTGCAGCACCAGCAACTACCGGCAATGCTTATCTGGCGCCATCGACTGTAGTCCATAAACCAGAGCGTGATCAGTCTGAAAAAGCTGAACGTGAAGAGAAATCACAGCGTCATAACAAGAAAGCACGTAGCAACAAGCACAAAGAGCCACGTGAACAGGCGCAGTCTGATAATGCATCACAACATCAGGTGCATGAAGAAGTGGTTCAGGTTTCTCGTCAGGAACAACGTCAGGAAGCGCGTGAAAACAAACGCAACTCTCGCCGTCAGCACCACAATGAGTCTGCACAGCAAAGCGATACTCACGGCAATGAGCAACAGCAAAACGTGCCACGTCGTGACCGTCGCAACCAGCAACGTCCAGAACGTCCAAATCGCCACCGCGATCCAAGTGTTCTAAATGAACAAGCTGCACCTCAAGCACCTGCTGCCGTTGAAGCGCCAGCAGTCAATGAAAAGCAAGTTCGTGTGGAACTGGTCGATGCTCCTCGTAAAGAAGTGATGCCAACAGCAATGGTGGTAAATATTGACGAGGCGAAAAGCGAAATTGTGGCATTGAATGACACTGCTCCAGTCGCAAAACCTGCTGTTGAAGTGACTGCTCCCGCCGATGCTCCTGTAGAAGCACCAGCTGCGGAAGAGTTCCTGGCTGAAGTGACTGCATCTGCTCCTGCAGAGAAAACGCCTGAAGCTCAGTCATCATCAAAACAGCGTGCCAGCAATGACCCACGTCAACGTCGTCGCGACCGTCGTGCTGCACAAGGCCAACAGGCGAAAACTCAGCAATTGACACCATCACAGGTGCCAACACTTGGCCAATACACTATTGGTAGCCTGATTCGCCATGTTTATGGTGAAGACTGTTCAGTCCTGATTGAACAGTTCGGTCTGTTACCAACATTTAACCGTGCATTGCAAAAGTTCACGCAGGAATATAATGCGACTTTAGCAACGGTTTCGACCGCGACCACAGAGAAAAAACCTGTAACTCGCGATGTAGAAGTCAGCAAAGCGCAACCTGAAGCAGAACCTGCACCTGTGCTGGATTTAACTCCGCCTGCACCGGTTTCAGAGAAACGTGTGGCGAATGATCCACGTGAGCGTCGTCGTCTCGCTAAACTGGCTGCCGAGCAAGCGTTACAGCAGGCAAAACAGCAAGCACAAGCTGAAGCTGAACCTGCTGCAGAAGTAACGGCTCCAGCGGAAGAAGCGAAAGCTGAAAGTGCTGAAGCTGTACCTGCTGAAGCTCCGGTAGCTGCAGTGGAAAGCGCAGATACAGCTGAAGCGACTCAAGCTCCTGAGCCAGCTGCTGAAGCGCCTGTAGAAACTGCGAAAGCTGAACAGGCTCCCGCTGAAGAAGTCACTGAAACGACTACAGCTGAAGCAACTCCAGTAGAAAACGAAGCTGCACCTACCGAAACTCCGGAAGCCGATAAAGCTGAAGAAACTGTAGCAAAAGCTGAAAAACCGGCTGCCCGCCCACGTCGTCCACGTGGCCGTCCACCGAAAAAAACCAATACTGCAACTGAGTCATAATTCGCCCAATTGCAGTTAACTAAAAAACCTAGTCATTTCGGTGGCTAGGTTTTTTTTGCTAGATTTTGTCAGAATAGGTTGATTACTCTAGTTTCAACACGCTAAAAGATGGCTATCATCCGTTTATTGCATATAAATTAAACGCATTGGATACGAAAAATAATAGGACGCCCATGACCCAGACGAACCAACCCGATCTTATTGGCATTGCAGATGTCGCAGCCAAAATCCCTGCCTTCATCAGTAAGGTCCCTAATCTGCTGAACGGACTGCGACAGGCTTATTTACGTACTCCCAATACGCCCGCAGGCCTGGGTTTGGCTTTTGAAAAAGCAACGCAGCGTAATCCTGAAGGTATTGCATTACGTTTTGAGGATCAGTCCTATACCTATGCTCACCTAAATGGCTGGGCGAACCAGATCGCACATTTCTACCTCTCTCTCGGTGCACAGAAAGGTGATGTGGTGGCTGTAATGGTCGAGAACCGTCCGGAGTTCATTGCCAGTGTGATTGGTCTGGCCAAGCTAGGCATCACGATTGCGCTGGTGAATACCTCTCAGGTCGGTAAAGTCCTGACACATAGTATTAACCTGGTGAAACCGATTGCAGTCATTGTCGGTGAAGAGTGCCGTGCTGCCGTTGATGAAATCCGCAATAATCTCAATATTGCCGCTGACCGTTTCCACTGGTTTGCCGATCAGAACACACAAGAAAATACCGGACAAGCACCTGAAGGGTTTATCAACCTAGCAGAGCAGATTGACCAGTTCCCGAAATTCAATACACCGACTACGCATTCGGTACAAGGCAAAGACGGCCTGTTCTATATCTATACTTCAGGTACTACCGGCTTACCTAAAGCGGTGATCTTTACCAATAGCCGCTGGACACTCGCCTATGGCACCTATGGCCATGTCCTGAACCTGAATAAAGATGACGTGATGTACTGCACCCTGCCGCTTTATCATGCGACAGGTATTGTGGTGTGCTGGTGTGGGGTGATTGCCGGAAGCAGTACTTTTGCCATCCGCCGTAAATTCTCCACCTCTTCCTTCTGGAAAGATGTCAAAAAATTTGATGCTTCAGCGATTGGTTATGTCGGTGAACTTTGCCGCTACCTGATGGATGCCCCACCGTCTGAACTGGAAAAAGGCCATCGTGTCACCAAGATGATTGGTAATGGCATGCGCCCGAACATCTGGGATAAATTCAAATCCCGTTTTGGCATCAAGGAAGTACTGGAACTGTATGCCTCAAGTGAAGGTAATGTCGGTTTCAGCAATGTCTTTAACTTTGACAATACTGTCGGTTTCTCACCAACGCCTTATGCCATTATCGAATTTGATAAAGATAAAAATGAGCCTGTACGTGATGCCAAAGGTCGCTGCAAACGGGTGAAAAAAGGTGAAACCGGTTTATTGATTGGTAAAATCACCCGCCGCTCCCCTTTCGATGGCTATACCGATCCGGAAAAGAACAAGGCGGTCATCATGCATGACGTGTTCAGCAAAGGTGATTCCTACTTCAATACCGGCGATCTGGTACGTAATATCGGTTTCCGTCATGCCCAGTTTGTTGATCGTCTCGGTGATACCTTCCGCTGGAAAGGTGAAAATGTTTCAACGACTGAAGTCGAAAACATGCTGACCGAGTATGACAAAATTATCGAAGCTGTGGTTTATGGCGTAGAAATTCCAAATACCAATGGCCGTGCCGGTATGGCTGCAATTACCCTGCAACCGGGAAGCACCCTGGATGAGCAAGACCTGAAAAATATGGTCAGCACCTTTAAACGCTGTCTGCCTGCATATGCAGTTCCAGTTTTTCTGCGCATTCAAGAACAGGTAGAAACGACCGGTACCTTCAAGTATCAGAAAAACAAACTGAAAGAACAGGCTTTTGACCCAAACAAAACCGATGAACGCTTGCTGGTTTTATTGCCAAGCAGCGATGCGTATTGTGAGCTGACTCAAGAAATTTTTGAGAACATTCAAGCCTATCAATATCGTTTCTAAGTGCTGAAGTTGCCTATTTTTTGTTTAGATAAAGCAGAATTGTTGTATTTATAATCAAACATAGGCAACTTTGTTATTTTTTACTTGCGCTGCAATGAGATCTTGCTACAATACGCTCCATCAAACAAAGTGGTGCTTTCAGAACTCTTTAGTTTCTTTTGCACTGCACAATTAAGCCTTGCTTGATTGTTGGTTCAGGGCCGTTAGCTCAGTTGGTAGAGCAGTGGACTTTTAATCCATTGGTCCCGCGTTCGAGTCGCGGACGGCCCACCATTAAATTTGATATCCCCTGATGGGCCGTTAGCTCAGTTGGTAGAGCAGTGGACTTTTAATCCATTGGTCCCGCGTTCGAGTCGCGGACGGCCCACCATCATTTCTAAAATCTCTTTTTAGAAACTTCAATCAAAGCTACTTTGATTACCCGAATGGGCCGTTAGCTCAGTTGGTAGAGCAGTGGACTTTTAATCCATTGGTCCCGCGTTCGAGTCGCGGACGGCCCACCATTCTCCCCTCTATATTTATTTCTTCTTTCAATATTCTTATAATATTTCCTATATTATTCAGTTCATTCTTTTTATTTAAGCGCAATTCATCCTGACAATTTTAGAATCGCCATTTCCATTTACTCTGTTTTTAAATTTTTTACAGATTTTATCGCTTTTATTCTGTCATCTTAAATTCAGAATCTTTGACCAGCTCATACGCTTTAGAAGGTGCAGGATAACCCTGATCAAATAACTGCTGGTTTGCTCGTTCTTTTTCGTCATAAATTTTTTCCAGATTCATGACCAGATGGGTTGGGCTTTTAATTGTATAATAGAATTTTGCCCCCTCTTTACGGTCCACGATCAGTTCAGTTTGTTCCGGATTAATCGTCCAGCGGTCCTTACGATAGGTCACATTGCTTTCGGTCTGAACTCGTCTGGAATTATTCACAAAGACTTTGCCATAATGCACGATACTGCGATGCACTGTACCATCTGGCAATAAAGTCAAAATAAACACCGATTTCCCTTCCGTACAAGGTGCAAACCGTCCGTCACAATCAATCTGGGTAAGATAACGCCCGACATAGCTTTTGGCATAATCCGGTACAGGTTTAGGATCGACATTTGGTTCTACAGGCAATGCATTATAGGTTGCAGTCTGGGTGAGCGATTTAGCATTACGGGTGTCATAACTTTCATTGGCGGCGGAGATGACTACGCCATCTTGTGCCAAAGTTTTCGTAGTATCAGGTAAGGGTTTGCTTTGATGGTCATCACAGGCAATCAGTCCTGCAACACTTCCCAGCACAAATCCAAGCCGGCATAAACCACTTAAATGATGCGATACATTCGATTTCATTTTAAAAATATACCTGAAGGGGTGCACATCTATATAGGCAGACGACTCACTGAAAACTTATAAGTTTTAATAATGAATTCAATGGAATTTTTATGATCTTAGTGATTTTTTAAGGATTATTTAATCTCCCGTAACATTACTTAACGAATTTATTTTCAATAGATACTTTAAAAATTCAGATAAAACTCCATTCTTATAAATACGAGTCATTTTTTAGACTCAACCTTATTTTTTCTATCAGGAGACTTGGATGGCCAATGTTGGTTTATATCGCTCTAACCGCTCAAACATGATTGCAGGTGTAATGGGTGGTATTGCTGAACGTTTTGGTTGGAACGCAAATTTATTACGCCTGATCTTTGTGATTATTTCAGTCATGAGTGCCGCTTTCCCGGGTATTCTGGTTTATCTGGTTCTATGGCTGGTGATGCCAAAAAAGAATTCTATGCCTGATTATGCCGCGAGCAGAACTGATTATGAACGTCCTGTGCGTACCGTGAATCAGGATAAAGACTACCGATAAAATCGTTTCCTCTTTCACCTAAATATTCATATGGTGAAATTTTTATGCCACGGTCCTTCCCCCAAAAGATCGTGGTTTTTTTTGCCTGATTTTTAGGTTTTGGTCTTATTACCATTTTATGCTTTACCCTGCTCACCTGTTCAGGGTAAGTTGATACTTTATTCTTGAAATGGATTTCAGATGACACAGGCAGAATGGATTGTGCTTTGGCTGTGTGCGATCGCGGCATTACTGCATGGGGTCAGTGGCTTTGGCTTTCCTATGCTGAGTACGGCTGCCTTATCCAGTGAATATGCCTTAAGTACAGCAGTCACCCTGGTGATTCTCCCCTGCCTGTTATTGAATCTTTGGATGCTCAATAGTGATCCAAAACATGGCCTGTTGCAGAGCATTCGCTATTATGCCTCACGCTATTGGCCACTCATGCTCAGCAGTCTGGTCGGTAGTGTGCTGGGGGTCAAACTACTTATCTGGATCAATGAAGGCTATCTTAAATTATTGCTGGGTCTGGTGATTATATTTTATGTGCTGGATCAATTACGTCCTACTCCGCTTCGGGTCAGTAGCAGTCAGCTCAGTATGCTAGGATTCGGTTTACTGGCCGGCATGATTGGAGGTGCAACCAATGCCATGGCACCCTTCCTGATGATGTATCTGCTTAGCTGCCAGCTCTCCAAAACTGATATCGTCATCATCAGTAATCTCAACTTTATTGTCAGCAAACTGGTGCAGTTGACCTTACTCTTCCCGATCCTCATTTCTTTACAAACCCATCAGCGACATATCCTGCTCGGAATCACGTTATTTGCACTCATCGGCGTCTGGCTGGGTGGAAAAATACGGCATCGACTTTCCCAGCAACATTTCAAATATCTGGTGCTGTTTTTTCTATTTGGACTGGGGATTTACGCACTTTGGCAAAGTGTGGGATTATTACAACACTCTACTATACTGTTTAAATAATATCTTTTTTAATCAAAACACATATTCACTTTTATAAGAATTTCAAAAACGCTTTTAAATAAAAAAGTTGAGCAAGGAGGTTGTATGAACGACCCTTTACGCACCCCGACTAATGCCATGCCAAAAGGAATTCGCAAAGGCTGGATTTTAATTGTGATCGCTGCCGTGATCTCTTATGGCTTGTATCATATTTTACCCTATGACGAAAATGCCAATAAGGGATTGGCCCTACTGACCTTTATCGCCATTCTATGGCTGACCGAAGCCCTGCATATTACGATTACAGCCCTACTCATACCGGTACTGGCGGTTGTATTGAGTATGCCGATGGCAGATGGTGATGAACTGGTACCGATTAGCATGCAGGCAGCACTCGCTACCTTTGCCGATCCCGTGATTTTCCTGTTTTTTGGTGGTTTTGCTTTGGCTACGGCGCTGCATATCCAGAAACTGGACAAGAAGATTGCCACATGGATTATCTCGCTCTCCGGTGGACATCTCGGTGCTTCGGTACTGGCTATCTTTTTAGTAACTGCTGCCCTGTCGATGTGGATTTCCAATACCGCCACCGCAGCTATGATGTTGCCTCTGGCGCTGGGTTTACTTGCGCATCTGGATGCCGAAAAAGAACGTAAAACCTTTGTATTTATTCTGCTCGGGATTGCCTATTCAGCCAGTATTGGTGGCTTGGGCACCATCGTCGGTTCTCCACCGAATGCGATTGCAGCCAAAGCCCTCGGTTATGACTTCGCTGACTGGATGAAAGTCGGCCTGCCAATGATGTTCATTATTCTGCCAGCAATGTTGATCAGTCTGTATGTGGTATTGCGTCCAAAACTGAATCATAAGGTGAATTTTGTCACTGAAAATATCCCCTGGACCACCACCCGTATTGCGACGATGGTGTTGTTCCTCTGTACGGCAATGGCCTGGATTTTCAGTAAAAAATTGACTGAAAATTTCGGTATTTCACAGCCTGATACCTGGATCGCGATTCTGGCAGCCTGTCTGGTGGTGATTCTGGGTACGGCTACATGGAAACAGGTTGCTGAAAATACCGATTGGGGCGTGCTCTATCTGTTTGGTGGCGGCTTGACCTTAAGTGCTGTCTTGAAGGATTCAGGCAGTTCTCTGGTTTTAGGTCAAACACTGGCAAATGCTTTCGGTGACTCCTCGCCTCTCGTAATTATCTTCGTTGTGGCAACCTTCATCATCTTCCTGACTGAATTTACCAGTAATACTGCCTCAGCTGCCTTACTGGTTCCGGTCTTTGCCGCCATTGCCGACCAGATGGGTATGCCTAAAGAGATTCTGGTGATTGTGATCGGGATTGGGGCTTCTTGTGCCTTCATGCTACCTGTGGCGACACCACCGAATGCGATTGTGTTTGGTACTGGCCATATTCAACAAAGTGAAATGATGAAAGTCGGCTTTGTCCTGAATATCATGTGTATTTTCTTGGTTTCCCTGTTTATTTACTGGTTCTTTATCTAAGTTTAAATAAATCCAGATTCCAAATTAAAAAGCACCCGAGGGTGCTTTTTTTTCAGAACTATTCAAAACAGCTTTAAGCTCTCATTTTAAAATGGTTCAGTTCCTGATTCAGGGCAGCGATAATATCTGCGCGGCTGATAATTCCGACCAGACGCTGCTCACTCACTACCGGAATATAGTTAAAGGAACGTTCCACAAAATAGGGCACCAGATCCTGAATCGGCTGCAATGGCTGCACAGTGACCACTTTGCGGGTCATAATATGTTTGACTTGATGTTCCCAGCTGCTGCGCACATCTGCAGCACGTTTAAACCATTCTACCACCTGATACATGGCCAGCGTTCCCACCAGCTTGCCTTCCGCATTAACCACCGGCAGGCTCATCAGGTTCATTTCTTTAAATTTATCCAGTGCATGCTGAATATTATCATTGGCATGCAGGGTCACCACGTCTTTAGTCATAATGTCCTGACAGGTAAACTGGTTGACCGCACGGGCATTGGCTCGGTCCTGCGCTTCCAGAATAATCTTTTGCAGGTCATATTCACTAATGTCCAGCAGCTCGGTTTGCTGATCTAGTACTTCCTGAATATCTTGCGGCTGAATAGTGACTTTCTGGGTCGGGGTCGGATCTTTGGAACGGGTATTCAATTGCGCCTGCTGCGGATAACGCTTGCCAATCATTCGATTAAAGACGATCGCAATTACCATCAATAAGATCGAATTCAGCAGCACCGGATAGAAAACGAAAGCATAGCCGAGTTCATGCACCGCATTGCCGCCGAGTACCGCCGTAATAGCCACAGCACCACTCGGTGGATGCAGGGAATCGGTGGTCATCATCAGGATAATAGCCAAAGCTACCGCTAGACTAAAAGCTTCCGTCGGACTGGCAATAAACAAGGCACAGGTCACACCCACTACCGCAGCAATAGTATTACCTACCAGAATATTCCAGGGCTGTGCCAAGGGACTGGCCGGAACTGCAAACAGCAGTACCGAAGAGGCCCCCATCGGCGCAATATACCAGGCTTCAAAATCACCCAGAATCCATAAACTCAGTAATGATGATACCGTGAGACCCAGTAGTGCCCCAATACCGCAGAGTAAACGGTCCTTGAGTGGAAGAACTTTAAAATTCGGTTTTAAGGTATTGAGCCAGTCGAGATTGGAATGGAACACGGCGCGCCTGATTTTAATGTTTACAGATTTTGCGCATTATAAAACTAGTCGCTTTAAAGATGTATTTATTTTATATCTTTTAATTACACTTAAATGGATGCTGTTTAAAAAGCTAAGTCACACACCAGAGAAAAACCATCCATCTAGTCCTATTTTACTATTCAATCTCTCATAGGATTTTCAATAAGATCATTCATGTCAGGTGATTTTAGTCTCAGCTTCGCTATGAGAACCAGATTTAATCAGAGGTTCGATTTTGAGCAGCTCGACCTGACCATAATAGGTTGAAAATGCTACATCTCCGGCATCTACCCCAGTACCAATGCGAATCAGCTCGTCGACCGGAGCTAAACGGGTCGGATCAAACTGTACCCACCCGCCTTCCAGATAGGCTTCAAAAATGGCATGAAAATCGGGTAAAAATTTTTCAATTTCCACATAACCGACCACCATGCGTGCCGGAATTCCTAAAGCACGACACAGCGCAACGCCCAAATGAGCAAAGTCACGGCATACACCCGCTCGGTGGACCAGTACATCTGTCGCAGTCGTAAACTGGTCAGAACAGCCAGAGACATAAGAAATATTGTTATAAATCCACTGTTCAATGGCTTTTACACGCGTATAGCCGGGCGTCATCCAGCCAAATGAACGTTTCGCCATTTCTAATAATAAATCTGAATTGCAATAGCGGCTGGCCAGCAAATAAGGCAGTACCTCATCCGGCAGATCTGGGATTTTGACTTCATTCAGATTTTGCCTCAGATCATTCGGAATGCTCGGCTGACGGGTAACTGTCGCGCTATAGTTCAGTTCAAATGCCTCACAGGGTTCGAGTTGCAACCGGATATGACGGTTTTGATGCTGAGCATCCTGAAATTCATGCCACTTGACCGGCATATTCATAGTGAGCTGTTCTCCGAGAATATTCTGATCGGGATGATGGGCGACCTGAACCATAAAAATAAATTCGGTAGGTTGTACAATCTTGTATTTTAAATGGCACTGAATTTGGTAAGTGGTCATGAAGTTCCTTATTATTAGGCATTATTATATTGTGTGAAGATTAAACTAATTCTAAGACCGCAATCGTATGAGATCAGTTTAACTTTATCGCGCTTCAGTGAACAGGATGCTATACATCTGATTTATTCCTGATTTTTGGATCTCATCCCATTGCTATTCCAGCATAAAATTGCAGCAAAGCCGCGCAAAATCTGGCATGAATGAAGACCATTTTAATTTTTTCCAAAATATTTTCAGCGTATTAACCCTTTGCCACTCCCCTGTAAAATCCTTATAATCAAGCACAATTTTTCTCTAATTTTAAGTGGATGACCATGAGTCGCGCCATATCGCATATTGATACCTTCCAAGGCTTAATTCTTGCCTTACAAAACTACTGGGCGGAGCAAGGCTGCGTCGTGTTACAGCCTTACGACATGGAAATGGGTGCAGGGACATTCCACACTGCAACTTTCCTTCGTGCGTTAGGTCCCGAAACCTGGAATGCTGCTTATGTTCAGCCATCACGCCGTCCGAAAGATGGTCGTTATGGTGAGAACCCGAACCGTCTGCAACATTATTACCAGTTCCAGGTTGTGCTTAAGCCAAACCCGGACAACATCCAGCAGCTTTACCTAGATTCTTTAAAGGCAATCGGTATTGATCCTTTAGTTCACGACATCCGTTTCGTGGAAGATAACTGGGAATCTCCAACATTGGGCGCATGGGGTCTAGGCTGGGAAGTTTGGCTGAACGGCATGGAAGTGACTCAGTTCACTTACTTCCAGCAAGTCGGTGGTGTTGAATGCTACCCAGTAACCGGTGAAATCACTTATGGTCTGGAACGTCTGGCGATGTATCTGCAAGGTGTAGACTCAGTTTACGATCTGGTTTGGACCAAAGGTCAGTTCGGTACTGTGACGTATGGCGATGTGTTCCATCAAAATGAAGTAGAACAATCGACTTATAACTTCGAATATGCACCAGTAGAAAAAATGTTCGAACTGTTCGATTTCTACGAAGCTGAGGCGACCCGTTTAATCGAAGCTGAACTGCCATTACCTGCTTATGAGCAAGTGATTAAAGCATCACACAGCTTTAACCTGTTAGATGCGCGTGGCGCGATCTCTGTGACTGAACGTCAGCGTTATATTCTGCGTGTGCGTACTTTGGCACGTTCAATTGCGACCAGTTATGTAGCAGCACGTGCGAAACTTGGTTTCCCAATGGCAGAACCTCACCTACGTGACGAAGTCCTGGCTCAGCTTAAAGCTCAAGTAGAAGCAGAAGCGGCTCAAGCAGAAAAATCAGCGGAGAACAAATAATGTCTAAACATACAGTTTTATTTGAACTTGGCTGTGAAGAACTTCCTCCAAAAAGCCTGAAAAAATTACGTGATGCTTTAAAAGCTGAAACTGAAAAAGGCTTAAAAGATGCGGGTCTGGCTTTCGATGCGATCGAAGCTTATGCAGCGCCACGTCGTCTGGCACTTAAAATCGTAAATGTTGATGCTGCTCAAGCGGATACGCAAAAACGTTTTGACGGTCCTGCTGTGCAAGCGGCTTATGATGCTGAAGGCAAACCAACCAAAGCACTTGAAGGCTTTATGCGCGGTCAAGGCATTACGGTTGATCAGGTGTCTACTTTCCAGGCCGGTAAAGTTGAAAAAGTCTGCTACCTGAAAGATGTGAAAGGCCAAAGTCTGGACGTTTTACTGCCACAAATCCTGCAACATGCTCTGGATCAATTGCCAATCGCAAAACGTATGCGTTCTGCAGCTAGCCGTACTGAATTCGTTCGTCCGGTAAAATGGGTGGTCTTGTTAAAAGACAGCAATGTGATTGATGCAACCATTCAGGATCACAAAGCAGGCAACGTGACTTATGGTCATCGTTTCCATGCGCCTGAAGCGATTATTCTGGCCAATGCAGATGCTTATCTGGATGCCCTGCGCGCTGCGAAAGTGGTTGCGTCTTTTGAAGAGCGTCAAGCAATCATCGACCAGCAAGTCAAAGCGCTGGCTGATGAAGTGAATGCGATTGCCATTGTTCCTGCGGATCTGCGTGACGAAGTCACTGCTCTGGTTGAATGGCCAGTTGCTCTTCGTGCCAGCTTTGAAGAACGCTTCCTTGCAGTTCCTCAAGAAGCACTGATCACTACCATGCAGGACAACCAGAAGTATTTCTGTCTGGTGAATGCTGAAAACAAATTACAGCCTTACTTCATTACCGTTTCAAATATTGAGTCTAAAGATCCGACTCAAATCATTGAAGGTAACGAAAAAGTAGTTCGTCCGCGTCTGTCAGATGCAGAATTCTTCTTCCTGCAAGATCAGAAACAACCGCTTGCGTCTCGTAAAGAGAAACTGGCCAACATGGTATTCCAGGCACAACTGGGTACTTTGTGGAACAAGTCTGAACGTATTGCCAAACTGGCTGTCGCGCTTGCTCCGATTACCGGTGCCAAAGCGGAAGATGCTGAAAAAGCTGCTCTGCTTGCTAAATGTGACTTAACGTCTGAGCTGGTCGGTGAATTCCCAGAACTTCAAGGCATCGCGGGTACTTACTACGCACGTCTTGAAGGTGAAAATGATGAAGTGGCTGAATCTTTAGGTGAGCAGTATTTACCTAAATTTGCTGGTGACGTTCTACCGAAAACCAAAACGGGTACAACGATTGCGCTTGCTGACCGTTTAGATACCTTGACTGGTATTTTCGGTATTGGTCAGGCACCTACAGGTTCTAAAGACCCGTTTGCGCTACGTCGTTCTGCGATTGGTATCCTGCGTCTGGTGACTGAAAATGAGCTTGATGTATCTATCGAAGACCTGATCAAGCTCGCTTTAGCTGCTTATGGCGATGTCTTGAAAGACCACGACAACACTTTGGCAGATGCAGTTGCATTCTTGGAAGGCCGTTACCGTGCGAAATACGAAGACCAAGGCGTTGATGTTGACGTAATCCAAGCCGTTCAAGCACTGTCACCAAAATCACCACTTGATTTTGACAAGCGTGTAAATGCGGTAAATCACTTCCGTGCATTGCCTGAAGCTGCTGCACTTGCTGCTGCAAACAAACGTGTTGCCAACATCCTTGCCAAAGAAGCTGCACCTGAAGGTGCTGTGGTAGAAGCTAATCTGGTGGAAGATGCTGAAAAAGCATTATTCGCTGAACTTGCGAAAATCACACCAGTGGTTGAACCATTATTTGCTTCTAAAGATTACACTGCTGCGTTGTCTGCATTGGCTGCCCTGCGTGCGCCAGTCGATGCGTTCTTTGACGGCGTCATGGTGATGGCAGATGATGCTGAACTAAAAGCAAACCGTTTACGTCTGCTTGCTCAGCTTCGTGACCTGTTCACTAAAGTTGCAGATATTTCAGTGCTTCAACACTAAGTTCTGATTGAAATAAAAAACCCGCTTTAGAGCGGGTTTTTTATTAAAGTGCCAAAAATTCTTCAATAATAGGAAACACCAATTCTTCAAATTTATCAAATATAATTGGATCATTAACATTCTCACATACATGATCACAAAACTTATTTTTTTCAAATTTTTGGATTATTGATGGAGCCCCATAGTCATCTATTTTCTCTATTTTTGTATAAAACTCTTCTGTAAAAAGTTCTTCACTTAGAAGGTTTTCAGAACCCTTTTTGATTTTATTATTGCATCCATTAAAAGGTACTTTTTCCTTCAAAACACTTCCAATTTTTTGCTTCTGCGCTTTAGTGTCACAATCATATAAAAATAATATTCTTCTACTGATTGCATTTAAATTGTGTTTTAAAAATTCAAACCCCTTTTCTAAACTACTTTCACCACCAAATTTAACTTGTCCATCTTCTGTAGTAATGCCAATTTCATCAATTTCGATATTTTCTAACCAATCAGCTTTACCTTTTAATTCAAAAGCTTTTCTTAGAAATTTAATATCAGTTTTACCTTCAACTAGAATTAATGGTTTTTGTGTTTCTTTAATTTTTTGATGCAATTCTTCTTCAAATTTAGAAGTGTTTTTATAAAAATCAAATGATTCCTCAAACTCGCTAAACCTTTCAGAAGTAATATTCATTCCTGATGGTAAGTCAATTAATTGAATATTTTCTGCACCAAATTCTTTTTCCATTCCTAATACAAACAATGGCGAATGGGAAGTAACAATAAATTGCACTTTAGGAAAAAGCTTTATTAGCTTTGGTAAAATCTCACTTTGATGTTTGCTATGAAGATGTGCATCTATTTCATCAACAACAACAATTCCTTCAATATTATCTAAACGAATACTGTTGTTTATATTTTTATAATCAGCATGGCGAATAATCGTGATAAATAAATTAAGTAAAATTAACTGACCTGTTGAAAGTTGCTCTAAAGTTGGAATAACAACCTTTCCTTTACTATGTAAAGACAATCTAGACTTAGCTTGATTTCGCCAACCCGTTTTTAAATATAGTTCATGATTATCTAAAATTGTTTGAAAAACTTTATTTATATTTCTATATGAATTATTAATAGCATGTTTATTTCGTATGGTTTGGTCTCTCTCACCATCTCCTACTAGACAATCTAACTCTGCAGGTAAAATAGCAGAATCCAAAATAACATCTAACATCCACTGGATGTTTTTTTGAAATGTATCTATACACATTATTTCCTTATTCAGATTACCCCCATATTTTGTTTCTATATCAAATAATTCTTCAGTTGGGGCTTTTAAGTTTAACCAATGAGGAACAACCTTTCTAAAACTTGGGAAGAAAACAATAGTATTAGAGAACAAGCTTTTTATATCTTTAGTTTGAGCAAAAACCTTCTTATCGTCCCCTCTTTCTCCTTCATTAAAAGTTATTTTATTAGAATATAGATTTAGCAGATCACGTGCAGAATCTGTTTGACCTATTTTTTCACAGTAATGTATTTCTGTATTATTCTGATCATCTTGATATCTTAAATATGCAGCAGCACTTTGGTTGATTGTATTTGTATTTATATCATTACCCGAAACAATTTTAAAATATGGAGAAAATGTACTAGTCTGAGCCTTTACAGCGTCCTGATATTCACTTTTAGCTAGTTCAAAAAATGAATCCGCAATGTATGAGAGTGTATATGTTTTACCTGAACCATTTTTTCCAACTAAAATTACGTGCTTTGGATTTAAATCCTCTCGTAATTCTAACTCTAAATCTAGTTTTTCAAGTGGTCCAATATTTCTAATATGAATATTTCTTAAGTACATAACAATTTCTTTTTTATTCCTGTTAATCCAATAGTAACAAAAACCTACGATCTTTTTTCTTTACTTAATAAGTAATTTTTCATTCAAAAATTAAATATCTTTGGATTCTAAAATTTCATCCACTATAGGCATATCTCTATATATTTCATATACTCACCCTAACAACACTCAACAAGAAAGAAGCGCATGAAATTTCAAACACTCATTATGACGACTCTTGCGGGTATCGCACTTACAGCATGTACATCTCAACCGACCATTCCACAGCTGGAACTGGGCGTATTACAGGAAGTAAAAAATCTCGAAGTTATTCCAGAAACAACCAACAATAAGGCAAAACTGACCAAATTCCTCGACAAATGCGTGATTGAATTTACTGGCGACATCGGCAACAACCGTTCAGTTGAACAATGGTCATTTAAAGGCCTGACCCTGATTGATGCCGGTTCAGCAACTTTCCAGCGTGACGGTACCAGCACGGCACAAAAATTTGACCTGCACGATACGGCAGTACAAAAGAACTTTGTAATTCTGCGCAATCATTTTGCCAAAGATGCCCTAACTCAATGTGATTAAATAGATCGCCCTGTTTTTATGATGAAAATAGGGCTATTTATTTGAATGAACAGAAATTTAATTTTTCTTCTGATTTAAACTGCCTTTTCTTCCTTTTAAAAATTATAAGATCCTCGCATCAAACTACGCTGAACCTATACTCTCTCCATAGCTTATTCATTGTTTTTGGCTGATTATCCGTTACACTGAAAACCAAACTCAGACCGCTCTTTGACGAATTCGAGGTCGATCCATAATGAATATCAAAACCCCAATTATTTTAACGACTGCTTTAATGTTCTGTGCACCTGTATTTGCACAGACCGAAACCACTCAGACTACTAAACCGATTGCACCTTATGGTGAGAATCCGAACCTGCTGCATGTATTTGCCTATAAAGCACAGGAAGGTGTTATCAATACCGCTGAAAAAGTAGGTGAAGTCACTGAAAAAGGCATTGCCAAAATCAAACCGGGTGTAGATCGTGCCTGGGGCAATACCAAGTCTGCGGCATCAGATACCATCCAGAAAGTAGATGAAGGTGCGACTCAGGCAGCACAGCAAACGGGTCAGAAAATTCAGCAAACCCGTGAAGTCTGGCGCGGCAATTCACAACAGACGCCAATCGTGCAACAGCCTTTGAGTCAGCCATCTACCGCAACTCAAAATTCATCGGTATCACAATCCCAATCAAGTTCCGGTACAGCAACCAGTTATGCAGTAGATGATCTTTAAATCATCGAATTGAAAAAAGCCCATTACGGGCTTTTTCTTTTAAGCATTGAAGATAGTTGAGTCTTTCTTTAGACTGAACTCAAATAAAATCATGAGAAGATAATAAAAATGAAAAAAATTCTCCTCAGCTTTATCGCCGGCATTCTGTGTGGTGTAGCCATCCTGTACATCACTTTACTGGTTTCAGGTGAAACCGTGACCTCAATTGCTGCGATTGATGATGAATTATCCTCCATCCCGAGCCTGTCTAGTGCGAATCCTTATAACCATAAAACCGAAGGCGAAAAAATCCAGCATATAGAACACTTGGAGGAAGCTGAATTTAGGCCCGCCTCTGGCAATAATGCCGACCTGTATCGGATCAAGGATATGTGTAAATTAAGAATCGGGACTCAAGGAGATGACATTTATAGCTATCGAACTGCTTATTTTTCGCAGAATCATCTGATTTATATGTTTGAAACCCATTATCGAACATCTTATGACAAGCGTCCCGATGAACGGGTACCCGAATTTAAGCGCGTCTATCAGGAAATTATATTTAACCCCCGGTCTGCACTGGTTCAGAGTGAATTTTTAAAGCTATTAGATAAATATATTACGCCAGAAAACCGAAAAAAATGCTGATCGAATTTAATCAGCATTTAGTTTTTATTTGGCAGTTTTTAATTTACCTGACGGATAGGCCGGCCTTGCTTAAAGGCTTCTACATTTTCCACCATCTGATCCACAATGCGTTGACGCGCATCAACGCTGCCCCAAGCATTGTGCGGTGTAACGATCAGGTTAGGAATTGAGGCATCGAGCAATACATTTCCCTCTTTCGGAGGCTCCACGGTAAGCACATCCGTCGCAGCACCGGCAATTTTGCCTTCGCGTAAGGCCTGAGCCAAAGCCTGTTCATCGACGATTCCACCACGCGCACAGTTAATTAAAAATGCACTTGGTTTCATCGCGTCCAATTCGGCATGACTGATTAAATGACGGGTATCTTCCGTTAAAGGGCAATGCAGGCTTAAAAAATCCACTTGTGGCAATAACTCTGCAAATGGAATACGGGAATCATCTGCTGGACGGTTGGGCAAAGCTGCAATCAGTACTTTCATGCCAAAGGCTTCTGCCAGTCTGGCAACTGCATGGCCCAGCTCACCATAACCAACAATACCTAAGGTCTTGCCTGCCAATTCTACAATTGGCGCACCCAATAGACAGAACTGGCTGGCCTTTTGCCATTCGCCCTGCTGTACTGCACGTTGATAGGTTAAAAATGAAGTGGCCAGATTGAGCATCAGCATAAGGGTATGCTGAGCGACGGCAGAGGTGCCATAAGCCTGACAGTTACACACCACAATGCCACATGCCTTGGCCGCAGCCAGATCGACATTATTGGTGCCCGTAGCAGAAATCAGGATCAGTTTCAGTTGAGGGCATTGCTGGATGGTTGCCGCGTCAATCATGACTTTGTTGGTAATGATGACATCGACATCGGCCACACGAGACTGAATCTCTGCAGCCGATGTGGCCGGGTATAAGACCAGCTGATCAAATACTGCATGTAGTGCCTGAAAGTCCAAATCCTGTTGGTCTAAAGAAGCATAATCTAAATAAGCGGCTTTCATGGCGCTACCCTCAACCTTGTTTGACAATTTATTTTGATTGCCATTTAAAACAAGTCCTGCAGGGTTTTCAAGCAACTTACTGTCAGAAGTGGTTAATCTACAGACTTATCAATATGGTTACGCAGAGAACGGCGCACCTTATAAATCACATATACACTGAGAAAGATCAGAAAAATAAGAGAAGAACTGAGCAAGATCACTGCAGGATGCACACTTTCCGCGTGTGCAAAATTAGGCAGCATCAGTCCAAGAATAAAACAAATACTTGTAACTTGTTTGGATTGCATATATTTACTCCCTTGTCATATAAACAACCGGGAGCGGTGTGACTATTTTTCATACCGCCTAAGACCATATTAGGCCTTAGCAAACATAAGTCAAGTATTTGTTTTTTAGATAAATTTTTTGGTTAGTTCATTTCACTTCGTGTCACAAACTGTGTATTTTTGTCACTTGCGTCAACGAAACCGGAAGCGCCGTATTCATCTGTATGCAAATTCAGATGTTTATAGCTGAACATATAAAAATCAGCATAGCGTTTCATGATAATCGGATGCATGCCTACATTTAATTCATCCTGCTCCTTGACCAGTTTCATAATATGCCGATCATTCATCACCACCAGATAACGCTCATCATTCAGGTTGATGGTCAGCAAGCCATTACCCTTGGCATAGATTGGAATCAGGAATTTATGGTTCAGTGCAATCGCATCACCGGTATAGCTTTCGATCTTGTTGCTGATGACGTTAAAGACCAGTGCATGTCCATAGGCATCCAGCAATAACTGGCGCTTTTCCTGCGGCAGATTGACGTGAATTCCGAGCTTAAGCAGATCCTGCTGATCGACCTGTTTATTACTCAGCAATTCACGCAAAATCACCTGTTTCTGGGCTGCATCAAAAAATTGAGTATCCAGCAATAGGTCATTATTTTTCAGAATACGTCCTAAAGCAAAACGATGCCTCGGCAGGATATTCTCAATCACCTTGCGATAATAGAACTTGCTGTTTTTTTTGACCCGGCGCATTTTCTGGTAGAAATAACTTTCATCATAATCATGCAATAAAAAGTCATACAGCAGCTCGGAGCTGGCCAGAACAGCGATGGCGTCATGGCCGGTAAATGGCAGATGCAGTACATGATGCTGCGGAAGTACGGCTTCCAGTTTCAGATAATGTGCCCGGTCTTCGGTGCAATACGGGTCATATACCAGAATATATTCCCGTTCCGGACTGACATCTTCTGCCTCAATCCGCATGCCTTCATTCAGCTCGGGCTGGTAAAACATGTTGTAGCGGGCATCTTCGACATCTTCCGGATCAATCGAATATTGCGGCACCATCGCGACCACTCGCTGAACATTCAGCAGATTGGAATATTTAATCGCAGCATAGCCACCCATGGAGCCACCATAGGCAATGCGCTGCTGAAACGGTGCAATCAGCTCGGCAATGGCTTGCAACATGTTCCACATGGAACTTTTTGGAAACCAGGATTTATGTTTGGGCATGATTCCCAAAACATTAAATTCAAATTTCGCTAATGATTTTTCGGCATTGATGCTCAAGCCCTTGGCACGGGTAATCAAATCTCCAAATGAAAAAATCAATTCTGAAGATGACCCCGGCATAAAAATTGCGCGTATATGCTCATCTTCAAAAACAATCTGCTTATCCATAACTTTCCCGTGCTGGTGAATCTAACTTTTCGGCAACAATTCACTCAATGAATAGGGCCGAAAAAGTGAATATGCTATTTTATATCGATGAAAAAGATTAAAAAGCGCAAAATATGACACAATCACTGCATCCTGCAGCTCAACAAGGGTTTAGTACAGCGGCTGAGCTTTATCAGCAGGTACGCCCTGACTATCCGGCAGATCTTAGCCCATGGCTTGCCGAGACACTGTCATTGCCTGTAGATGCAGATCTTGTTGATTTGGGAACAGGAACAGGTAAATTTATTGCCTATTTGCGTCCACTCAGCAGCCACATCACCGCCATTGATCCTGTCCCTGAAATGCTGGCCCAGTTAAAACTGGCACATCCGGATAT
Source organism: Acinetobacter sp. YH12046 (assembly GCF_013419905.1). NCBI lineage: Bacteria > Pseudomonadati > Pseudomonadota > Gammaproteobacteria > Moraxellales > Moraxellaceae > Acinetobacter > Acinetobacter sp. YH12046. The sequence goes on from NZ_VOZF01000001.1 coordinate 67,928, forward strand.
TCATACCCTTGAAGGGATGAGCCACCAGCTTCCCCTGCCCGATCATAGCGTGAATGCCGTGTTTTGTGCACAGTCATTTCACTGGTTTGCCAATCTGAAAACCTTAAAGGAGCTGGATCGGGTACTTAAACCTCAAGGCTTTCTGGTACTGGTCTGGAACCAGCGTGATATCACAGTCGACTGGGTCAAAGCCCTAGCAGATTGCATTGCACCACTGGAAGGCGATACACCACGCTATCATAGTGGTGTCTGGCGTAAAGTATTTGAAGAACAGAATCTCTTTCAGCCTTATGCTGAAACGCAAATGCAACAGCTACAGCATGGCCCTGTCGAGCAGGTGGTTTCCAAACGCTTATTGTCAACCAGCTTTATTGCGGCACTACCAAAAGAACAGCAACAGCAGCTCAAGCAGCAATTCGAACAAATTATCAAAAACTATACGGACAAGGGTGCAGAAGATATGATTAATTTCCCTTATGTCACCTATGTTTATGTATTCAAGAAAAATAATTAGGAACAGGATTCAATCATGCACACGATTCAATTGATGTCACGAACTGCACTTTTCACTGCCGCCATGTTTTTGATGGCCTGTGACCAGAAAAGTTCACAATCTGTAGAACAGCAGGCAACGGAAGACTCTGCATCAGAGGAAATCATGCAGGAATTGAAAACTGGACCCGTGAAAAACTTCCCTAAAACGGAAGATGATCCCCATGATATTGCTGTCTTGAATGACTATGAAGAACGTTTCCAGGAAATGAGCGCGGATCTGGAAGCTGAGCTCAATGGCATGCGCAATGATGACAATCTGACTCCGGAATTTGTCCAGCAACGTCAACGCGATCATGTCCAGTCTTCGCTAAATATGCTCAAAGATCTGGAGCTTAAAACTGAACAGGGCCGTTATATTCAGGGTTTGATGTATCAATACTGGGAACATCAGGAAAAACTGGTGAATAGTCCGAAATCTCAGGCCACTACTGTGAATGAAGCCAGTGAAAATGTAAAAGGTCTGGGCAAATATCTACATGCCCAAGAGCAACTGGAACGTTGGCGTTCACAATATCCAGAGATGACCACTGCAAATAAAGCCCCAGCACAATAAATAATACATTTCAGGAAGCAGACGCTTCCTGAAATTTTATATGCAGCACCCAGATTTAACTTTTACTTTCTGATGAATGCGTATTATTAAGCTTGAACTAAATAGTGCTGCACCCCTTCTGCGGCTGCACGTCCAGTGGCAAAACAGGCAGTGAGTAAATACCCCCCTGTAGGCGCATCCCAGTCCAGCATCTCACCACATAAGAACACATGTGGATTGGATTTAAGCTGAAGCTGCTCTGACAGAACCTCGCGTTTAACACCACCTGCACAGCTAATCGCTTCCTGTATAGGACGGAAACCTGTTAAAGGAATTTTCAATTGCTTAATCTGCTGTGCTAATTCAGTAGCATTTTGCCAAAGCGGTTTTGGTACCAATTCACGCACTAGAGCAGCTTTTGCACCCTCCAAACCTGCTTTCCGCCAGATATTATTCAAAGACTGCTTTTTACATGGCTGTAATTTTTTAGCCAGCTGCTCAACTGTTTGATCCGGGAAAAGATCCAGATTCAGCTGCATCGGCTGCCCCTGTTTCAGCTGTTGACGCAGCCCCCGGCCTTGTTTATAGATCAGACCACTTTCCAGACCATAGTGACTGATCACAATATCACCCATAGTCTTGTCACCGCCATTAACCCAAGCCTCGACCCGTTTTAGGGGCTGACCGAAGATTGGCTGCATAAACTTGGACCATGAATATTCCACACCCGCATTACTGGCTTGAAAAGGTTCAATCTCGCTGCAATCAAGCCATGCTTGCCATTTCCCATCACTGCCGAGTTTTGACCATGACACTGCACCACAAGCCAAAACAATCGCATCAAAGTTTTCTGTGAATGCGCAATCATTTTTTAAATCATGCATCTGTAGCTGATGATTTTTTAGATCTAGAATTTGATGGCGATAATGAAATTTTACCCCTTGCTCAGTTAAACGTTTTAACCAGGCACGCAATAGTGGAGCGGCTTTCATTTCGGTAGGAAAGACCCGACCTGAAGAACCAATATAAGGTTCAATACCAAGATCTCTCATCCAGTTTTGAATCCATATGGCATCCCAGCGTTTGATCCAAGGTGCTAACCAGTTCACCTGATCATAACGCTGCACAAACTGCTCGACGGGTTCGGCATGAGAAATATTTAGACCGGTTTTGCCAGCCATCAGGAATTTACGGGCAGCCGAAGGTTTTTGTTCAAACACATGCACCTCATAATCAGACTGGCTCAGTACTTCTGCAGCCATCAAGCCTGCCGGGCCAGCACCCACAATTGCAATGCGCTTCGTCATGACTTATTCCGCCGAACTCGCATTCTGCCCTTGTAACGGCTGAAACTCATCAAAACGCGTTGTATAGCCTTCCGGTTTACTAATAATCAATTGCTGGCACAACTCACCACGCTCTAGATATTTAATTTCAAAATGAGTTCTTGCCGAGTCTTGGCCAATGACTTCTTTAACAAAAGGCAGCTTCCACAGGTTTTGAACCTGCTGCTCTGCCTCCTCAATATATTCAGGAATGTTACTCGCTAAAGTGATCGTGCCACCGGTTTTTAAACGCGATAATAAAAACTCAAAAAATGGCATATTCAACCAGCGCTGCGCCGGGTTATGCGGCTCAGGGTTCGGATATAAAATAAAAAACTGTTCGACTTGCGCTGGATAGAGAGCATGCACAATCCAAGGCAAGGCATCGGCATGAACCGTTTGTAAATTCGGCTGTCCTTCCAGCGCATGCTGTTTTTGCATGACCAAAAATTTCTCTCGAGTCCGCTCGATCGCTATCAGCTTGCTGTTCGGATTGGTCTGGGTAAAGAGCAATGCGTGTTTACCTTTGCCCGCACCGATTTCCACACAAACCGGTTCAGAACTGATACTTTGGAAATCACGAGGCGCATGCATACGCTGTGCTTGAAATTGACGAATCGACATAATCAGATCAAACTAATAAAAACTGTATAAGTCTAACAAGTGCAGTTATATTTGCCTAATCGAAGCTTTATTTTTCTAGGGAATGTGCTGATGCCGACCACTTTAAAATGTCCACGCTGTGGCAAACTGACCACTTGGGAAAATAATGAATTTCGTCCTTTCTGCTCGGAACGCTGCAAAATGATTGATCTAGGCGCTTGGGCCAGTGAGGAATACAAACTGCCAACCCAAGATGCTCCAACAACTGAATCTTCTGAAGAAGACTGAACCTTTTAAAATATCCTATCACATTAAGCATATCCTAAATAATCACATGATTTTTATAAAAGGCTTATAGAAAACCAACACAAGTTAACAGCACATATGCCAGTTTAATACTATGTTCTTACGCAGAAATATCACATTATTTTAGAGCAAGAACATGGGCTACATTATTCTAAAGATCATTTTAATTGGGGTAGGAATACTTGCGATATTGTCATTAGGGATAGGCATTTTCCAGCAGGATGGCTTATTTATTGTTGTTGGAATTCTCCTTGCCATTATGACTTGGCTGATCTACGCACAAACCCGTCAGTCTTTAAATAATCCTTTTAGCAAATAAAAAGACCAGCTAGGCTGATCTTTTCAACTACTTTAACCGGCTTTTCCCGCAACGAAAGGATTATGCTGTTTTTCAAAACCAATATTGCTGATCGGACCATGTCCTGAAATAAACCGGGTTTCATCCGGCAGGCTAAAACATTCGCGCTGGATTGAATCGAGTAACTGCTGATGATCGCCACGCGGGAAATCTGTCCGTCCAATTGAGCCTTTAAACAGTACATCCCCTGTCCATAACAAAGCATGATTCTTGTTATAGAACATTACATGACCTGGAGTATGGCCTGGGGCAAAACGTACTTCAAACTCTTCATCACCTAGCTTGAGAACTTCTCCACCTTCCAGCCATTGCGTGACTTCTACTTTTTCCGGAATCGGAAAACCGTAACGGGTAGACACTTCCTGAATCATATCCAGCCAGAATGCATCATCCTTATGCGGACCAATCACCGGCACATCCCAAACTTTTTTTAAAGCACCAACTGCTCCAGCATGATCGAGATGGCCATGAGTCAGCCATAAAGCCTTGACCGTTAAGCCCAGTGCTTCTACTTCCGCTTTTAATTTTTCAGGTTCGCCCCCTGCATCAATCAAAACAGCCTCTTTACTGTCGCTATCCCAAAGAATCGAGCAGTTTTGCTGAAATGCAGTCACAGGAACAATTTTGACTTGTAACATAGGATAAGAAACCTCAAAAGATTAATGGGCAAGCGTCTGGTTCAATGCTTCAAGATTAGCCTGTAACAGTGTATTGAGCAATTGCACATGATCCTCACGATTGTTCAAAGCCGGAATATAACTGTAACTTTTCCCGCCATTGGCCTTGAAGGTCTCCCCATTTTCCATGGCCAGCTCTTCCAGTGTTTCCAAACAGTCGGCCGAGAAAGCAGGACTCATCACCTGAATTGATTTCACGCCCTGTTTGCCCCACTCTTCAATTAAGGCATCCGTATAAGGCTTAACCCACTCCTGTTTACCAAACCGGGACTGGAAACTAATTGCATATTGATCTTCAGATAGACCTAAAGCTTCTGCAACCAGTTTGCCTGTGATCCGGCAACGATCCGCATAAGGATCACCTTTATCGGCATAGGGCTGCGGGATACCATGAAATGACATCAATAGTTTTTCCGGCTGCCCATGAATCGCCTGATAATCCCGAACACTTTGTGCCAGTGACTGAATAAATAAGGGATGCTGATAATAATCGCGGATAATCGACAGACCAGGTAAATTGCGCTGTTTCAGCACCCATTTTGCGACTGCATCATACAGAGGTGCGGTAGAGGTCGCTGAATACTGGGGAAATAACGGAAACAGAATAATATGATCTTGCGGTTGAGCCGAAATCTGATCAAGAACACCCTGAATATTAGGATTGCCATAAGTCATGGCAGGCACCACATTCAGTTCAAATTGCGGATATTGTTCAATGAGTTTGGCCTTTACTTGACTCACCTGCTGCAGCAGAATCTCACGCATCGGTGAATCCTGACCCCAGACCTGTGCATAAGCCTGGGAAACTCGCTTGGGACGGAACGGTAAAATAAATAAACGCAGGATAAGTTGCCAGATCGGCTTGGGAATTTCAATGACACGCTGATCAGATAAAAACTGCTTCAGGAAATCGCGTACTGCCGGCACAGTCGGTGCATCAGGTGTGCCTAAATTTGCCAATATAATCGTAACTTTCGGTTTAGCTGTAGAAAACATGCAGTACGCCCGTCGTGGTATCAACCTGCTTACTTTAACAGCTTTTTACTTATTCTCTATATGGATTAATACACTGACTTATATTGAAAAGTACGATCTTTATCCAGCAAATTACTGTCTAACAGCTTCTGTGCCTTAGGCGTAATCTGCCAAAGCAGACGTTGGCGGTCATCACGGCCTGACGGCACAATCCAGTCATTCTGGCGCATTTGCAATTTCAGGCTATGCAAGGCGCGAATATTGATCTGGGCACGGGCTACAGCATGTGCACGCGGCATTTCCGCTCGTGCATCTTCCAGACCGGTTTCATTCAAATACTCATTCATACGCTTGGAGAAAAATTCCTCCGGCGTTGGATTAATGAAGGTAGAACCGAGAATAGCCAGCAATTGTGCCCAAGTCAGTCTCTTCTGAACTTTCAGCTCTTTAAAGTTACCATCCTGATAGGCATGCATACGGTATTCGAAGGAGAAAACTTCATGCATAGACACTTTCGGCAGGCTCAGGAAAGGATCCACTTCACGTGTCCCCCCATCGCGTTCCAGTTGGGCCACTTTAGCTTTGAGCTGGTCAATCTCGTCATGCAAGGCTTGAGTATTCTGAGGACGTACCCAGCCACTTACCGGATAACGTTCCAGCATTTGCGGCATGTTCAAACGTACCGCCATTTCCAGATCGCGCAAGGTACGATAGCAAAAGACCTGATCAGCTTCCTGCTGCAATAACTGACGAAATTCTTTAAATTTTTCTTGTAATTCAGGTTTGGTATCGTGCAAGGAAGGATCACGTGAAGCCGGATCTTCATGCATAAACACAATAATCGGTTTCTGCTTGGTCACAGCGTAAATGTATTCCAGATGCATATAACCTACACCGGAAACCGACTGCTCGCCATACTGGCTACCCAGCAGAATCACCACATAATCACAATCATCAATCTGGCGACGTGCAAATGCAGTATTTAAAGGAGTGCGTTGTTCCAGCCCCCAGGAAAAGAAACCCATGCCGACCAAAGTTTGTGACAAGATGATCCGCTCTGGCTGCATTTCTGCACCAGAGGTGGAGATAAACACCTGATAACGTTTATCGAGCATTGGTTATCCTCTTTTACTGCACATTGATCTGGCCGGCTAAACCCTGCCCTGACACAATATGACGACCCCAGTATAAAAATATATCTTTCAAAATTATAAGATGAGTGACGGTCGCCTAGCTGACTTCTGTCTCCATATTGCTGACCTGCCATTTAATATCGGCTGGAATCAGATGCCCTAAAATCGGCTGGAGCTGTTCAGCATTTTGACCACTAACCACAAGTCGGATTTTTAGACTGTCCTTGCACTCATGTTCAAATAATAACCCATTTTTGATCAAAATTCGGGCCGTTTGTCTCGCAACCGCGAATCCTGAGTCAATTAATGTCAGCTTTTGACCAAAAATATACTGAATTGACGATTTTAGGAAGGGGTAATGTGTACATCCTAGCACTAAATAATCAGCACCCTGATCAACAACCGGTTGTAAAATCTGAGTTAATGTCGCCAGACACTCAGGACTCATCTGCTGACCGGCTTCTACAAAAGGCACCAGATCCAGACAGGTCACCGGAATTACTTTGACCTGTGCCGGCTCGGCAAAACGGGTCATGACATCCTTAATCAGCTGGCCACGAAAGGTTGCAGGTGTGGCCAGAACGGCCACCGTTTTGGATTGGGTATTGAGGACTGCAGGTTTGAGCGCTGGCACCAGTCCAATGATCGGAAAGTTTTCACCATAATGCTCACGTAAATAATCCAGGCTAAATGCAGAAGCGGTATTACAGGCAACGACTGCAACTTTACAGCCTTCACGATACAGCCATTCAATCGCTCGCGCAGTTAGGTCACGGATTTCCTGATCTTTACGGGGCCCATAAGGTACGTAAGCCGTGTCGGCATAATAAACAAAGCGTTCATTGGGCAAATACCGGGCAATTTCCAAAGCAACCGACAACCCTCCCACACCAGAATCAAAAATCCCGATAGGTGCATCAGCACTGGCTTTAGGCATGGGATCTACTAAGGGATAAATCGGTTGGATAGCGCTCATAACGTTGCTAGTTGCTTGTTTCAAATGACCTTGCGACAAAGCTTAAACCTCAGGTGCTTAAATGCAAGTCTAAATCACCACTTTTCAAGCTTAAAACCGTCTCTCCAGCAGCATTTTCACCAAGCTCGCCCATCTCCACCAGATGTAAAAAAGCAGCCCGCTGAATAAGCGCATTGATTCCAAAACGCACATGCACATAAGGGCGCAATTCATCCTGATACTGACGCATAAAGATAGGATGTTCGCTATCGACAATAATGATGTCCTGAGTCGTGGTGGTCAGTTGCAGGTAAGTCCTGCCTTCAATCTTGACCTGATCGACCTGATTTACAAACAGAGGTTCATCTTCGACCTCGATTTCAATCATTTCAACCGGCGTCTTTAGATAGAATTTTCCTTCTTCTTTCCAGAGTACCGTGGAAAACAGGTCTATCATCGGCTGACGCTTGATCAATTGACCTTCGTGCCACCATTCTCCATTGGCCAAAACCTTGAGATCCATTGCGCCACAATGCTTTGGCTGCCATTGATCCAAAGGCGGGATTGACCTTTTGTGACTGCCCTGTGCATCTTTTAAGTATTGTGCGATATCCATTAAATTTTTATCATCGCTAGAAGCTACTTTTTTCGTCGGATTTTTATCGGGTGCTGACTTATTCATATAAAGAAGACCTTAATGACGGAAAAATAATATGTTTCAGCCAATTGGCTTAACCTGGGTTTAAAACTATACTAGCCCAGATGCTTAAAGACACTACTATTTTTGTGTCTAGGAATTCAGAACACTCATGGCAGCACCCAATCATCCGATTATGGTTGCCACCGAATAGAAATATGAGGAGTCCTACATGGAACACATCGAACGTGAATCGATGGAGTTTGACGTTGTGATCGTAGGTGCGGGTCCTGCCGGCCTGTCTGCTGCAATCAAGATCCGTCAACTTGCAATTGAAAACAATTTAAATGATCTGTCCGTTTGTGTCGTAGAAAAAGGCTCCGAAGTCGGTGCACATATTCTTTCGGGTGCTGTGCTTGAACCACGTGCCATGAACGAACTATTCCCGAACTGGAAAGAAGAAGGTGCGCCTTTAAATGTGCCAGTGACAGAAGACAAAACTTTCTTCCTTCTTTCAGATGAAAAATCACAAGAAGCACCGCACTGGATGGTGCCTAAAACTATGCATAACGATGGTAACTACGTGATCTCACTGGGTAACGTGGTGCGCTGGTTAGGCCAGAAAGCCGAAGAGCTGGAAGTATCGATCTTCCCGGGCTTTGCTGCTTCTGAAATTCTGTATCATGAAGATGGTACGGTGAAAGGTATCCAAACCGGTGACATGGGTATTGGTAAAGATGGCGAACCGACGCATAACTTTGCGCCGGGTTATGAGCTGCATGCCAAATACACCATCTTTGCTGAAGGCTGCCGCGGTCATTTAGGTAAACGCCTGATCCAAAAATTCAATCTGGATAAAGATGCTGATCCGCAGCACTACGGGATCGGCATTAAAGAACTCTGGGAAATCGATCCAGCGAAACACAAACCAGGTCTGGTAATGCACGGTGCCGGCTGGCCTTTATCTGAAACCGGTTCGTCAGGTGGCTGGTGGTTATACCATGCTGAAAATAACCAGGTGACATTAGGCATGATCGTGGATCTTTCTTATGAAAATCCACACATGTATCCATTCATGGAAATGCAGCGCTGGAAAACCCATCCACTGATCAAACAGTATCTGGAAGGCGGTAAACGTATTTCTTATGGTGCGCGTGCCGTAACCAAAGGTGGTTTTAACTCTCTGCCGAAATTCACCTTCCCGGGTGGATCTTTAATTGGTGATGATGCGGGCTTCCTGAACTTTGCCAAGATCAAAGGCTCACACACTGCCATGAAGTCCGGCATGCTCTGCGGTGAAGCGGTATTTGAAGCGATTGCTGCCGGTGTAGAAAAAGGCGGTGATCTGGCGATTGCCCGTGTGACTGAAGGCGAAGACTTCTTTGTTAAAGAACTGACTACTTATACAGACAAGTTCAACAATAGCTGGTTGAAAGAAGAGCTATACAGCGCGCGTAATTTTGGCCCTGCGATGCACAAGTTCGGTCAATGGATGGGTGGTGCATTCAACTTCATCGACCAGAACGTGTTTAAAGTGCCGTTCACGCTCCATGATTTAGTGCCAGACTTTAAAACTCTGAAAACAGTCGATGCAGTGAACTTCAAGCCGAACTATCCAAAACCGGATGGCAAGCTAACCTTTGACCGTCTGTCTTCTGTGTTTGTATCGAACACGGTACATGAAGAAAACCAGCCAGCGCATTTAAAACTGACCGATGCTTCGATTCCGGTAGATGTCAACTTGCCGAAATGGGATGAGCCTGCTCAGCGTTACTGCCCGGCAGGTGTGTATGAAATCATGGAAAATGATGACGGTTCGAAACGCTTCCAGATCAACGCAGCGAACTGTGTACACTGCAAGACCTGTGACATCAAAGATCCATCTCAGAATATCACCTGGGTAACACCGGAAGGTGGCGGTGGTCCGAACTACCCTAATATGTAATGCTTAATTAGCTTGCATAAGCCTCTAAAATAATTAATTATTTTAGAGGCTTTTTTATATTGATAAGATTATGAAATACGCATCATTTAATTTTTTTGTACAAGAAAAAATTAGTATTTAATAGATTTAAATATTTTATCTGCATCATGGCGCTGCCAAATATGGAATAGGCTGTTATGGGTACAATTCATAGCTTTTAATATTTCTTCTTGGGTTTGAATTGAGTTGTAACCATCTAATTTTTTATTAAGAACCTCAAAAAATAATTTATCAGTATTATTTAATTCATTCGGTATATCAATAATGTCTTTTATTGTTTGCACAGTCCAGATTGGTTGAGGGAGTAAATCTTCCCCATAAACCATAATAGATATCCTTACTATGTCTATATAAGGTATTTTTATTATTACATCATCTATATTTACGCCCACAATCTGATCATGCTCTAAGCTAAAATTTTTAATTTTAGTTTTATAATTACTCGTATCTAAATTTTTATTAGCTTCTTTTCTTACTAACCTTTTTAAAAACTTAAACATACAGGCTACCTACTGGAATTAAAATAAAGTCCATTCTGTAAAAGCTTCCAACTCTTCATCATAAGCTTCAACTAATTTATATGCTCCATACCCTCCCGCTAGACCGCCAATTATTACACCTACTGTTGAACATATGGGAGACCCGGGGCCACAAATTCCTCCTGCAATAGCACCACCCACAGCGCCAGCTGCCACTCCTGAGCCTATGGTTGCGGCTTCTTTATAAAATTCCTTTTCTTTATTCTCAGCTGAAAAAATCTCATACCAAGCATAGGAAATTGAAATAACGACAATTACTCTGCCTAGTGGTTTCATATACTTTGCTGCTTTATCAAAAGTTCCATGGGATGCCCCTGATCCTTTAACTACACTATAAAAAACTTTATTTTTATCTGCTGTTGAAAGCGCCTGAAAATATGAATTTCTTGTACCTGTTGATGCTTTTACATAATGATCTAAGGTTTGTCTTGACTGATCTTTCAGTCTTTTCCATTTATCAGGATCTTTTAATTTCAATGCATAATATTCTAAGAATTGATCTAAGCTTTTAGCCGCTATTTTTTCTTTTTGTGATACTGCTAACGCGATTGGAGAATTCTTTTTCCTGGTCTGTTCTAAGATATCATTTCTTAATGTATGAGCCTCTTTCGAAGCATCTTTTACAGTCATTCTTCCATTTTCAACATCCTTTAAGTAATCATGACTCATTTTTTTAATTGCTTTCATATAAGCAATTCTTAAGGAGCTATCATGATCTAAAAAGTTATTACTAAAGTAAAGTGCTGTACCATGTAAGGCTTCAAGTGCTATTTCTAATTCATTTTTAACTTTAACAGGTACTTTATTTGATTCTGCTTGTTTTGTTGTACCTGTAGTTGATTTTAATTTATATATCGATTTATTAAATTCGCCATTTTCTAGTGCGGGAACACGCACTCTGGCAATTTTTGAATTATTTAAAATTAACTCTACAAAGATTAAATCTAATTTATTGCAACTATAGATTTTGGTACAACCATTCGGATCAATTTTTCCTCCATAACTTTTTTGAGTTGTCGTATTTAGTAAGGTATAGCTTAATTTTGATAAAAGGTCTTTATTATCACAGGATACTTTTAAACGAGCCGTATAAGTCATTCTTCTAACTCCGATATCTCTGCATCATATTTATGCACCATAACCGTATATTTTTCTTCCTTATTTTTTGAGGTAATTCTAATAATTCCATCTTTGGGAACCTCTCCTGTTCGTACATTCCCCTTAGAATCAATAAGACTAAAAATTGGAGAGCTTTCTAATAATTTATTGTTTATTTTATGTCGCACATCGAACTCTAAAATATAGGAACTATTATGTGAGGCAGGAAGATAGGGAATATCATGCATTACCTTTTCTCCTGATAAAAATTGATGCTGCCCTGCCTTCATCTCAAACTGACCACCCGTCATCGGCAAAATTCCGGCACTACTGATCTCAACTTGAGAACCGCCCGCAGTTAAAACAATTTCCTTCGCTGCTGTAATTTCGATCTGATCTTCAGTGGAGATAGTTTTGATACCTTTGCGTGCAATAATATCCATCCCATCATTTTGCGCCTGTAGTTCAACTTTGCCTTTTGCGGCATAAGCTCTTAAGCCTTGTTGGGCTGCAAACAGACTGACTTTAGAAGAGGCATGCCCAATAATATTTTTCTGCGAACTTAAATTAATACTGTCCGCTGACTGGTGGCTAATTTGACCCTCCGCAGACAAATGAATATCCTGCTGGGTACTCAGCGCAATGGATTTTGGTGCTGTCAGAATCATAATTGCCTGTTTAAAGGCAGCTGCCTTGTCTTGATCTTGCTGTTCAATTTTCTCAATAAAGCTTTTTAAATTTTCAAAGATTTCAAGCGGATCAGTTTGCTGGTTTTTAGCAACATCACTTAGCGCCTGGCTCATCTGCAAGCCTGATTCAAGCTGGCTTTTCGCTGGTTCAGCATCCATATGTGAACCGTCTGCGGCTTGCTGTTTATGAGCCGAAATCAATAACCCTTTACCTGCACGGACTGCACCCCATTGGTCAGTTCTAAGTTCAAAGCCTTCACCCCGTCCTTCATTTTCAGCCTGTTCTTTTGAATAACTTAAGTTACCCAGATTGAGCTGACTGGCAGCTTGACTACTATGTAACTGTATACTGATCTGGCCAGTCGTATCATCAAAACGTAACTGGTTAAAGCCTTGCCCCTGTACTTCTTGCGAGCGAATACCACTGAGTTTTTTGGTATCTGGTAGTTGTCCTTTTTGATCAAACTTCGTCGGAGAACGTTGGCCTTCATGAATCCGACCTACCACAAAAGGCCGATCAATATTGCCATCAAAAAAGTCGACGACCACAATTTCACCAATGCGTGGCAAGAAACGGACCCCATAACCTATACCTGCCCACGGGGTCAGAACATCTACCCAGGCTGAATCTGTATCACTGTCATTGCTGCCTGCGCCACCATCGTGAGCATGGTCATCCGGACGAGTGAACAGAAAACGGATTTTGATCCGCCCCCATTCATCCACATAAATTTCTTCATCTTCTGGCCCGACTACCTTGGCGCATTGCGGATAGGCCTGTGGCCGCTGCAATAAAGGTTGATACTCAGGAACCAAGTGAATATGGCGACGTTGCAAGACTAGCTGGTTGGCCTGACGCTCACCTGCGTCCTTGGATTCTGTCATCTGCCAACAGCTTTGCTGAATTAAAGCATGAACCTGCTCATTTAAGTCTTTAGGCAAATTATTTTGGTTATAAAATTTCCTAGAGATGATTAAAAATTCTTTATCTACTGCTGGATGCTGGTCAATTTCAGGATGCTGATCCAGCCGAAACCAGTAACCCACTTGGGCATCACGTACTGTGGATGTTGCTAAAAATTGTTTGGCCTGTGCATCATAGAAATGCTGCAAATTTTGGTTTATTTTCTCGATTTGTGCATCCGAGGCTAGAGTTGCCTGATCTGCATGCCTGAGATCAGTGATCCATGCCGGACTGATGTTCCAGCCTTGTTCCAATGCCAGGCTGGCATTATCCTGAACCTGACTCTGCTGGTGCTTGCTTTGTACTAAACCTATGCCTTCTTCCTGATTCAAGCGACCGGCATGCCAGCGCTGGATATGTACAGCGGTCGGCTGCAACTGTCGTTCTGCAATAAAACTGGTCATGCTATCTTCTTGTTCAGTCGCACTGGAACGATGGAAACGGATCGCTCTGTGGCTTAAAGCTTGGTAGTAGCTATTGTCATCAATTAATCTAAGCTTTTGCGCTGCAATCGCTGCAGATGAATGCACAACTATAAGCTCAGACTCATCAATCAGCCAGTTAATCCCCTCACTACGCCATAAACGGGTTAAAAAGTCATAGTCGCTTTCATTCAACTGCATAGTAAAAGGACGCACATCATAAGTTTGCTGCAAACCGGATAAATCCAGCTTAAGTGCAGCCGCAAATAATGGACTCTTACCCTGCCATTCTTTGAATAAGATTTCAGTAATCTCTCGGACACTCTTGTCCATGAACACACGACTATTACGGCGTTTATGCCATAGCGACGTTGCATCTTCCAGGGTGAGTTTATAAAGCACTAATGCACCACTCTGTCCCTGAGTTGCTGCAGTAATAATTCCGGAACTGCGAAATAACTGTCCTTGATCCGTGACCTGATCTATCGCTACTTGAGTTCCAATAAATTCTTTAAGGGGAATCAAGGCATTAGTCGACACACAAATCAGCTCAATCTTTAGTCCCTGATTTAGGACATGTTGGCCATCAATACGTTGCAGAAAAACTTCGGAATTAAGTTTTTGATGGGAAAACTGAACAAGCAAAGCACGCTTCTGTGCGCTAAGACCCAATTGCTCTAATACTTGAGCGATATGATTTTTTATCATTTTTAATTATTATAAATATTTTTGCGGCATTATAGTGAATTATTTATATCCAGCCTAGATTCATTGGTCTGGCCATGGTTCCGATTCATCACTGTAATTCTGGAAGAGGCTTTAATATCAAATTTTTATTTTCTGAAAGTCAGGAACTTCAAGCAGATCAAGTATTCAAAAAAAATAGCTTTCTTTTCATTTTAATCTTTCAACAATATGGGCAAATAAATCACTCATCTGCCCAAAAAATCTCTTAACCGCCTTTTTTCACCAGATAATGGAACTCTTTATTGCCATTTTCATCCAGACGTTCTTCTTGAAGCAGCAGTTCATGGCCGAGATGCATACAGAATTTTGGAATATCCCAAGAGGTCGAATTATCCGTAGCAAAAACTTCAACTACATCACCAGCTTTAGACTTACGGATGGCTTGATGCAACATCATCACTGGCTCAGGGCAGCGTAATCCACGGGTATTCAATTGCAGGCTTGGCGTAATTTCGGCTTCAGACATCGACAGACTCAGGAATTTAAGATTAGCCTATTTTAGCATAAAGCGGCTATCGCATTGCAGCCCGCGCTTTGAACCAATTCACAAAACCATACTGACCCGCGCGATCAAGTCTGCGCAGCATAATTACAATAGACAAGCGTATTTTCTGCGGTATGATAAAATCACGTTTTTTTAGATATTAAGAGTCTTTAGGAAAGATCATGCACGAGGAATCAGGCCCGTCGTGGGGTATGCGCGGCTTACGTAAATGGCTGGGAACTGCACCCGAAACTCGCGACGAACTGCTAAAATTAGTACAAGATTCACGTCGATTTTTAGAACCCGATACTGTTGCAATGCTGGAAGGCGTATTGGATCTGCCAGCCACCAAAATTCGTGAAGTCATGACGCCAAGAACGTCCATGATTAGCTTGCAGGAAGATGACCAACTTCTGGAAATTCTGCATGTTTTAGTTGAATCTGCGCATTCGCGATTCCCTGTGTTCTCATCGGATCAACCGGATAATGTAGTTGGTATTTTACTGGCCAAAGATCTGCTTCCTTTCCTGACCGAGCCTTCTTCCAAAGTCGATATTCGTGCCTTGATGCGTCAGCCGCTGTTTGTGCCGGAAAGTGCGCGTTCGGATCAGGTTCTACGTATGCTGAAAAATACCCAGACTCATATTGCGGTAGTGATTGATGAGTACGGTACAACTTCAGGCCTGGTGACATTAGAAGATATTCTCGAAGAAATTGTGGGTGAAATTGAAGACGAACATGATATTGCGGATGAAGAAGCACAATATATTGTTCCGGATCAAGACCCGAAGACAGCCAATACCTGGGTAGTACAAGCGCTGACGCCAATCGAGCATTTTAACAATATGCTAGATGCCAATTTCTCCGATGATGAAGTTGAAACCATGGGCGGTTTGTTATTACAAGAAATTGGTCTGGTAAATGATCTGGAAGGTCAGACGATTGAACTGGAAAACTGGCAATTTACCATTCTTGAGGCAGATTCACGTTCTATTCGTTTAATTCGAGCTGTGCGCCAATGAGAGCATATTTCGATAAGCTATTAAATCCAGCCCAGCAGCAAAAGCAGCTAGCCTTAATTTATCCTGTATTGATTGCCTTATTTGCAGGAGCCATTTTTAGCTTGGCACTGGCACCTTATCATTACTGGTGGCTGGCAATTCTGTCTCCTGCTTTATTGTATGCTTGCGTCCGTGGTCGTAGTGCGAAACAGGCCTTTGGGATTGGCTGGGCTTATGGGATTGGATTATGGTTTGTGGGTGCATTCTGGCTCTATACCTCTATTCATGTGTATGGCGATACCAGTTCTTTCCTGAGCGTAATCATGATCCTGATCATGGCGATTGTCATGGGACTGTTTACTGCGCTTCAGACTTTCATTTATCGTCGATTTTTCCCAGAAACACCTCTTACCTTCGCACCACTTTGGGTAATCTTTGAATGGGCCAAAACCTGGGTATTTACCGGTTTCCCATGGCTCTTTGCAGGTTATGCTTTTACTGAGCTCTATCTGGATGCCTATGCGCCTTTATTTGGCGTATTTGGGGTGTCCTTTGTGGTGATTGTTCTAGCCTGTGCACTGGTTGAAATTTTAAGTAAACGGGTCTTCTGGATCGTTCCTTCTGCACTCTTGTTATTGGGTGCTTGGGGCGCAGCACAACTGACTTTCGTGCAAGAAAAAAATGAAAAGCCGCTCACCGTTTCTCTGATTCAGGGCAATATCCCCCAGGACCTGAAATGGTTAACTGAATATCAGGTAAAAACCCTGCTGATCTATGCCAATCTGAGCAAGACCGAATGGGGACGTGACCTGATTGTCTGGCCAGAATCTTCGATTCCGATGTTCCAGACTGACATCGAGCCTTTCTTGGATGCCATGAAAGTTCAGGCAGAAAAATCTGGAACAGCTTGGGTCACAGGTATTCCGTTCTGGGATCTGGCTGAGTCACAGGAAGCAGGCACGCCAAAATATTACAATAGCATCATGGCGACCGGTGATGAGTCGAGTGGTCTTTATAAGAAGCAGCGTCTGGTGCCTTTTGGGGAATATATTCCACTTTCTGGCGCACTCAGCTGGGTACTGCCAGCTCTGCAAAACGACCCTTCGGTGAGTGGTTTCTCGCGTGGTGCGGATATCCAGAAACCATTAAATGTGAAAAACCATCCTTTAGGTGCAGCGATTTGCTATGAAGTGGCTTATCCAAACCTGACTCGTCGTAATGCCAGCCAAAGCGCTTTTCTGGTGACCGTATCTAATGATGCCTGGTTTACTGGCACTGCCGGTCCACAGCAACATTTACAGATGGTACAAATGCGGGCCAAGGAAAATGGTCGCTGGTTTATTCGTGCTACCAATACTGGGGTAACTGCGTTCATCGACCACAATGGCCATATTGTGAAACGTGCACCTATGGATAAAGAAGCTATACTCCGCGGTGAGCTACCCGCCATGCAGGGTGAAACGCTCTACATGAAACTCAGCGACTGGCCAGTGCTGATTTTCTCCGTATTGCTCTTATTACTAGGTTGGCGCTTCCGCCCACGTAAAGTGGATATCAGCTTTAAGTCTAGAAGATAGTTCTCTCAAAAGCCCCCTTTGCAAAAGGTGAGTCCTATATGGCGCAAGAAGGGGGATTAATTTTCTAAACCCCTCCCGACCTCCCTTTTAAAAAGAGAGGGGCAATAAAAAACCGAGGTTCATGCCTCGTTTTTTATCTATATATTTATTAAGAATGTTATTAAAACTGGATCACCAGATAAGACAACATGCTCGCCAGTGACAACATTGGAATATAACGATAGATCTGTACAATACCGTTTTCAAATGCAGAAGCCTGTTCTTGTTTAAACTGCACGACAGATGCTTTTAATGCTGACCAGAAGCATAGTACGAATAAGGTACTCATCATGCTAATGGCAAAGAAACCCACCATAATCTGGCTGCTGCCTTCAGTGGTCTGCCATAAATGCAAAATTCCTTGGCTGGCTGGAAGAATGCTTAAAACCAAAAGAACAGATTTCAGCATCGACCAATGAAACTGGTTTATTTCATCCGACAATATTAATGCTTTCATACCATTCTCCTTTGGCTAAAAAAGGGCCATTAAGAATATTATGAGCTATTTTTTGTAAATAGAAAGTCTATATTTATTCACATTTTACGATAATTGTAATAGATAAATATGGGAATAATTCTTATTATAACTATCAAATCATCAATATTATAGTAATAGCATTAAATTCAGTTATTTATATTATATTTTATGATTGAGAGTTATTATCACTTCACCCAATATTGAAACAATCAATCAAGTGAAGTGATATATTCAATAACCTACTAATTTATAATAATTATCAGTTAAGGTTGGTAATAAATATCAGCATCAGTTCCTTCGCCACCCGCCTGTCCATCGGCACCAAAAGAGTACAAATCAAAAGCACGACCATTGGTTCCTGGAATCACGTATTGCAGGTCATTATCCCAGCTGTCTTTTGGGTAACCTCCTTTCACATAGCCACCTGGGAGCCAGTTCTTCGCTGTTGCTGGCTGATTTACCAGTGCATCCAAACCACCTTCTTGCATGCTTGGATATTTGCCATTGTCCAGCTTATATTGATCCAGTGAACCCGCAATACTCTGCAATTTGATGACTGTGGTATCCACTTTAGCCTTTTCACCGCGTCCCATTACATTTGGAACAATTAGGGCCGCAAGCACACCGAGAATAACAATAACCACCATTACTTCAATCAGGGTAAAACCTGAGGCACGATGGGCACGTAACTGGCTCACACGTACGGTAGGTTTAACAGCTGTAATTGAAGGGGCTTTGGCTTGATTTGGATTCCTTTTCATTCAATATCTCTCATTCATCTTTAGAAAGTTTCAGGCACTTTCAATTCTTTGTAGACGTTACACATGTTATTTAAATCATATTATTCATATTGACGATTGGCAGCATCACTGCGATCACAATTACCAGCACAATACTGGCCATGAGTACCAGCATCAGCGGCTCTAGAAGTGCGAGTAATGTCGAAATCAGCGTGGTCACTTCCCGATCCTGCATGGTCGATGCCCGTTCCAGCATACGATCCAGCTCCCCCGAGGCTTCACCACTTTTGATCATTTGTACCATCATCGGGGGGAAATAACCACTACGTTCCAACTGGGTAGCCAGGTTCCCGCCTTCAGTCACTTTTTCAGCAGCCAGATTAACCGAATCCCGGATCACCCAGTTATTACTTACCGCCGCTCCAATGCGTAAGGCATCTACCAAAGGTACACCAGACTGGGTCAGAATCGATAGAGTACTGGCAAAACGGGCAGCATTAATGCCACGTGATAATTTTCCGAATAAAGGTAGTTTCAGAGTCAGGCGATCAAAAGCATAATGCCCAGCCGTTGTTCTTAAAAACCGTACCAGAAGAAAAATACCTACCGCACTCCCTATCAACAAAAATGGCCACGCGATCCGGATAAAATCGCTGGCTTTCATTAAAGTCACTGTAATCCAAGGCAAGGCATCTTTACTTTGATCAAAGGTCTTGACGATATCCGGTACTACATAGGTCATCAGACCCATCACAATTGCAAAAGACATCAAGAGCAAAATAATCGGATAGATCATCGCCCCTTGAATCTTTTTCTGCATAGCAAAACGGTTTTCGGTATAGTCAGCTAACTGATCCAGAATCAGGTCCAAGTGACCAGAACGTTCACCAGCCGCAATGGTGGCAATATACAGCTCTGGAAAACGTCCAGACTGTTGTAGCGCCTGAGCCAAGCTATGTCCTTCCAGCACTTTAGAACGTACTGACATCAGCAGATTTTGCACATGAACTTTTTCGCTCTGCTTGCCGACGGCGCGAATAGCTTCTTCCAGCGGAATTGCGGCAGCGACCAGTACCGAGAGTTGTCGGGTCATAAGAGCCAAATCATAAGCAGTAATGCTTTTTTCAAACCATTTGCGACGGTAGTGCTGGTCTTTTTTCTCAACCGGATCTACAGAGACCGGAATCAGCGCCTGATCCCGAAGCTGTTGCCGGATTTGTCGTGCTGAATCCCCCTCAAGCACGCCTTTTTGCTGCTTCCCTGAAGCGTCAAGCGCAGTAAACTGATATGCAGGCATTGTAATGCTCTAATTTTCCAAAATTTTGCTTAACGCTGTTGCGTCAGACCATCAAAATCATTCATATTCTTCAATATAAATTATCTGCTCACTCTAACATAACTGAACTTTGAGCACGACGAAATTTCATCAGGACCCACTCTGTTACTATGCCAAATTCTGTTCCCGTTACTGCCCCTGTTTATCGTGTTCGTGTTGCAGTGCCGGTGCATCTGTTTGACTGTTTTGACTATAGCTTGAGTCAGGAACAATATCAGCAGGCAGAAGTGGGTGCCCGAGTCGCGGTTTCTTTTGGCCGGCAAAATCTGGTCGGCGTGATTACTGAAAAATTACCGCTAGATGCTCCGATTGATCCCAGTTTCAAACTGAAAGCCATTACCGAGCTTTTAGATGACCGTGCCATTATCAATTCCCAGGTTTTAAGTGTATTGACCTGGTCAGCACAGTATTACCAGTTTCCTATCGGGGAAGTGATCCAGACTGCCTTGCCGACCTTATTGCGTCAGGGCAAACCTTATAACCTGCTGGCCCGAAACTGGAAATTGCTGGATCATGAGGCTGAAGCCAAGGTTCGCCGTTCCGAGAGGCAACAGGAAGCTTATCGGATTCTAAAACTACATCCGGTGGGAACAACTGAGAATCTCTTAAATCTGGCCGGAATAGAAACAGCGACTTTAAAAGCGCTCGAAAAAAAAGGAATTTGCGAATGTGTCCTGGAAGCACAGGATTTTAGCCCGCAACCTGTACAACTGGCCCAGATGCCATTAACGGCCAATCCGGAACAAAAGCATGCGATTCAGCAAGTGCTGAAATACCGCAAGCAATATCAGGCCTTTTTACTCGATGGCCTGACTGGCAGCGGCAAAACTGAAGTCTATCTTCAGATCATGGAACAGGTACTTAAACAGGGCAAGCAGGTACTGGTACTAGTGCCTGAAATCGGACTCACGCCACAAACCATTAGCCGCTTTCAGTCCCGTTTCCATTGTCATATTGCCTTACTTCACTCTGGCCTGAATGACAGTAAACGCTTACAAGCCTGGCAAGCCGCTGAAACCGGTAAAGCGTCCATTGTGCTTGGCACCCGTTCTGCGATCTATACACCGATGCCGAATCTAGGCCTGATCATTCTGGATGAAGAGCATGACCTGTCTTTTAAACAGCAGGAAGGCTTTCGCTATCATGCCCGTGATGTGGCATTGTACCGGGGACATTTACAGCAATGTCCAGTCCTCTTGGGTTCGGCCACCCCCAGCATTGACAGCTATGCGCTGGTGCAGCAAGGCAAAATGCAGGTGCTGGAACTGAATCAACGCGCGGGTACAGCACTAATGCCAAAAATCCATATTCTGGATTTAAAAGTGGCACCAAAGCAGCATGGCATCAGCCTGCATCTGATTGAAGAAATCAAAAAGCGCCTGGCTAAAAAAGAACAGGTACTCATTTTCCTGAATCGTCGTGGTTATGCGCCCGTACTGATTTGTGGCAGTTGTGGTTGGCAGGCGCAGTGTCCGAATTGTGATGCCAATTTCACTGTGCATCGGCAACCTTATCAGCATCTGCATTGTCATCACTGTGGCACCATTCATCGTATGCCTGAACAGTGTCCGCAATGTCAGCATCAGGAGTTGGCTACTTTAGGCATGGGGACTGGAAAAGTTGAAGAACATCTGAATGAGCTTTTTCCAGATTCTGAAGTGATCCGGGTCGATCGCGACTCAACCAGCCGGGTTGGCAGCTGGCAGAAAATCTATGACAAGATTCAGAAAAGTGAGCCTGCGATTCTGCTCGGCACCCAGATGCTGGCCAAAGGCCATCATTTTCCTTATGTCACGCTGGTTGCAATTTTGGATATCGATTCTGGTCTTCTTAGCGTTGATTTCCGGGCCACAGAACGTACAGCACAATTGATCGTACAGGTCGCAGGTCGTGCAGGACGTGGGGAACATAAAGGGGATGTATATTTACAGACCCTAAGACCTGATCATGCGCTGCTGAATACCTTAGTCACTGAAAATTACCGCGCTTTTGCCAAGCAGACTTTGACCGAACGGCAAATCGCCCAGATGCCTCCTTTTCGTTATGCCGTGCTGATTCGCTGTGAATCCAAAGATCAGGCACAAAATACCGAATTCTTACAGAAACATGCTGCCCTGCTCAGGCAATATCCCGATCTGGTGCTGGACATCTGGGGTCCCATTCCTGCCCCGATGGAACGCAAAGCCGGACGCTATCAATCCCATATGGTGCTATTGTCCGCAGACCGTGCCCGTTTGCATTATTATGTCCGTAGCTGGTGGCAAAACCTGTTACAGGATAAGCCATCCAATATGAAGCTGACACTGGATATCGATCCACAAGAACTCAGCTAAAATATTGAGACCATCTTCATTTGATAAAGGCTCAACTTTAAGACTGGATGAAAATAAAATTTAAGGCGGAAAAATGTCGATACTGTTACAAATAGCGCTGGTTCTGGCGATTGCACTGTTCATGGTGCCACTGAGCCATAAACTCAGACTGCCAACAGTGCTGGGCTATTTACTGACAGGTTTAATCATTGGGTCGAGTGCCTTAGCGCTGATCTCTGCTCCTGAGGTGATGCAGACTTTTATTCAAATCAGCCTGTTGGCCCTAATGTTCTGGATTGGTCTGCAACTCAGACCACAACGAATTCTTCAGCTTGGGCAACCCCTGTGGTTTATGGCCATTTTACAGGTACTGAGCACGGCCCTGATTTTGAGCCTGCTGGCCTGGTTCTTTCTCGATCAGCATCTGGTTTCCAGCATTGTCATCGGACTGGCCGGCAGCCTCTCTGCCATGACGTTGGTGACCCAGTTTTTAAATAATCAACAACAACTGGCGACCAGTTATGGTCAATCTGCTTATGCCAACACCCTGATTCATGCACTGATTGCAATTCCTATCATTGCAGCGATTCCGCTTTTTGCTGGGGTCAGTTCAACAGAACATGGCATAGCTTATTTTGCTGCCATGATGGCTACCTTTACTGGCTTATTTCTATGTAACCGCTATTTCATGCAGCCGCTCTATCGCTGGATTGCCAAAAGTGGTCGTCATGAATTGCATAGCATTGTTACCATTGTCATTTTCTTGGGCTTACTAGTCCTGATGGATACGCTGGGACTGAATCTGTACCTGGCAGCATTATTTTCCGGTATGTTACTGGCAGATTCTGATTTCCGGATTTCGATTGAAAAGAGTCTGCAGCCTTTTAGCGGTTTATTGATTGGGTTGGCTTTTATCAGTCTGGGCATGTCATTGCAGTTTGCCGATGTGCTGACGCAACCCGTATTGATTATTGCCGGAACACTTTCGCTGATCCTGATTAAATTTGCGATTACCTTAGGATTGGCACGTTATTATCAGCATAGTTGGCGCAACAGTACGCTACTGGCCGCCAGTGTGGCACAAAGTGGTGAGTTCGCTTTTCTGGCACTCATCATTGCGCTTTCGCAGCAGATCATTACTCCAACCCTGCTCTCCCCATTGATGTGGATGGCAAGTTTATCCATGCTACTCACACCGGCATTTTACTGGTTATTGCATAACCAGATTCTGCCACGACTGGATCGGCAAAATCATTTGGCAGCGACCTTTGACATTGAAAGCCTTCCACCAAATACCACACCAATTTTATTAATCGGTTTTGGCCGTTTTGGCCAGATCATTGCCCGTATTTTGCTGCAACAGCAGCAAAAATTCAGTGTAATGGACAGCAATATCGAAGCAACTGAATTGCTGACCTCTTACGGTATTACCTTCTATCAGGCCAATGCGACTGAGCCAGAGGCTTTAGCTCAGGCACATCTGGATACGGTTCAGCATGTGATTGTCGCCATTGATGATATTGAAGATTCACTGCTGACCGTCCGACATCTGCGCTTAAATTATCCTGACATGTCTTTATGGGTACGGGCACGTAACCGGCATCATGTCCATTTACTTCAGGAGCTGGGCGTGGAACAAATCTGGCGAGAAACCTATGCTTCTGCACTAGAACTAAGTCAGTGTCTGCTAGTTCAGCTGAGCGGACTGTCTGAAGAACAGGCGCAACAAAAGATCCATGAGTTTCATACTCATGATCAGAAACTGCTCAATCGTCAATTTCAACCAGATACGGAGAGCCCGTTTAATTCCGCAGGCTCAAGGAATACACTGGCAGAACTGGAGCATCTTCTTGCTCAGGATCAGCTAAAAAAAGCACCAGAACAGGATACGGACACGCAACAGGACAACAACGCTTCAGGAATTGATGCCATAAGAGATGATCTGGCATAACTTGTGTTTTACAATAATGCCACCATTAAAGCAGGGTTATGGAGAATTTTATGTCTGATTTACGCCAACGCTTTTTTATTGAAGATAGCCCTGTTCGTGGTGAAGTGGTGCATCTTGAAGAAGCTTTACAAACAATTTTGGCCCAGCGTGACTATGCGCCTGCAGTAAAAATCCTGTTAGGTGAAATGCTGAGCGCCACTGCACTATTGGCCAGCACCCTGAAAATTAAAGGGCGTATCAGCCTACAAATTCAGGCTTCAGGCACATTTAAATGGGCAATGGCTGAATGTAACCATCGCGGTGAAGTACGTGCACTGGCGGATTACGAAGAAGATCCACACTTTCAGGCAGCAGAAGATAGCAGCACAGTTTTAAAATCACTGACTAATCCAGTGCTGTTTATCAATATCGAGCCTGAATTTGGTGAGCGTTATCAGGGTATTGTTCCGCTTGATCAGGAAAATCTGGCTGGCTGTCTGATGCAATATTATGACCTGTCTGCCCAGATTCCGACACGTATCGTGCTGGCCAGTGACAACAACCGTGCAGGTGGTTTGCTGATTCAATTGCTACCGCGTAACAGTGAAGAAGAACAACGCCGTGTCGATGAAGACTTATGGCCACGTCTGACCATGCTGACTGAAACATTAAAAACAGAAGAACTGGTCACTCTGGAGGCCAATGAAATTCTCTATCGTTTATATAACGAAGAAGAAGTGCGCTTACCAGAAGTAGAACATTTGCAGTTTGGCTGTACCTGTTCTAAAGAACGTTGTGCGATTGCCTTACAGCAGATTGGTGTAGAATCGGTTCGTGAAACT
The DNA here is from genome assembly GCF_013419905.1 of Acinetobacter sp. YH12046. Classification (NCBI taxonomy): domain Bacteria; kingdom Pseudomonadati; phylum Pseudomonadota; class Gammaproteobacteria; order Moraxellales; family Moraxellaceae; genus Acinetobacter; species Acinetobacter sp. YH12046. Next base: position 93,166 of record NZ_VOZF01000001.1, read on the forward strand.
TTAGAATTCCAGAATCCAATTGAGATGGACTGTCAGTTCTGTAATAGCCGTTATATTTTTACGGCTGAAGAAGCTTTGAGCCTGTTTGGTGAACACCTCAGTTAATAACAGCCCCTGCTCGACTCAAAAAAAGCACTCAATATTGAGTGCTTTTTTCATTTTATATTTTCATAAAATATTGACCAAAATTCCTCATAAAAAAAGACAAATGTACTTAATTTCAAGCTTGCCTCATGATTAAAATTTGCACACCAATAGAATCAGAAGATCAACGGTATTTTCAAAGTAAAAAAATCAAAAAAAATAAGTGGAAGATTTTAAATGAAATTTCGATATTTAATGGGTGTGATGTTATGTGCTGCGCAGAGCTTCAGCTATGCAGCCGAAATCACGGGGACATGGAAAGCCATTGATGACAAAACGGGCTATGCACGTGCTGATGTTGAAATCAGTAAACTCAATAATGGTACTTATCAGGGTAAAGTTGTTCGTATCCATGCCATTCCAAATCGTCCTGCACATACCCACTGTTCTAAATGTAAAGGCGCACTGAAAGACGTGCCTATTCTGGGTCTATCTGTCTTATCAGGTCTAAAACCAAATCCAGAAAAGAAAAATGAATTCGTTAATGGAGCAATTCTCGATCCACTAACCGGTAATGTCTATAAAAGCAAGGCAACTCTGAATTCCCGAGGCAATGTACTGACGCTTCGTGGCTATGTAGGTACACCCATGCTCGGACGAACAGTATCCTGGGTGAAAGTCGAATAAATCTCATTTTTTATAAATTCTCATCTGCAAGCTGTCTGGCCAGATCAAAGGCTTGGACAGCTTAAAATCATTATCTTTATCCCATTCCTTATCACGTAAATACTTACTCATTCTCATCATGCTGAATGAACGTAATTTTTAACTCATATTCATTTTTCTTAATTTAATGTGATTATTGACTGGTATTTAGTGTATTTTTCACGCTATATTAATCCCATAATTTTTTTATGCCTTTAAGAAGTTAAATATATTTTCAATAGCATGGGGTAATGTGGCAATGAGATTCAAACTGCTTTGTTCTATCATTCTTACAGCAGCAAGTACCATCAGTCTATCCGCGTTCGCCAACAGTGACCCATTACTTGGCCACTGGAAAACCATTGATGACCGTACCGGTTATTCCCTGGCAGATGTGGTGATTAGTAAAGATGCTCAGGATCGCTATATTGCCAAAATTGTGCATGTTCGTGAGATTCCTGGGGCAGCTCGACAGCAAACTTGCACTCTATGTAAAGGCGCATTAAAGGATCAGCCGCTCATTGGACTAACAATGCTTAAGGGACTGAGCAGTCATCCCGACCATAGCAATGAATTTATTAACGGCACTCTGCTCGACCCGGTTTCTGGACAGCTTTATCAGGCCCGTGCCCGCCTGAAAAATAATGGCAGGCATCTTGCCATTCATAGTCGTGCTGAAGGTGCACCGGTCGGACGCAATATGACCTGGATTAAAAACTAGTTTCGAATTCAGATTATTAAGAAAAGCTCCTTAGGAGCTTTTTTATTTTAGGTCATGTGATAATTCACATGAATTCATTAATTTTATGCCAATCTCATCACATTTTATGCTATTGATTTTGTTACATTTTATGAATAAATTAGAGTAATAAATCTAATATAAATAATCATTGATCAACAGGCATGTTATGAAGAAAATTTTAAGTCGCTTAATGATGGGGATCACATTGGCAACAGCAGCAGGTTTAAGCTTTGCTTCTGAAGATCCACTACTGGGGAAATGGAAGACTATCGATGATCAATCCGGTTATTCTCGTGCTGATGTCGAAATCCGTAAAAAACCAGATGGCAGCTATGAGGGAATTATCGTAGAAACCCGTAGCCTGCCAGGTGCAGAAAAACTGGGAATCTGTAGCAAATGTCCAGGACAGCTTAAGAATAAACCATTTATTGGCTTGCCATTTATCTGGGATTTTAAGGCAGACCCCAAAAAACCTCACGAATTCCATGATGGCAAGATACTTGATCCAATCAGCGGTAAAGTTTACAAAGGTAAAGCACGTTTAAGCGCCAATGGCAAACGCCTGACCCTGCGTGGTTACGTAGGCGTTTCGGTTATCGGACGCAGTGTTACCTGGATAAAATACTAATTTTTGTCAGTTTTCCATGCCCCTGTTTCAGGGGCTTTCTTAATGGTTATGATTTGAAACAATTAAGTACAAATAAAAACTGTTTCCCTTAGCCCAAACTCATAATAATGAATTGAAGACGGTTATTTTTTATTCACACAATGATCTATCTTCAGCTGCAATTCAATCTGCTACGGACTCTGGAACCTCTGGAACGGAGTATCCATGCAACAAGTATTCCTCAATTGATAGGCATGGGTAAATGTGTGTTGCAAACAGCGGATGGTTTGCAAATGACAGATAAAACTATAAAAACAGATGCCCGCCTAGATCTTTGTTTCCCTGCTCAGACTGAGCTGTTCAGGTTCAAGCAGGATTTCCACAGGATAGGAGTTCCTCTTCTAGGCAGGGTGCTGGTTCAACTAGCATCCCATACCGTTAGGGCACAGCGCAGCGGCCATAAAATATTATGGCATTCCCCTACTTCAGGACGACCTTCCTTTCTGAATGTCTCAAGCCTGGCTGTTTAAGGAGTAGAGCTATGACTACAATTCAATATAGAGAAAACTTTTCCAACGGTTATATCCCCTCTGAAATCATGGATGATCGTACCTTTGATTTGTTCCACTTTTCTGAAGCATGTGGCCAAAGTCCGGAATGGGTGATGCAACTCATTGAACATGGAATTTTGCCGAACCGTTCTAAAACGCATCCTGGTACCTTCCTCGGGGAAGATATTACTCGAGCACAACGGGCTTACCGTTTGCAGCGTGATTTTGATGCTTCCTTTAGTGCCGTTGCCATGATGCTGGATCTCATTGATGAAGTGCAGGAATTACGTCGTGAGGTGAAACATCTGCATTTCAAGTAATGCCCTTTAATGTCCGGTCTGCATGAGTTAGATCAATGCGGACTAGGGCATATTTTGCTTTTTTCTTTTATTTTTTGAGTGATAAATATCCCTATGAAAACCAAAGACTGCAATAAAAAGATCAAATATATGTTCCCAGAATACCGTGATTTAATTGTGCAATTACGTGAGGAAAATCCGTACTTTGCCCGACTGTTTGAGGAACATAGTGAATTGGACAAACAGATTAGTCAGCTTGAACTCGATCCAGTCAATCATATCAATGATGATATCGATGCGATTAAACGCAAAAAACTAAAACTGAAAGACGAGATTTATCGCATGCTGAAAAACTCTGAAGCCGATCCGCTTACCTAAATGAGAACAGCTTTCTCAACCAAGAATGTTTCAATATAAGGTTTAATCATCCGTTTTATCTACAATGTGATTATTAAATGATTTCGGTTCTTAAATAAAGAATCTGTCCAAATAAAAAAGCCCGCATGATGCAGGCTTTTTCAGACTTAAAAGTAATCGAATTATGCTTGTTCGATGTCTTTCATGGTCAATTTAATACGACCACGGTTGTCAACGTCAGCAACTTGTACTTTCACTTCCTGACCTTCTTTCAATACGTCAGCCACGTTGGCAATACGTTCGTTAGAGATTTGAGAAATATGAAGCAGACCGTCAGTACCTGGCAGGATGTTCACGAATGCACCGAATTCAACGATACGAATCACTTTACCTGTGTAGATTGTGCCTGGCTCAACTTCAGCAGTCAGTGCCTGGATTTTTGCAATCGCAGCCTGTGCAGCAGCTTTAGTTTCACCAAATACGCGTACTGTACCGTTATCTTCGATGTCAATCGCAGCTTTAGTTTCTTCAGTGATTTGACGGATAGTCGCACCACCTTTACCAATCACGTCACGGATCTTGTCAGGGTTGATGTTGATCACTTGGAAAGTCGGCGCGTGCATAGAAATTTCTGGACGAGCACGTGAAATTACTTGATTCATCGCGTTCAGGATGTGCATACGACCTGCATAAGCCTGGTTCAATGCAACTTCCATGATCTCTTCAGTAATACCTTCGATCTTGATGTCCATTTGTAGTGCAGTAATACCGTTAGCAGAACCCGCTACTTTAAAGTCCATATCACCAAGATGGTCTTCGTCACCCAAGATGTCAGAAAGAACTGCGAAACGTTCGCCTTCTTTCACTAGACCCATTGCGATACCCGCAACTGGTGCTTTAAGTGGAACACCGGCATCCATCAATGATAGAGAAGCACCACATACAGACGCCATTGAAGATGAACCATTAGATTCAGTGATGTCAGATACGATACGGATTACGTACGGGAAGCGGTCAGCTGCTGGAAGCACGGCTTGAACACCACGACGAGCCAGACGGCCATGACCGATTTCACGACGTTTAGGACCAGACTCACGACCTGTTTCACCTACAGAATATGCAGGGAAGTTGTAGTGAAGCATGAAGTTGTCAGTTTTAGTACCAGCCAAGGTATCTACCATCAACGCATCACGAGTATTACCCAGAGTAGTAGTTACCAATGCCTGAGTTTCACCACGTGTGAATAATGCAGAACCGTGAGCACGGTCTAATACGCCAACCTGTACATCAAGGGCACGAACAGTTTTAGTATCACGACCGTCAATACGCGGTTTACCAGACAAGATGTTGTCACGTACGGTACGGTATTTAAGATCTTCAAATAATTCGTTTACGTCATCAGCAAGACCAGTTTCGTCACCTTCTGGAACGAACTGAGCGAGCGCTTCTGCTTGAAGTGCATCAAGTGCTGCATAACGGTCTTGTTTCACCGCAATGGTATATGCTTCAGAGATTTTCGCTTCGAATGCTTCTTTCAGTTTTGCACGAAGGTCTTCGTTTTTCTCAGGAGCCACCCAAGTTGATTCTTTCGCACCAGCTGCGGTCGCGAATTCTTTGATTGCTTGGATCGCGATTTGCATTTCATCATGACCGAACAATACTGCACCCAGCATTTGGTCTTCTGAAAGTTCTTTCGCTTCTGATTCAACCATCAGTACTGCAGATTCCGTACCTGCAACGACAAGATCAAGATCACTTTCTTTCAATTGTTCAAAGCTTGGGTTTAGAACGTATTCACCGTTGATCAGACCCACACGTGCCGCACCGATTGGACCACGGAATGGTGTACCTGCGATCGCAAGTGCTGCAGAAGTACCCAGCATTGCTGCAATGTCAGCTTCCATAGTCTTGTCAGAAGACACAACAGTCGCAGTCACCTGGATTTCGTTATAGTAACCTTCTGGGAACAATGGACGGATTGGACGGTCGATCAGACGTGAAATCAGCGTTTCAGCTTCAGATGCACGACCTTCACGTTTACCGTAACCACCAGGAATACGACCAGCTGCGTATTGTTTTTCTTGATAGTTAACAGTCAGTGGGAAAAAGTCTTGACCTGCTTTAGCAGTTGGTTGAGCAACAACAGCAACCAATACAGTTACGCCGCCCATAGTAATCAATACAGTATTGGCTTGACGCGCAACACGACCTGTTTCTAGGACAACCTGATGTTGGCCAAATTGGAATTCTTTACGAACAATATTAAACATCGACATGTTTTATTTTTTCCTGATTTTATTCTAGTGGAGACCCCTAAGGTTTGGCATTCACATCCAAATGGACGGGTAAATGACAAAGCTTAGAAGCCGACCTCACCAGAAATAAACACTATTTTTAAACACAAAGAAGGAGCGAACATTCGCCCCTTCCCCTGATCTAGCCAAAGGCTAAACCGACTTTAGTTTTCAGCTGTAAAGCATAAGGCATGCAATAAACCCGAAAATAAAGTTTAAATCGAATTAACGACGTAAACCTAAAGCACCGATCAATGCAACATAACGACCGTGGTCTTTACCATTTAGGTAGTCAAGAAGCTTACGACGTTGGTTAACCATACGGATCAGACCGCGACGGCTATGGTGGTCGTGTTTGTGCTCTTTAAAGTGACCTTGTAAGTCATTGATTTGAGCAGTTAAAAGAGCTACTTGAACTTCTGGTGAACCAGTGTCATTTTCAGCGCGAGCGAATTTAGCAATGATCTCTGCGCGATCTGCGTTTGTTAAAGCCATTCGATTTCTCCGAGATGCTTATATATCTTGATAAAAATCAAAGTAATGAGAATTCAATACATTGACTGCCGTGCATCACTACAGCAAGTTGCATATTTTAAGGGAAATTGCGTCAGATTGCAAAAATAGATCATGAATTTTGAGGGTGTCGGTTGCCAGATGTCTTTGCTTATTTGTTGATATGAATAAATCCCATATGGTTCAATTTACAACGGATTTCAGGAATTGGACTTGATCCGGCTTACGAGTAGCTGTTTAGATAACTGCAGAAATTAACTGATCTTTTTATATTTAAAATATTTCTGGTCGCGCTTAGAAATAAATGATAAAAAAAAAGCCCGAGTAAACTCGGGCTTTTTCGCGCTGTAGTTTCTTCTATTATCATTTTTTATTTATTATTTTTTTAGTGCGTTTTACGCTTTATTATTTTCAAATCTTCCTGACTAAAAATAACTTCCTTGTGTGGTAGATTTTGCCATATTGTCGAAATGCTCATAGAGGCATTTATCCTCACTCGCTGTAAGCCATTGCGTACAAAATTGTCATCGAAATTTGCAAAATATTACACTTATATATCTTTTAATTACACTATTTACTTAAATTTACTTATTCTGCCAACTTAATTGAACTATAAGATTACGGCAAAATTCCATTAACGGCAGATATAAAAAAGCCTTGTAGTCTCTCCCAAAACTACAAGGCTTAGCGGCTGTAAGTTTCCTCTTTCACTTACTTCACTGTAAGTTCGCTGTCTGATGACATTCTTGTTCTTATTATGCGATTTATACCCAACTTTCCGTGTTGAGTTCTTTTGTGTGACCAATCTTCTCAAAAACCGAGTAAAAGCTCCATGCGCCAATTTCCTGAATCCATGTAAGCATTTACCTACAACAGTTATTTATTTTTTGCCAATAGATTGTTGCATTGTTCAAGTATTTTTTCGCTTAAGCCACTCTTTCGTGTGGTTCTGACGCATAGCGCTTGTGTAAACGCGTCGCGATCTACCAGTAAGCTCACAACTTTTTTGGCCCGGGTAATCGCTGTATAAATCAGTTCCTTACTCAGCAAATTTTTGGCCTGTTGATCGAGTACTACAGCCGTATGAGTAAATTCTGAACCTTGCGATTTATGAATCGTCAAAGCAAATGCCGTTTCGATACTTTTCGGTAAGCGGGTCGCCAGCACCCATTTTTCTAAGCTCGGGAAATACACTTCAAATTGTGACTGTCCTTCTTGTTCTCTCCAGAAACAGATGCCAATATCACCATTGGACAGACCCAGCTGATAATCGTTATAAGTCATCATCACTGGTCGACCGGTATACCAGTCGCCCTGTTTTAACTTGCCTACACTGGCCAGAAAACGCTGTTCAATCTGCTGATTGATTTTATTCAAACCCAGATCACCATGCCGAATTGCGGTGAGAATCCGGTAATCATCAAAGTACTGAATTGCCTGCTGCACATATTGCTCGAAACCAGCCTGATCCTGAGCCAGCTTGATCGCGTCTGCATAACCCTGATAGCCATACATCAGTTGATCATAATATGGGTCTAACTGTAGACCTGTAGTTGGGTTTATTTCTGGCAAATATTGCAGTTGCAGCTGGTCAATCTCTACCTGATCCAGTGCAATTGCTTGCAGCTCACTCGCAGTAACTACTTGCTGTTCAAACTGGTTTAAAACTGATGCTGGAACATGCTCCTGCTGGATAAAGTGTGCCATCGCTCCAATCCGGGCGCCTGAAGCAAAACGGCGTGTCGTGATTAAATTCACTCGGTTATCCGCCAAAACAGAAGTCTGCTGTAAATCTGCCAGTACAGTGCCGACATCCACCGAGGCCAGCTGGTCTGCATCGCCTAATAGAATTAAGCGGGCTGAATCTGGCACTGCAGCAAGGAGCATCTGTGACAGGCTTAAGTCCAGCATGGATGCTTCATCAACCACGATCACATCATAGGGTAAAGGCTGCTTGGCATGAAACCGTGGGCGTCCCAACCGGCCCAAGCCCAGTAAGCGGTGCAAAGTAACGGGTTGAACCTGCTTTAAAGCCTCCAGTTCAAAAGCGTGTAACTTTTCACTATGTAAGGCTTTCTGCAAGGCCTCTTGCATCCGCTGCGCCGCTTTACCCGTCGGAGCAGCCATCGCAATCCGGATATTAGGCAAGGCTTCATGCAGTACAGCAATCATATGTGCCAAGGTGTAGGTTTTACCAGTTCCTGGTCCACCGGTAATAATATTCAGCCCCTGCTTGGCGACCATTTCCAGCGCTTGCTTTTGCTGTGGATCTGTCAGGAGGTTACGATCACGCTCACTTAAATTTACTGGCGTGATGGCTTGTGACTTGATCCGGGCGATCTGTGTGGCGACCGCTTGTTCCAGCTGCCAGTAGCGGTATAAATACAATTGCTGGTTTTCAAAAATAAAGGGTGCAATGCCTTGAGCCTGCTGGCTACGATCCAATACCAAATGATGCAATAGAGCTTTTTGCTCAGCACTGGCCGGAATACAACTATTGCCCTCCTGCATCGCTTCAAGGAGCTGCTGAATCAGCAATTTTGCGGCAGCATCAAAGGTCGCCGAACTAAATGGTGGCTGACATAAATAGTCAATCCAGGCCATTAAATGGGCTGATTGCTGAGACACGTGAATTTGCTCATTTTCCACACAGTTATCCTCAAAGTTATCCACAGGATAATCTTCTGTTTAAACTCTTAAAATTTTATAAATCATCAAAATTATGCTGATTTTTTCTGCTTAAAATAGCCCAGAATTTCATCCAGTTTCAGAATAAATTCCAGACCAGGCTGCCAGTGATAAGCGCCTTGTTCAGCCTGACCATTCATACCGCGCAAATACAGATAAGTCGCCCCACCCAGATGCTGCTGCATGTCATATCCCTGCATGTTCACGCTTAGATAACGATGCAATGCCACCAGATATAAGGCCGCTTGCAGCCAGTAACTGGAGTGGGTCATATTCTGCTGGATGGCCTCGGCCGTGTAATGCTGCTGATCCGGCCCGAGAAAATTGCTTTTATAATCGGCAATATGATAACGCTGGCCATCAAAATAAACCAAATCGATAGAACCGGTCAGATAGCGTGCCGATTTTGCCTCATTAAAATCAGGCATGAGAATATCATGCTCGGCAAACAGTTGCTGGATCTGACGAATCTGTAAGGGCGCATCGGTTAAAGACAGATAAAACGGAAACTCGGACAGATACGCACCTTGCTGCAACTGTTCCAGGCTGAAGTCTTCCTGTAGGGGTGCAGCCAGAATTTCTTTGAGCCAGTCATGAACCCGATTGAGTAGAAGATCCTCAGTCATCTCATCAATGAAATGATCGAATGCCTGCTGAAAAACGGCTTCTACATCCAGTTGCGCTGCTGTCTCAGCAGGCGTCATCTGCGCTATTTCCTGTTCGAAAAACAGGATAAAAGGTTCATCATCCAGTTCTGTAAAATAGCGCTGAAACTGCCCTAAGAAGTTCAACCATTCAGAGTGATCGAATGTTTGAGCGGAACGGAAAAACTGCTGCCATTCCTGACGATAAGCTTCACTCTGATCATGCAGGCGAATTCCGGTCAGGATTTTATAATTCAGGCTGGAGAGTACTTTTTGCATACTCTGCTGCAATTTTTCCGGCTGCATTTGACCTTGACGGGCCACCTGACTAAACAGGGTCTGTAAATTCACACAGGCCGTCTGATAGCCCGGGGTAAATGCCTGCTGTAACAATGGACGAATATGAAAGGCCTGATGAAATTTCTCTTTCAGTTCCTGCCAGATTTGTGGCGCCGTATTTTTAAAACGACGACGGATTTCCAGATTCCAGTAACTGCGATCCTGAAAATTGATATGCTCAAAAATACTGTGCAGGAAGGTTCCGGCTACCGTGCCTTTTGGAAAATTCAGCCTGATCCAGTCCAGTGGCTGACTGGCTATCTGCTGTTCCAGTTCCAGTAGATTCATTTCATCTGCGGCACTGTCCGGACGTTCAGAAGCGATGACCAGATCATCCTGCAATATTGCCTGATGCGGGAGATGCTGTGACAGTGCAGTAAAACTGGTTTTGGTCCGCGGATAGAACTGTCGCTCCGGTAAAGGATGAGCCTGCATCTGTAACGGTGCTTCTGTCTGTTGTGCCACAATTCTAGGCGGCTCAGAAGCCAGAGGTGGTTCAAGCAGACTTAGGGCATGCTGAAAGGCCGCCTCACCTTGTCCACGCCAGAACGCCAGACCTGAATCCGCCTGTCCGCTCTGATCTTGCAGCATGGCATAAACCCGGTGACTGGCCCGGGTCAGTGCCACATACCAAAGCCGGTGATTTTCTGCGGCATTCCGGGCCGCATTTTGCAAAATCGCCTGCTCATGCAAGTCCTTATGATTAACTGCAATTACCCGGGATTGTTCCAGTACATTTTCCGCAGCTGACAGGGAAAAGTTCAGATTCCCCTTATTTACATCAAAAGGCGCATCGGCACCCAACAGGAACACGACTTTGAATTCCAGTCCCTTGGAAGCATGGATGGTCAGCAGTTGCACCCCATGATCGCCGGAGAGTTTGCGCTCTTTTTCATTGTCCTTGCCGGAAGGTGATTGCAATTGACGCAGATACCAGTGATACAGCTTTTGAGCACCCTGATAATATTCACTTTGCTGGCACAGAATCTCGGTCAGGTGACGTAAATTCACCACCACCCGTTCATTGTCCAGACTCTGGCTTGCAACCAGATTGGTCCAGACCTGAAACAGATTTAAAGCATAATTCCAGGCCGTCAGAAACCCTTTTTCAAACCACATTTCCCGGATAGCATCAAAGTCTGCAATATAACGGCTCAGACCTTCGCTCTGCTCTTGCAGTTCGATTAACTTTTTCAGGTTAAAGCCCAATAAACGGGTCAATAAGGCACGTTTGACTTTGGCTTCGTTAAAAGACTCCATGATCGCGGTCAGAACAGCTGCAACATCCTGAGCCACCGGACTGGCAAAGACGCTCTGCTTAGATTCCTTATAACAGGGAATCCCCATGCGTTGCAGACGCTGCTTGACCTGTTCCAGCGCATAATGGCCAAAACTGAGAACTGCAATATCATCCGCTTTTAAGTGCTGAACGTTGTCACCCTGCTGGAAATACAGTTGCTGCTGTTCAGACTGATTCAATAACTGGCGGATTTTCCAGACCACCTGATCGGCTTCAACGTCCTGTTCACCGAGCTGAATCCAGCGTAGTGGATGCGGATTACTCAGCGTTTTATCGATTAAATCCGGATGTGGCCGGCTCCCCGCCTGAATCAGGGTGTAATGCACCTGTTCACCAAAATCCATCTGGCGTTGAAACAACGCGTCCACCACCTCGACTAAAGGCTTTACCGAGCGATGGTTCTGGATCAGAGTATATTCACGGCCCTGCTTTTGCAGCACATCGGCACGCGCCTTGTTATAGGTCAGCATGTCACCGCCACGGAAACCGTAAATCGCCTGTTTCGGATCACCCACCATGATCATACAACCGGCTTTGACTCGATTCGGATCACGCCAGATTTTAGCCAGCAGATCATCCTGATCCTGGTTGGTATCCTGAAATTCATCCACCAGAATGAGTGGATAGCGTGCCTGTACAAACTGGGCAAAGCGTTGACCTTGCTGTCCCTGTAAAGCTTCAGCCAAGGTTCGAATCTGTTGGGAAAATGTGGTTTCACCCTGTTTTTGCAAGGTTTGCGGCAGACGGTTCTGCACACTGCGAATAATATGATATTCCAGATAGGTGGTCAGCTGCTTCAACTGTGCATCCATCTTCTCTTTGACTTCGCACAATCCATCAATGGCCTGAATCAGGCTATGTTGCAGAATCTGCTGCTGCTCTGCTTCCGGACAGCTTTTGTTAAATACTTGCTTCATTGAGACCGGTTGAAAATCGGTTTTCTTGCGGCGCAAATAACACAGATTTAATAAGATCGCATGCAGTTCTGGATCAAAAAAGCTCATCGCGCCTTTGGTTTTCAGCACAGCCATCCAGGTCATAAAGTTTTCACAGACATCGCTTAATCTGGTGAAAAAACTCTTATGAAAATACTTGGGAGAATTCTGGCAATACTCCCGAATGATCTCAATTTCATGTTCATGTACATCGAACAGGCGCTGAATGCAGTGCTCTAGTTCAGCCAGATCCCATTCGACTTTTTCTACCTTCTGAAAGTATTGCACACGGAAATTTAGAGCATCACGAACTAGTCCAGTATAATGTTCTACTGGTTTCAACAGGTTTTGTAGATACAGGTGATTGACCATATATTGCGGCTGCTGCTGGATCCATTCTCGTAGTACATCATGAATCAGCTGCTGGATATACAGGTCCTGATCTTCAGTCAGTTCGGCCCGTTCAATCTTGCCGCTTTCAAAAGCAAATTCACGTAATAATTTCTGGCTAAAGCTGTCCAGTGTTCCGACAAACAGCTCATCCAGCTGGTTCAGAACCAGACGCAGACGGCGCCGGGCGTAATCCATGCGTGAGCCATAATCTTTTAATACCTGCTGAAATAGTGGATCCGATTCAGTCTGGATTTTGGCGGTGATTTCGACCGAATTCAGCTCCTGATGACGCTGAATGAAGGCTAGTGTTTCCTCGACTCTGAGACGTACCCGGTTTTTCAGTTCAGCTGTAGCCTTACGGGTAAAGGTTGTGGCAATCACCTGATGCGGATAATACTGATCCAGAAAAATCCGTACCATCAAACTGGATAAGGTATAGGTTTTACCGGTCCCCGCGGAAGCTTCAATCCAGTGCAGGCCGCTAAAGCGCATGTCCTGAATCGGATTGGTTGAAATCTTTTTGTTCTGGTTGGGTAACATGGTCATTGTTCTTTTATCCATTCCAGATGTTCATGAATCGGTGCATATAACGCATGGGCAAAATCATGGCAACAGCGTTGCAAGGCCAGATCCGGGTCCTGATCCTGCAAAATAAACTGCCAGTCCTGATGCAACTGGCTGGATTCATCGCTGGCCAAAGGCTTGGCACTTTCATAGCTGTTGTTCCAGGCCTTTAGCAGTTCCTGCATCTCGGCAATGGTGATCTGTCCCTGTTCATTTTCGGTCCATTCCCAAGCCTTTTTCATCAGCAATTCGGCAGGCAATACCAGCGGCTGGGTCTGTCCGATTTCCCAGGCTTTCAACCAAGCCTGTAAATGATGACGTGCCTGACTAGAACGCAGCCCGGAGAACTTCAGGGTTTTATTACTGAAAATGACAATCCGTTCCAGCTGCGGAGACAGTTCATCATTGTTCAGATAGGCCAGCCAGAGCAGATATTCCAGCCAGACCTGTGCCCGACGTTTTTCCGAAGCGGAGGAAGACTGCATACTCAGCCAGTAACTGCTGTGCGGCACTTGCGGCAAGGTAATATGAATCAGCAATTCAGGGTTATATTGCCAAGTTTGCTGCGTTACAGGTGTCAGCTCTTTATTCAGCTGCAATAAACGTTCTTTTAGCGATTGCTGTTCCTGCTGACTGCTGAGCCAGGTCGCTTCCTGAGTTTTTCCGACCGGCAAGCGGTCCAGCATCAGCTGTGGCTCAATCTCTTGATCCTGTTGTAATAGGAAATCACGGACCTGATACTGTTCCAGTTTATTCAGCAATAAGGGTTCTCGTGAACTTGGCAGATCGGCATATCTCACACTGGAAACACCGATACTTTTCAGGAACAGGCGTGCCGGGAAAATCATGTCACGAATCCACTCATCCCCTTTCAGCACCCGGATTTCTTTCTGCATCAAGGCCGGATAATGGGCATTGATCCAGCTGCTGCGCTTGCCCTCTGCACTGCGAATATATTCTGCTACAGCAAACCACTGGGTCTGATAACGTGGAGTATGAGATTCGACGTAACCGATCGGATCGAACGGCTGTAGTGGATGCACATGATAGAGCTGACGGATATGCTTGGCCACGCTCAAACCATTCATCTCAACCGTTTCATCGACTTCAGCATCGGGCTGGTCTGACTGGCAGATCAGGGCAATATGCTGGATCAGTTCCTGCAATGAAGTGGATGGATCACGCGCTTCACCATCATCAACATTAAAGCCATTATAGAACAGCCATAAATTGTCCTGTGCCAGTAGCAATGCATCCAGAAAAGCGCCTTGGTCATCATCCAGACGGGAACGATCCCCTAACTGCGGCTTCAGACTGTTCATCAGGTCAAATGGCACCTGCTGATTCCGGCTCGGAAATTTACCGGTATCCAGATTCAGCATCACCACCAGCTTATACGGCAACGGACGGATCTGGCCGATTTGACTAAAGGTAATTTGTCCGGTCGGCTCGGCCTGATCCAGTTGCATCTCCAGTGTATTCTGAATTTCTTCCAGTACATAAGGCAATGGCAGACTTAAGGCGACCAGCTCCTGGCTGGCCTGCGGATCATCCTGATCATGGTAATCGGCCAACGTCAGCATCCGCATCTGCTTGTCAATGATTTCTGCGACCGTCTTTAAGGACTCAACCCCGGCTTCACGGAACTCATTCAAGTCTTCACGCAGATATTCCAGCCAAGTTTTTACCGGGGTACGTTGTCCCTGTTCATGCAAAATCAGCCAGTCACGGCGCTGTACCAGATCCTGATAAATCTGGATCAGAGTCGAAATGAGAGGAAAATCACTACTCAAGACCCGAGCATAGCTTAAGGTATCCTGAAACAGGGCATGTTCCGGAACTGCAAGCCCGAGTGCCAGCCGATCCAACGCAAACTTAAAACTGAAGCGGTAGTCTTCATCACCGGCAGTCAGGCTTTGCTGTAAATGCTGCTGATCCAGACCGCGTTTAAAGCCCGCTTCGCCCAGTAACTGCAACATGCGCTCAACTTGCGCGTAGTCCAGCGCATATAGTTGCTGGGTCGCATTCAGGCTGAGCCAGTCGGCAAAATCTTCGATACTGAAACGTCGATGCACCAGCTGAATCCGGCCCAGTACCGCGCGCCAGGCATTGCTGACATCGAGTCGGGACACCCCGGCAATCTGAATCGGTAAATACAGATTATCTTTTTGCAGACGCTGGCTATTACCTTCCCGTTCTCGCGGTGGTGGTGCAAAGACACTCCGAATCGCCGGCTCCAGCTCTTTCAAGTTCGGGGCCAGCACCAGAATATCGCTCGGCTGACGTGGGGCATCTTCGGCACCTTGAGCCAGCCAGTGAATCATCTGTTCTTTTAAAACTTCCAGTTGGCGCAGTGAAGAATGGCAGACATGGATCTGCACCGAATCATCGTCTGATTTGAGCGGATACTGGTGTTTTTCCGGTTCCAGCAGGTACAGAATATCCGACTGGATTTTGGCCAGTAACTTATCCTGATATTCATCCACGAAAGCATCCGCCCAGAGACCTTCTTCACCTGAAGACAGTTTGGATAATAACGAGAAATGATCACGCGCCTGCTTGCCAAAGCGGGTCAGCAAGGGATGACGCGATTCCCGGTCTTCGGCATTAAAGTTCAGCTGAAAGGCTGCAAAGAAATGCTGGATTTCGGTATCAGTCGGCAAACGTCCCTGAGATTTTTCAAATTTCCTGATGAAACGTTCCTGCACGCCAAGGTCATAACGCGCTTTCCAATCCGGATCGACGCTGTCAGCCCAGTATTCCTGTGAAGGGTTAAAGTGGAAAATATAAATATCGATGTATTGACCGAGACGGCGCAAGAAATCCAGCTGACTCGGTGGCAATTCTAGCAAGGTAAAGACCACGACCTGTTCTGGCAAACGTTTTAAAGCCTGTGCCTGAGTATCTTCATTTTCCAGACGTTCCCAGTACATCTGTTCGATGTCCAGAATCTTGGCATAATCATCCTGAAAGACATGCTGCCACAACCAGCGCTGCCAGGCTTCCAGTTCGCGTGCCTGAATCTTGACGAAGTCTGCCACCGGAATTTCATGGCCATTTTCATCTTTAGGAATATAGATCATATGCTCAACATCGAGCGCAATATCCTGCCCCCAGGACGCCAGCCAGTTAGTGGGACAACGACATTCCTGTGGTGGGCAATTCCGCGCGCAATAACCACGGTAATCCATATAATGGCTAAACAGGCGCGAGACCTGTTCGGACACCCAGTACAGCATGCTTTGTTTTTTCAGCTGCTTCTCTATGCCCTGTTCCAGACGATCTGCGCTGTCATAAATCCGTTTGATAATCGAATACAGTGGATGATCGATCTCTAATGGAATCTGCTCAGGCAAAATGCATTTACGTAATGCCTGAAATACCCGCCATTTAATAATAATTCGGGGAATATTGGCTTCACGAACCTGTTCGACTTCTTTGGGATTATTCAGCACCCACTGATAGGAAGTCCACTGAAAGGCACGGATCCGATGATGAAACTGGGTATTGGCACTGATGCCCTTTTTCTCGGCAATTTTTTGGGTCAGCCAGGCCTCGACTGCAGGAGATGGCACAATAAAATGCCGCGGCTGTAACACAGCCAAGGGATTTTTTGCGCTCTGATTAACGATACGCAGCATACTATCCAAAAGCACATCAATGCGTTGACTCTGAATAACATGAATTGCCATCGTTTCCCCTGAAAAATGAGATGGAGCAGTACTACAAAATGATAAAGATTATTTACTATACTTACCGAACTGTCTATGTCACTTTAAAACTCATACTTCAGTCAAAAAAGTTCTTTGAAAAAAGCATCTTATTGATGTTTGAACAGAAAAAAACAACATCTAGCTTTAGGTAATGCCCATGAAATTAGACAAAATTCCAGATCGTATCGATCCAAGTTTAGATTTAGACAGAATTCGCAACGAGTGCTTAGAGCTAACCAAAAAACGTGCCTATTATTCTGCCGGAGCAGCTGTGATTCCGGTGCCATTTCTGGACGTGGTCATTGATGTCGGCATTCTGTCGCAACTGATTCCGGAGATCAATGCCCGCTTTGGTCTAGCCCCTGAACAGATCAGTGTGTTTGATCCTGCAACCAAACAGGTGCACTGGAATGAACTGCGTAAACGCGGAATCGAGTTTTCCGGTCTGGTGGTAGCACGTACAGCAGTCAAAAAATCTTTGAACAATGTTGCAGCGAAAGTGATCACAAAGCAAGTCACAAAATTCATTCCACTCGGTGGTCAACTGGTAGCCGCGAGCCTCGGTTATTTTGTCATGAAAAAAATTGCTGAAGCGCATGTTGAAGATTGTTATCGCACAGCAAAAAATATCCAGCAAAAACAGATTGCTCAAGGCAAATAAATTTCCCGCCCCATTTTTTATCCCCAAACTTTTCAAAACTCAGGCAGATTAATCTGCCTGAAGCTGCTTTAAAATTGTTTTTAAAATTTCGACCCGAGCGGTGTTTTTATCATCAGTGGCGATAATGTGCCATGGTGCCTGTTCTGTCGACGTACGTTCAAACATGTCGGCGGCCGCTTTTAAATAATCATCCCAACGTTCCCGGTTACGCCAGTCCTCATCGGTGATTTTAAAGCGCTTATGTGGGGTATCTTCACGCGCCTTGAAACGGGCCGCCTGCTCTTCCTGGGAAATCGCCAGCCAGAATTTAATAATTACGGTTTGATGGTTAATCAGGCTCTGTTCAAATCGGTTAATTTCATCATAGGCCCGCTGCCATTCTGCCGGGCTGGCAAAGCCTTCTACCCGTTCTACCAGCACCCGACCATACCAGGAGCGGTCAAAAATACAGATATCATCATCAGTTTGCAGCTTGTTCCAGAAACGCCATAAATAAGGTCGATTCAGTTCATATTTTTCCGGCGCCCCGATGGTCTGGATTTCATATTCACGTGGATCCAGCTTTTTCACAATCCGCTTGATTGCTCCGCCCTTGCCTGCTGCATCCATCCCTTCAAACAGCAAAATCACATTGCGTGGGTCTGAGCGCAGCGCCTTGGCCACCTGAAGAGACAGTTTTTTCAGTTCCGCCTTATAGTCCTCTGTCTTGGCAAGCTCTTGCGAAGGATGCTGCAATAATTCTGGAATTTTGGCCTGTTTCCATCGTCCTTTGGCCCGAACCGGATGATTCGGACAATGTTTTAAAGCCTGCAAAATATGCTGTGCAAACTGCTGGTCACGCCGTTTTTCATCTTCCCCATCAATGATCAGCCAGTCGTCGTCTTTAGTAAACCGCTCTCGCAAACGCTGCACGGTGTCGTACTTTTTTTTGTCGCGCCAGTCCAGGCCATGCAGTTTGTGCCACTGCATTTCACTCGGATCCATCTGATCCAGGCGTTTTTGTAGCGTTTTCCAAGGCAAGTCGAACCAGACCTTGACCACATCAACATAGTTATTTTTTAGATCCTGCTCAAAGACACGCATATCTTCCAGATAGGCATCAAACTGGGCATCATCAATGGCACCAGTCTGCATGGTGGTTCTGAGCAGATCGCTGTACCAGTTGCCAAATAGCACCATAATCTGGCCCTGGGCAGGAATAAACCGTGTATAGGGTTTCCAGAAGGTCTGTTTTTCTCCTAATACTTGCGGCTGATCGGCCTTAACCTGCATATAACGGGGATCTACCCATTCACGTAACTGTTTGACCGCTTCGCCCTTACCCGCCAGTTCAATTCCATTGACCAGAACAATCAGGCTTTTGCCATTTTTCTGACCTTGGGTTTTCCTCAGATCATACTGGGCATTGATCAGCGCAAGGGATAGCTCGTCTTCATCCATTAACTGGAAACTTTGTTCTTCTATACGCATACAGATCCCTCATCTTTTATTCTTGTGGGCAGTATAGCGAGGAGTCTGAAGGCAAAAATAGCGTTAGCAACGTTTTTCACACGATTAGATTGTCTGTTTAAACAGCAAATTGACATTCAAATAAGGAATCATTGATCAATTTGTCATAGCGAGATTGCGCCACACCCTCTAAGATTCTGAGATCGAAAAATCATATTTGAAAATACATGTCCAAACTTGCCCGATTAGATGAACTCTTAGAACAGTATTATCAGCTGAAATATCATACTCAACCTGAAATTTTAAGCCGTTTACAGGATGTGCAGGCATGGCAAAAGGCACGGATGCAGCGTAGCCATCATCAGCATTTTTCTGAAAAAAATAACCAGCTGATGGCCGAATATTTCCTGAACCGGCTCTACGGCGGCTCGGACTTTGATGCACTGGCCGAGCAGATTGCACGACTGATGAAATATGCGCACAAGGCAGAAAAAATGATTCCGGAAAATGCCCTAAAAACCGGAACCTCAGGCGTCGAACTGGCGATCTTGGCCGTGCAACTGGATGAACAGGTCGCAATCCAGCTTTTAGAGGATTATCCTGCCAACGCACCACTGACTGATGAAATGATGCGTGTGACCTATCTGAAACTGGATCAGGGTGAGGCGCGCTTGAAACAGCTGGCATTGCTGGATCAGCTGGGTGTCAGCCTGGACAAAT
Organism: Acinetobacter sp. YH12046; assembly: GCF_013419905.1. Classification (NCBI taxonomy): domain Bacteria; kingdom Pseudomonadati; phylum Pseudomonadota; class Gammaproteobacteria; order Moraxellales; family Moraxellaceae; genus Acinetobacter; species Acinetobacter sp. YH12046. Next base: position 112,724 of record NZ_VOZF01000001.1, read on the forward strand.
ATATGCGTTCCTTTGTGGTGTATACCGCTTTCAAGATGTGTAAAGGCGCTGCCAATAAATATCATTTTCAGGTGATGTATGAGTTTATGCAGGACGGTTTCCAGGCCATGAAACCGTTAAAATCGGCAGAAAAATTCGTGCATGACTTTACTGCGATTGAACGCGGCATTATTGATAAGGTGCATTCAGGTGATCCAACACCATTCCAATAATACACTCCTGTCCCATCCATGATGAGGAAGGCTTGCGGTCCTGCCTGATCCTGATATTTTCAGGTTTTTAGGGCAGGCCATCGCCAGTGATAAATCATATGAGTTATTCGATCACTGGCAGTGAAGATTTCCGCCCATATTCCTATTTTTCTGTATATTATTCATAACAATTGCATCATGATTGCTGAATAACATCCAAGAATCTGTCATTATGCAGGCAATGCAAGATTAACCCGATTGATATGTTAGGAGTGACTCCAATGTCGAATGAAAATCAAACGCCTACCCCTACACCCGAGTCGGCACAACAGACAGACAAAGTGAGCCCATTCTTAACCACTCCGCTTCCGCAAGGCGCTCCACAAGGTCAGCAACAATCTCTAGAACAACGCCTGACCGATACGCCTGTGACTGGAACTGTCCCTAAATATAACCTGCCACGCGGTGCCAATACCGGTAACGTCGGTCCAACCACGCACTTCGGCTACAAGACTGTGAGCAGTGACGAAAAAGCCCAGAAAGTGGCTGAAGTATTCCATTCGGTGGCCAGCAAATACGATATCATGAATGACCTGATGTCATTCGGCATTCACCGTCTGTGGAAACGTTTTGCGATTAATATGTCAGGCGTGCGCCGTGGCCAGCATGTGCTGGATATTGCTGGCGGTACAGGCGACCTGGCCAAAGTATTTAGCCGTGAAGTGGGCCCTACCGGTCATGTAGTACTGTCTGATATTAACGAATCCATGCTGAATGTTGGCCGTGACCGTCTGATTGATGCCGGCTGTACCAATGTTGATTTCGTTCTGGCGAATGCAGAAACTCTAGAGCCATTTGCCGACAACAGCTTTGATCTGGTAACGATTTCTTTTGGTCTGCGTAACGTCACCGATAAAGATGCTGCACTGGCAGCCATGTATCGCGTGCTTAAGCCAGGCGGTCGTTTACTGATTCTGGAATTCTCTAAACCAGTCTTTGAGCCATTCTCAAAACTGTATGACCTGTATTCATTCACTGCTTTACCAATCATGGGCAAAATCGTGGCAAATGATTCAGAAAGCTATAAATACCTGGCTGAATCAATCCGTATGCATCCAGACCAGCGTACTTTAAAAGGCATGATGGAAAATGCTGGCTTCCAGAACTGTGATTATCACAACCTGACCGGCGGTATCGTTGCCGTTCACCGTGGCTTCAAGCTTTAAGGGTCGTACCCGATATGTGGTCACTTCTCGCTCTCGGTGCTGTTGAACGCCTGATTCATCATATGATTGATCTGGATGCGATTACCCGCATTCAGCTCAATGCTTTAGCCGGCAAAATGCTGCGGGTGGTCATTGCCTCACCGCAACTGTCCGTCGATGTCTTCTTTGATGAGGGCAAGGTTCGTCTGGAACCAACGCCAACCGGTCATACTGAAGAATCTTCGATTTTTGAACAGCGCCCTTATGAAGCCAATAGTACTCAAATTCCTGAAGCAACGGCGACGCTACAGGTGAATAATGTCGTAGAGCTGCTTAAACTGCTGCTTGCTGATGAAGTCGGTAATATTCCGCTGCAAGGTGACTATAAAATTCTGCAAGAAATCCAGCGTATCATGCAGCAGGCAGAACCTGATCTGGCGGCGCATTTGAGTCCCTGGATTGGCCCTGCTCTGGCACATGAAATTGGCAAGTTGCAGCTGGCTCCGAAGCATTTAAAACGCACTTTGCAAAGCCAATTATTTTTCGCTAAAGATGCCCTGAAAGAAGATAGTGGCCTTTTTGCCCCGCGCTGGCAAATGGATGACCTGAATCAGGATACCCGTATCCTGAACCAGAATTTGGATCGCGTCGAAGCCAAAATCCGTCAGCTTCAGGCACAGATTGAATCTGACGATTCTACTGATCAGCCATTTACTCCTGCTACACCTCATATTCCTTCTCAATACTAGGTACACCGCTTTATGATTCCGCATGTTTCACGTTTACTCGAACTTTGGCGCATCGCCGCGCACTATAGACTCGACACGTTGTTTCCTGCGGAAGAACTTCCTGAAAAAGCCCGGCACATTTTATCTTTAATTCGTATGCATCCGGCAGCCTGGTCTAGCCGTGAGCGTAAAAACCCGCTCAAGCTGAAACTGGCACTGGAAGAAATGGGGCCGCTGGCGATCAAGCTGGGTCAGTTACTTTCGACCCGTCGTGACCTGATTCCGCCTGAAGTGCTGCAACAACTGGTTCTATTACAGGATCAGGTTAAGCCCTTTGATAATGATGTCGCCAAGATGCGTATTCAGGAATCCTTAAAAGCCGATGTAAATACCCTGTTCGCCCGATTTGATGTTCAGCCGCTGGCAGCCGCCTCGATTGCACAGGTGCATACTGCAGCCCTGCACGATGGCCGTGAAGTGGTGGTCAAAGTGACCCGTCCGAATATTCGACAGCAGATCTTGCAGGATTTTGAAATTCTAAGCTGGCTGGGTGATTTTCTGGAAAAACGTCTGGAAGCAGCGCGTGCCCTACACTTGTCTGAAATTATTCAGGACTATCGCCAGATCATTCTGAATGAGCTGGACCTGACGCTGGAAGCGGACAATACCCGCCGTATGCGTCATTACTTCACTGGCTCCAGCATGATGTATGTGCCTGAAGTTTATATGGACAGTAAGGACGTGCTGGTAGCAGAACGGATTACCGGTGTTCCGATTTCAGATATTGCCACCTTTGATGAACTGGGTATGGACCGTGCTGATCTGGCACGTAAAGGTTTAACTATCTTCTTTACTCAGGTCTTCCGCGACAACTTCTTCCATGCGGACATGCATCCAGGCAATGTCTTTGTCGAAACTATCAATCCGGCCAATCCGCGCTTTATTGCGCTGGACTGCGCGATTATGGGAGAGCTGTCCAAGCATGACCAGATGACCGTAGCACGTATGCTGCTGGCGGTCATGAACAGTGACTTCATGCAGCTGATTCAGATTGTGCATCAGGCCGGCTGGATTCCACCGGGTACCGATCAGGACGCGCTAGCACGCGAAATGAGTCGTACCGTGGGTCCAATGGTCTCCAAGCCGATGCATGAACTGGATTTTGCCGGGATTCTGATTCAGGTCATGGACATCGCCCGTCGTTTCCATCTGGAAATCCCGCCACAACTGATGTTATTACTGAAAACGCTGGTTCATGTAGAAGGTCTGGGAACAGACTTGTATCCTGAACTGGATATCTGGAGTCTGGCGAAACCCATCCTCACCGATTGGGTCAAAGCCCAGATGAATCCGCAAAAGAATATCAAGGAACTCGGACAAAAAATCCCGGATCTGCTTTTGGGCGCGCAGGACCTACCGACCTTGATGATCGACAGCCTGAACGGTCTGAAAAACCAGTCCGCCTGGCATGCCAAGCAGCTCAATGAATTGCAAAGCATGCGCCTGCAAATGGAACATCAGCAAAAGCGTAGCTGGATTTTTGGCAGCATCATGGCTATCCTGCTTTCAATTGCGATCATTTCACCATGGTTTGTGTCAGTGATTCTGATCGTACTGGCAAGCGTACTCGCAGTCTGGCGGATTGCAAAATAACTGAAATAACCTGCTTAAAAGACCTGACATTGTTCAGGTTTTTTTATTTTTCTCCTCCCCTATGACTGCAAAGTCACCTTAGGGTACATCTTGCCATTGGGCTCTGTGACCAGATGCTTAAAATATGTCCTCATTGGTCAAATATGGGTTGAACCTTTATGCAGATTTTACAAAAACATGCACCTGCTCTGAAAATCCGCGCTGGGCATCAGGCTCGTGAGCTGATTCTGAAAGAAGGCTTACAACCCGAACACATTGATATCGTGCCGGGTGCCGCAGGTGGACCCAAAGGCATCGGCATTCAAGGACTGGATCAGGCTATTTTTGGCGAGTTTTTCCCACGTGCTCCTCAGCGTAGAACCTTAGTCGGTTCATCTATTGGTAGCTGGCGTTTTGCCAGTGTCGCGGCATGGGGAGCCAAAGCAGGCACTGAACGTCTTGCCGACTTGTATACCCATCTGTACTTTCACAAGAAAATGACCCGTAAGGAGGTCAGTGACGTTTGTCGTGGCATGCTGCTGGATCTGGTACAAGGCAAAGAAACCGATCTGGTGAATCATCCAGATTATCATCTGACGGTATTATCGATCAAAGCCCAGCACATTTTTCAGAGTGACAAGGCGCTCCCCCTACTCGCCTCTGTAGCCGGCATCGTTGGAACTACCGCTGTGGCACGTAAACACAGCCGCCATTTTATGCAACGTGTGATCAGCCAACCGAATGCAGGTGAACAGTTTAAAATTGCCGATGATGGATTTACTACACACTATCATGCTTTGACTGAGCAAAGTGTTTTGTCCTGGCTGATGGCCTCTGCCTCTATTCCGGGCGTGATGGCAGCAGTCAATAATATTCCGGATGCACCGCAAGGTTATTATCGCGATGGCGGTCTGATTGACTATCATATTGACCTGCCTTTCCAGAGCAAAGGCATCGTGCTGTATCCGCATTTTACTGACAGCATTACTCCCGGCTGGTTCGATAAACTGTTTAAACGCACGGCACGCCCGGAAAATCAGGCACGAACTTTGCTAATTTCACCCTCTCAGGAATATTTGCAAAGTTTGCCTTTGGGTCGTTTACCGGATCGTAAAGACTTCACTTTGAAAGGTTTGGATCAAGCTCAGCGGATTCAGCTCTGGAAGCAATGTATTGCTGAAAGTCAGCGCCTGGGAGATGAATTTCTGGAACTGGTCGAGAAGCAGAATTTTGCCGATGTGATGCAAAGCCTGTAATGGGCGCGGTCTGCTCGAATTGTTTGTATAATTACCTTAATTTTTTGAACTGTTGAGATTTATGCAGAAATTTTTAGTGATCCTGCAATATGCATGTATAGCCTTTGGACTTTATCTGATTTATAGCGTTAGCATGTCGCTGTATACCCAGCAGTTTGAGCTGATGGAACTGGTGGCAGATATTGGCACCATTCTGATCTGTCTGGATTTGGGTGTGTTCTTATATACCAGTAAAGGCAAACAAGGCATCACCATGGAAGAGTATGCCAAACAGCTGGAACAACCACCGTCTAAACTGGTTTATGTGACACGTAAACTGGGACATCTGGGTATTTTATTGATTATTACCAGCTGGATTGTTCCGATTATTAATAGTTAATCCAAAATAAAAAACCTCCCGATTGGGAGGCTTTTTTTAAATTTCTTTGAGATGACAGGCTTTTAAAAATTGATATGTTGAATCATACAATTCACTCGGTCTGGTCCAATCATTATCATCTACATTCGGTAGGTAAATCACCACTCCTTGACGCGCACGAGTCAACAAAACACGATAAGTATTCAGTAGATATTTTTGCTTTTCCATCTGATTGATGTTCTGCCATTTTGTTCCTTTAAATGCTTGATAACACCAACCATCCTTAAAGTAAAAATTAATATCCCACGCAACACAGCAGTAATCTAATTCTAATCCTTGAACATCAAATTCTGTGGCGACATCTTCTAAGTAATATGAAGAACGTACATCAATTGTAGAATTCAAAAACCAATCAGATGGTGTGATTTTATTTTTAACATCAATCCCCTCTGCTTTGAGTCTTCTTGCGCCTGAGCTCGCAACCATGCCGTAACGCTCTGTCCCTTTAGCTTGTTGTTTTAGCCACGACTTGGCTCTTTCCAAGTTCCTTGTTAAAACAATTGGATAGGATTCTATAACTTGGCTATAAATATGTTGTGCTTTCGTCGCATCCCCATCTAAAATTGCTTGGACAAGTTCAGCAACTCTTTCACTTCTAAACGACCTTACTGATACCGCCAAATGTAAATCAGGTTCTTTATTACCATGCTGAATTAAATGATGCTTTCGGCTTTGATCTTGTATATAGACACGATCCTCTAAAATTTTCTCAGAATAATAAATCTGCCATTCAGGATAATGCTGTTGTAAAGCATCTAACCATTCGATAACCCCTGCTTCTCCAGTGTTAATCTCTTGACCGCTACCGATCAAACAAATAATCACACACCAATCCGTGTGCCGATCCATTACCTCAATCAAAAATTGTGGTTCAGATTTATCAAAGTTCTGAATTCCCTTTTTTTGCTTCATAAAGTTAGAAACTTGTTCTTTGCGCCAAGCTCTTTGTGCCTCATCAAATACCACCACCTTTTCAATAGGAGCTTCTAATGACCTTAAGTACTCATCTCGAAAGTGATGGATATTTTGAATAAAAGCTTTTGCTTTTCTTTCAGCACTTGATCTGGTTTCAAGTTGACCTTCAGTTTTTGCTGTTTCAACTGTTTGTCGAATCAGTGCTTCCTTTAGCACATCAACAAGTGGGCCATTGCCCGAGAGAAAAACTGAATGTTCTGATTCATCTTTTTTTAGTCGCTGGTTAGCAATATTCAGCCCTGCTAATGTTTTTCCAGCACCCGGTACTCCTGTAAGAAAACAAATTGCCTTATGTCGTTTTTCTTTTGTTGTTTCAATAATATGTTCAATACGTGCTGAAGTTATTTTTAAATTAATCGCCCCTGCATCACTTCTGGAAATATCTTCAACTTGATGTCCTTGATAAAGTGCTTTCGCTGCTTCAATGATTGTGGGTGTCGGTCTATAGCTGGCTTGATTCCACTCTTGGACATTAATCTCCGCATCCTCATTATAATGCGCAAGAACCTGTAGAATCATTTGGTTTAAATTGTACTGATGACAACAAATGGGCGCTCCAAGATCATCTACATCCTCCCAAATGATCTCTTCTGTATCCGCTTCAGTAGCTACAAGAATTGGAATAATTTTTTTATCATGACTTTGTGAATGAAAATTCTTTAAATCCAAGCAATAATCAATCACCTGATTTTTTGCAGTTGTAGAGTAAAAACTTTCCCCAACCTTAAACTCAATAACAAAGATTAAATTACGAATAATCAGAATATTATCAGCACGCTTCCCCATTCGAGGAATGCTGTACTCAAAGTAAAGATGACCCTTTGCTATACCAACTAAATTTGCTTTTAAAATATCTATTTGTGCTAACCAAGCATTTTTCTGTAAATCTTCAAGTGCAAATTCATGATGCTGTGCCAAATTACCTAAGATTAAGTCATTTGAGCTAGATAAAAAATCTTGGATGGAACTTTGATAATAACTTCTTAGCATTTTTAGATTCTTTGAGATTTTTTAATATTGTCGATACGAAAAACCTCCCTTTTGGGAGGTTTTTCGTTTAGAGCCTAAAGATTATTTCGAACCTTTAATCCCGGCTTGAAGTAATAGTGCTCCTAAACCACCAATTTTATTTTCTTGTGGTTTAGCCGCTTGAGGTTTCTTGCCATGCGGGCGGTCACCTTGCGGACGCGCATGCTGTGGACGTTTGCCTTGTGGCTTGCGCTCACCACGTTGCTCATTGTCACGACGTGGTTGACGTGGCGCTTTCACTGGTGCTTCCGAACCTTCAGGACGCATCGACAGATTGACACGGTTACGTTCAACATCGACGTTCAGTACACGAACTTGTACGATTTGACCTGGTTTTACCACTTTATGCGGATCAGCCACAAATTCATTGGCTAATTCAGAAATATGTACCAAACCATCCTGATGTACACCAACATCCACGAAAGCACCGAAGTTAGTCACATTGGTGACTACGCCTTCCAGCTGCATGCCTTCAGTCAATTGAGCCACTTCAGTAATATCATCACGGAATTTTGCGGTACGGAATTCTGGACGCGGGTCACGACCCGGTTTTTCCAGTTCAGCCAATACGTCTTGAATCGTCGGCAGACCGAATTTATCATCGACAAACTCTTCAGCATTCACCTGACGAATGATTTCAGTATTGCCAATAATGTCTTTGACCGTGGTTGCTTTCGCTTCAACAATTTTGCTGACCAAAGCATATGATTCAGGGTGTACTGCAGAAGCATCTAGTGGCTCGGAGCCATCTAGAATACGCAAGAAGCCCGCAGCCTGTTCAAAAGTACGTTCGCCTAGACGTGGCACTTTTTTCAACGACTGACGGTTATCAAAACGGCCATTTTCCTTACGGAAATCGACAATTTGCTGTGCAATCGATTTGTTCAGACCCGCGATATAACCCAAAATCGCAGAAGATGCCGTGTTGACATCGACACCCACCGAGTTCACACAGTCTTCTACGACTGCTTCAAGCGTTTTCGCCAGACCGGTCTGGTTCACATCATGTTGGTACTGACCCACACCAATCGATTTCGGATCAATTTTTACCAGTTCCGCCAATGGATCCTGTAAACGACGTGCAATTGAAACCGCACCACGAATCGACACATCTAGCTCTGGAAGCTCTTGAGAGGCCAATTCAGAAGCAGAATAAACCGATGCACCCGCTTCAGACACAGAAACGCGGGTCAGTTTTAGATCGCTATTCGTAGCCATCATTTCAGCAACCAACGCTTCTGTTTCACGGCTTGCAGTACCATTACCAATCGCGATCAGGTCAACATTGAACTCACGGCATAAACGCGCCAGCTCAGCCAATGAACCTTCTTTATCATCTTTGGGTGCAAATGGATAAATCGTGCTGTGAGCAAGCACATCGCCAGACTCATTCACCACCGCCAGTTTCACACCGGTACGGATACCCGGGTCAACACCCAGTGTGGTACGTGCGCCTGCAGGTGCAGACAGCAGTAAATGACGCAAGTTTTCAGCGAATACGTTCATCGCTTCTGCTTCAGCCGCCAGACGTTTTTCAGTCAGCAATGAATGTTCGATACTTGGGCGAACTTTACCCAACCAAAACAGTTTGGCAGTCTGCTTCAAGAAGTCCTGACGGGCTTGCGGTTGAATCGCGTCTAGATTGTATTCAGTTTCAATACGCGCTAATGGGGCAGCATCTTCACCATCTACTTTTAAGCCCAGTACATTTTCCTGACGGCCACGCAGCATCGCCAATAAACGATGTGAAGGCACTTTATTTAGGCTTTCAGAGAAATCGAAATAATCACGGAATTTTTTGCCCACTTCTTTTTTCTCTTCGCTAGCGACCAGACTTTTCAGCACGGCAGTTTTAGCAAACATTGCTTTAAGTTCAGTGGTCAACGCAATATTCTGTGCCCAGTCATCAATCAGGATGTGCTGGATCGCATCGAGCTGGCTTTCCTGATCTGGATAATCTTCATGGCTAAAGCCCGCTAAAGCTTCTGCTGGATCCACGGCTTCAGTAAAGATTTTTTCTGCAATCGGACCTAAACCGGCTTCTTTGGCTTTAAACGATTTGCTGGTACGTTTTGGACGGTATGGTGCGTAAATTTCTTCTAGGGCATTTTTAGTTTCTGCCGCATTCACCCGTGCCAATAAATCATCAGATAATTTATTTTGTTCTTTTAGTGATTCGATCACCTTTTCACGGCGTTCATACAAATCACGCAAATACGATAAACGTGTATCGAGCTGGCGTAGTTGCGTATCGTCTAAGCCCTGCGTTACTTCTTTACGGTAACGTGCAATGAAAGGAACGCTGGCACCCTCATCAATCAGTTTGATGGCAGCTTCTACTTGATTTGGACGTACGGCAAGTTCTTTTGCCAACTGCTGAACTAAGTCAGTCATCGTGTTTGATCCCACAAGGATAAGTACTAAATGGCATGATTATAAAGACCAGGTCTATAAAATCCACCATTGTTTTTATTAATTTATATAAGCTTTAGATAACCGTATACGATCGTTTTCCAGTTTTTCCACTAAAGTTTGCATGAACTTTGCATTTTATTCTTGTTCCAGGACGATTTTTTTCGCATATAGATGTATATATTTGGTATCTATGTCTTGATTTTAACTGCAATATTTGATGCTTTAGAGCATAGTCAATAATAGTAATGAATCGTATACTCAAAGCATATTTCATTTTTTGTTTATGACGACAATAAAGAATAAAGGAGCACCTCATGAGTTTAGTGGTACCTGCTGAAAAACCCGATGCTGTACATACCGAAACCGACCGGGTCGAGCGCATCCTGGTTGTCGATGATGATGTGCGTCTGCGTACCCTGTTACAACGTTTCCTTGAAGATAAAGGCTTCGTCGTTAAAACTGCGCACGATGCTACCCAGATGGATCGACTATTACAGCGGGAACTGTTTTCTCTAATTGTGCTCGATTTTATGCTGCCTGTAGAAGATGGCCTCAGTATCTGTCGTCGCCTACGCCAGTCGAATATTGATATTCCAATCATTATGCTCACCGCACGTGGTAGCGATTCAGATCGTATTGCAGGTCTGGAAGCGGGAGCCGATGATTACCTGCCTAAACCATTTAATCCAAATGAATTGCTGGCACGTATTCGTGCAGTTTTGCGTCGTCAAGTCCGTGAAGTTCCAGGTGCTCCTAGCCAGCAAATGGAAGTGGTATCCTTTGGCCCATGGTCACTGGATCTGTCGACACGTACCCTGACTCGTGAAGGACAGGTCGTCACCTTAACTACCGGTGAATTCGCCGTATTGAAAGCCTTAGTCCAACATCCACGTGAACCTTTAACTCGTGACAAGCTGATGAATCTGGCGCGTGGTCGTGAATGGGGTGCGATGGAACGTTCAATTGACGTTCAGGTATCACGTCTACGTCGCCTGATTGAAGAAAACCCGGCTCGTGCACGTTATATTCAAACGGTTTGGGGTGTCGGTTATGTGTTTGTTCCAGATGGTGCTGAATAAAAGAAATATTAAGGGATAAAGATCACTTTCATCTCTTGTCCCTAAACGCCATTCGCTGCTGTCTGAGCCAAACCATTATTGCAGGCTCAAATGGAAATGCGCGAGTTCAGCGAATGGCAAAGTTTTTTGGTTACTTTTTTCAAAAAAAGTAACATAACAAGTTCCTTCTTCTAGAAGATAAAAGCGGTAAGAATCCATCGCGGAAATATCTCTATAAAATTTAAAGACGCCTACAGGATGCTGGTGTGAAACTCGACCCCATCGACCCACAAAAATTTACCGATTTTGTCAGCTACTCAGAAAAAAAACGTACCCCTTGGGAACGCTTTCTGGACAAAATCAAACCGCGCTCTGCAGCAATGCGAACCACTGTACTGGTGGTCTTTGTGGTCTGTTTCAGCCTGTTCATGTCAATCTGGTTTTTCTGGCGCACACTTTATTTACCTGAAATTCAGCAACATGCACGTTATTTGGCTATGGAGCTGGAAATTCTCAATAATCCGGACCTGCGTCTTTATCATAAAGAACAGGAAGTCGATATTGATACCTGGCTCAAAAACCGGATCGGAATCGAATATGTCACCAATCCGGCTGAATATCCGAATGTAAAAGACAAGGTCATTGCCGAATTCTTTACTAACCAGATTGAAACCAAACTGGCCAAAGAATTAAGAATCGAACAGGCAACCGTTTATTTCCAGTTCAAGCCAAGTCCACGCATCTGGATTCAAACTCCAGAAATGAATGGCAACTGGGTACGTGAGCCTCTTAAAACCTATGCCAACTATAGTCCTGAACTGATTCTAGGCTGGCTGTTGGGTACGCCACTCATTGCTGGCATTATTATCCTGACCCTGGTGCGTCAGCTAAACCGTCCTTTACGCCGCTTGCAGAATGCAGCAAACAGCTATAGTAAAAATGGTTCCGCCCCTTATCTGGATACCAATCATGGTCCGCTGGAAATCCGTCAGGTGAATCATGCCTTTAACCAGATGATTTATACCCTGGATCAAACTGAACGTGATCGTCGAATCATGCTCGCAGGGATTTCACATGACCTGCGTACACCGTTGACCCGTATCCGTCTGAGCGCAGAAATGATGCCAGATGAAGACTTTCTCAAGGAGGGTCTGATTTATGACGTCGAGGATATGGATGCGATTTTAAATCAGTTCATTTCCTATATGCGGGATGGCTCCGATGAAGAACTGCAAGAAACCAATGTCAATGTGCTGTTGCAGGAACTGGTCAAGCAGTTTAAGCCACTTGATATTCGCTTTACACCTCAAGAGATACCGCTGGTTGAGGTACGCAGCATGTCGCTGAAACGCCTGATTGGTAACCTGATCAACAACTCAAAACGCTATGGTGCCGAACCGATCGAGCTGGCTGCCTATGTGCAGGACCATAAACTGATGATCAGTGTGGCCGATCATGGTGAAGGGATTCCAGAAGACCAGATTGAAGCACTGATGCAACCCTTTGTTCGTGGAAATTCTGCGCGTACCGTACAAGGCAGTGGTCTGGGTCTGGCAATTGTCAAGCGTATTGTTGATATTCACTCAGGTGAGCTGCATATCCAGAATCGGCCTGAAGGCGGTCTGGAAGCCATTATCGCCTTACCCCTGAAAACAGCAGATTCCGAGGCACCCGCTGCCCCAACCACCTTAGATAAAATTCGTCAAACGCTCACTGATCACTTCTAGTAAGTGATCATAAAAGCAACAAACGACTTTTTAGTATTTCTATATAATTCATTTTAATTTTTAATAATTCAATCATTTAAAAAACATCATTTTTCATTATACCTACATTTAGCTAAAAAATTAGACCTTAGCCTAACACCTATGCAAAATACATTTTTTGATCGGTACAATCCGTATCATTATTTAAGAATTTATGAGAGTTGAAATGTCTTTAGATCGTATCCGTTTAGCCTCCCTACACAACAAAGTCATCAGCCCTGAACAAGCTGCTGAATTCATCGAAGATGGTATGACTGTGGGTATGAGTGGCTTTACTCGCGCTGGTGAAGCGAAGGCGGTTCCTTTAGCTTTGGTACAACGCGCAAAAGCAAATCCACTGAAAATCACGTTGATCACAGGTGCATCACTCGGTAACGATTTGGACAAGCAACTCACTGAAGCAGGCGTATTGGCACGTCGTTTACCCTTCCAGGTAGATAGCACTTTACGTAAAGCGATCAACAAAGGCGAAGTGATGTTCATCGATCAGCATTTGTCTGAAACCGTTGAACAGATGCGTAACCAACAGTTAAAAAAACCTGATGTAGCGGTGATTGAAGCAGTTGCGATCACTGAAGATGGCGGCATCATTCCAACAACTTCTGTAGGTAACTCTGCAAGTTTTGCAATTTTTGCCGAGAAAGTGATTGTTGAAATCAACACGAATTTAAGTCCTGCATTTGAAGGCTTGCACGACATCTACATCCCGACTTACCGTCCAACACGTCAAGCAATTCCATTGACTCAAGTGGATGAGCGTATCGGTACACATGCAATCAATATTGATCCTTCAAAAATCGTGGGTATCGTATTCAACAATGAATTGCATGACTCTCCATCAACTGTAACTGCACCAGATGATGAGACTCAATCAATTGCTAACCACTTGATCGCTTTCTTTGAAAAAGAAGTAGCTGAAGAGCGTTTACCGAAAAACCTTGGCCCTCTTCAAGCAGGGATCGGTTCCATTGCAAACGCCGTATTGACGGGTCTGAAAGATTCAAACTTCGAAGACTTGATCATGTACTCAGAAGTACTACAAGACTGTACCTTTGAATTGATCGATGCCGGTAAAATGAAGTTTGCTTCAGGTTCTTCTATTACACTTTCTGCTAAATATGGCGAAAAAGTATTTAACAACCTTGAGCACTACAAAGACAAACTTGTATTACGTCCACAGGAAATTTCAAACCATCCTGAACTGGTACGCCGTTTAGGTATTATCGGCATCAACACTGCACTTGAGTTTGATATTTACGGTAACGTGAACTCAACTCACGTATGTGGTACCAAAATGATGAACGGTATTGGTGGTTCAGGTGACTTCGCGCGTAATGCCCACTTGGCGATCTTCGTAACCAAATCAATCGCGAAAGGTGGCGACATCTCTTCTGTAGTGCCGTTTGCTTCACATATCGACCATGCAGAACACGATGTTGATATCCTTGTGACTGAACAAGGTCTTGCAGATCTTCGTGGTTTGGCTCCGCGTGAGCGTGCACGTGCGATCATCGACAACTGTGCCCACCCAATGTACCGAGATGCATTGAATGACTACTTCGACCGTGCATGTGCAAAAGGTGGCCATACACCTCACCTGCTTCGTGAAGCATTGTCTTGGCACTCTAACTTTGAAGAAAATGGTCATATGCTTGCAGTAGAAGCTGCAGTCAAAACTGCTTAATTGACCGCTTCAGAAAACGCCCCACGGGGCGTTTTTTTATGGGAAAAATAATAAATAAACAAAGACAAATCTATCCATAAGAATCTGATCAGCTTAACTTCTTAAATATTTTGAATGATTAAAAAACTGCACTTAGTCTGGATGCAGGGCTTTAAATTCCAGTTCTTCACCCTCATACTTCTAACAAGACAAAGATTAGAGACATGACATGCGCGTAGATATTTGGTCAGATGTGGTCTGCCCTTTTTGCTATATTGGTAAAAAACGGCTGGAAGCTGCTGCAAAGGAAAGCGGAATTGAACTTGAAGTCCATTGGCATAGTTTTCAGCTAGATCCTGAAGCGCCAGTCCGTCAGGAAGTTTCCAACTCTGAGCGTTTGGCACAAAAATATGGCCGTTCAGTGGCAGAAGTTGAAGACATGCAGCGCAATATCGCAGCCATGGCCAAACAGGAAGGCATTGAATTTAACTGGGAAGGTGCCAACTCTGGCAATACCTTGAATGCGCATCGCATCATTCACCTGGCACAAAGCAAAGGCTTGGGCAATGAAGCTCAGGAAGCTTTTTTCTACAGCTATATGACGCAAGGCCTGCCAATTGGTGAACGTGAAACGCTGGAAGATGTCGCGGCGCGTATTGGCCTGAACCCGGTTGAAGTAGATGATTTACTCGACTCGGATGAATTTGCGGATTTTGTTAAGTTTGACCAGGAAGTAGCGCATGACCAGCTCAAAGTTACCGGTGTTCCGTTCTTTGTATTTGATCAACGCATTGCTTTGGCGGGTGCTCAGCCGAAGGAAGTTTTCTTGCAAGTTCTTGAAAAAGCTTTAGAGGAACCACAACAACAGCCAGCAGCTGATCAGTGTTCTACAGATGCTTGTGATGTTCCGGCAAAGCCTGAGTAAAAACTAAATCAAAAAATCCCCATTTAAGATGGGGATTTTTTTATGAATGATGTGAATTATTCAACCAGAAAACTGATCTTTAGATTGACACGATATTCGGTAATTTTATTGTCATTAATCACGACTTTCTGTTCATTGATCCAGGCACCTTGAACATTTTTGATCGTCTCTGTGACTTTTGCGATGCCACTTTGAATTGCATCCTCAAAGCTTTTACTACTGCTTGAATTGACTTCTACCACTTTTGCAATTGCCATGATTCAACACTCACTCTGTGAAGATAGAAGCATTCATCTTAGTCGATTTAAATTTCTCTACAGCTCCTAGCAAACAAGTAATAGCAAAAACTTACAGGGAATGAACAAATACTGATCTGCCCTTACTGCTTTAAAAAAAATTTAAATCTGGATCTCTAGTTTTAAATAATCAACAAATAAATGTTTGCTTAAAAGCTTCTAAAACATCTAGAAAATGTATAAAAAACAATCCAAAACCATCTAGAGCAAATATTCTAATATATTGTTTTATAGAGTATTTTATCTAAATTTAGTTGCTTTTCTTGCCGATTTGATCATTTTTTATTAATTGCCATTTGATATTATTTTTCACGTGATTTAGGACTAACTTTTTTTCTTGTTCAAGCTCTTGAACACCCAGATATCAAAAGGTCATGTTATGAAAACTGTTAAATTTTTATGCGCAGCAACTGTGATGGCTTTTTCTCTACAAGCTTCAGCACAAATGGCTCAAGTGGTTTATCTTCCAGATTTCCCTGTGAGCAAAGCTCCAGTTAAAACTGTAGCTACAGATACTGCAACTGCAGAAACTGAAAAAGCGGCTTAAGTCTTTAAGCGAAATCTCCCAGCAGGCTGAATTATTCAGCCTGTTTTTATTTCAGGGCTCCAAAAATCTAACTTGTTCTTCTGTTTAGCGAGTATTAAGAATCTCATTATTTTTTATTTTATTTTGATTTCGTTCACTTTTTATTCAAAAACAACTACCAAATTCGCTTAAAAAATACTCAAAATAATCAAGTATTTTGTCGATCAGATGCTTATAATCAGAACCTGATCTTTTATGGATTTCAGACTTTCTTGTTATGAACCAGCTTCAAGCATTAATACAGGGAAAAATTTCTCCGCAGGCAATTTCTGTGGATTTTTTGATTGAAATGGCTGAGCGTTATCCAGATCCCAACTCTACCGAATATAAACTGGTAGAACTTGCGGTCAATATGATCATGGCCAAGTCACTGGATAAAGCACTCAAATATATCTAGAGAGCTAAAATGAATGCTTTAGAAAAAGCAAAGTTAATTAAAGAATTAAATGAATTGGGGCAGCAACTAGAACATAAATCCCTCAGTTTATATGAAGCCGCCCGAACCAAAAAACGGCTCCAGGATATTTTTCATCTCTGTGATGAACCTGTTTTTAAAAATCAGATTTTAAGTTTTAAATCCCGTGTCCAGCCTGAGCTGGCAGCACATCAGTTTGCGGCGAGCACCGAGTTTCATCACTGTTATCGCGGTTATTTTAAGAATCCTGTCCAGCTGCAACAGGCACTCACTGCACATTCAGAAACAGGCTGGGCCTTTTTGCATCAGCCACAACAAGGCTGGCAAATCTGGCTGGGTCCTGTAGAGCAAACTGATTTTTTACATAGTGAATGGGATGAATTAGCAAATTGCCATCACTGGCTTTTGCAGCAACAGCAACAAGACGCATATTTTCCTCTCGATCCCCAACTGGATATTCCGGCTTTATCTGTTCAGGATGCCGAATTCAATACGCTTACCCTAGAAATCGCGCGTTATCATCAGGGCAGTTTGCAGATCCAGACCAAGATCACTGTACCTCAATTGTCTAAAACAATTAAACCTGATTTAGACAGAGCAACTAGCGAAACAGAAGAAGCTAAAACAGCTGAGCTGTCTATAGAAATAGACAACACGGATAGTTCATCCTCTATTTTGATAATAGATGAAAATATTAATTTTCCTGAATCTATACAGCTAGGTAAATTCTCTGCCCTGCTGCATCCCTTAGAACATGCTGGAGCGACTATACGGCGTCTCTGTGCCCTAGAATTACAACCGACTGTCTCCCAACCGGCCGATCTGGAAATAGCGCTATATTATGCCGAGGAAGAGCACTGGCAGGCACGTCCTGTTTATCTCTCCATGCAGACCGATCAGCAAGGGCAAGGTCTGAAATATCTGATGCTCTTAGGCGCACCGAGCCTCTTGCAGGCCAATTCCTGTATCCAGCACTGGGGCACGCAACATGGACGGCGTTGTATAGAGATAAAATCCATATCATGGGCAGCTTTAGGTGCCTGTCTTGATCAGATAGATCTTTTCAGTGAAATATATCTGCAACAAGCCGAAACGGTCTGGATGCCTGAGGAAAGCTATGCCTATATTCCGGCTCGGTGTATTCATCAAAAGAAATTTATCAATTTTGAGGAAGCGCCCGCTGATTTTTCTACTCCAATTTTATTGCTACAGGAACATCAGAAAATTCGGGTGATTCATGGAGAACGTCGCCTGGCATTGTCCAATCAGGAAATCGCTTATCCTTATTTAATGCTCAAACGTGATAAGGATTTGAATTGGCAAAAAATTCATCAAATTGTTTTAGGATTGTCACAGCCGGTACGGGTTTTAGATCTTTATATGGCAATTCAGGCACAAATCATTAAATAATTGATGTAGTTATGTAGTTTATCCTTGCTTTTTTTCCTTATTTTTTAGAAAACTAGCGCAGTAAATAAAATACGATAAGAGCAAGAATCAACTCATGCGAATAAACCAAATTACTCGAATCTTATTGCTATCACTTGGCGTGGGATTAAGTAGTAGCCCAGTTTGGGCAGAAGCATCTCCTACAGAACCTGCAGAAACAGAACAGCCTACAGGTACAGGTACAGGTACAGGTACAGGTATTTTAGATCAGATTCCACGCTTGATCGATGCCACGCCTACGATTTTACCTGAACAGTCAGATGAAGCGATGGTGCCCACCACCGAAGAAACAGAAGATAAATCTTGGGCCGACAAAAAGCAGAAAAGAATCCGTGAATGGGCAGACCGCACCGCACATAAGATTGATAACTGGTTTGGCCAGACCAACCCGGATGAGCCAGCGACTGCGACCTTGCGAATTATCCTGGATAATAGCTGGGACAAATATGAAAACTATGAAATCAAGCCGAGGATTCGAGGAAAAATCAAGCTTCCCACCTTGGAACAAAAGTTAAGTCTGGTCTTTGGTGATGACAGTCTGGATAACGAACTGGACACCAATGTCGCGATTACCAATGAAAATCCTGGCAATTCCCGGGATAAAAATCTGGATATTCGCCGTACCCGCGAAAACAACAGCTCACTTGCACTCCGCTGGTCAGAATTTTCAAATGGCCTACCTTTCGACAGCGATCTGGATCTGGGGGTACGTTCTGGGGATGATATCTATGTACGAGCCAAAATCAGTAAAGACTGGGCGATGCAGAATGATTTCTCTTTTCATGCTGAACAGATTTATCGCTATGGATTGCAGAGCGAAAACTATTTGCGAACTAACCTGGAACTGATTCATGCCCGTCCCAATGAGGCCTTTTTTTCCAATCAGTTAAATCTGACCTATGCAGATGAGCAAGAAGACGATCTGACTTGGGACAACTATACCTTCAGACAGCATCAATTTTTCCAGGGCAACCGCTTTAACTATGGCATCTATACGGGCGGCTATCTGGATGATAAAGATTTACGCTTAAATCGCTGGGGACCTTATATGTCCTGGAGACAGCCTTTCTTACGTGAATGGTTCTTTGTGCAAGGCGACCTGAACTATCTGAATGATGACCGACTGGACCGAAGCCATTATCTGGGTGCGATGGTACGTCTTGAGGCCATTTTCTAAATTTGAACAAATCCGAAACTATAAAAGCCCATAAAATATGGGCTTTTTAATGTCTGAATCCAATAAGTTTTTATTGGCGGTGCTCAACCGTTGTAAAGGCAATTCGATCACTACGAATCACACGTTTTTGCTGCAAAGAAGGCTGTTCCATCTGTGGCATATTCCATACTGCGCGGTCGGTACGCTGCATTCGTTTTACTTTTGGCGCTTCTTTTTTCATGGGTGCCTGAAAACTAATACGATCGCTACGAGTCACTTTTTTGGACTCAGTATCGGCCATTGTGGCTGCGCTCATTGACATCAGAATGACTGTACTCAGACTCATCATCAGTGATTTTTTCATGGGAGAATTCTCTAAACTTAATAATCGTTATTATAAATTAATATATAAAATATTATCTATTTTTCAGATTTAAAACTTAAAGGTATTTTTTTATTCTGGCTATCGTTTTTTTAAATTATTAAAAGAAAATTAAAGTTTTAATAGCTAATTTCAGAACATAAAAAATCCCTCCGTAGAGGGATTTTTGAAATATAAAAATTAACCCAACAATAGGCTGTTAATACGTTTTACATACTCAGCCGGATTTTCTGGTAGACCACCTTCTGCAATCATCGCCTGATCAAAGATAACATTGGCCAGATCATCAAACTGGGCAGAACCTTCCAGTTTTTTCACCAGTGGATGTTCCGGGTTGATCTCCAGAATCGGCTTCACATCAGGTACAGGCTGACCTGCATCTTTCAGCATACGGATCAGTTGTGGAGAAAGCTCCCCTTCCCCTGTGACCAGACACGCTGGAGAGTCGACCAGACGAGTTGTTACACGCACCTCTTTCGTTTTATCTTTCAGAGAATCAGTCAACTTTTCAACCACAGGTTTGAACTGTTCAGCAGCAGCTTCGAGTGCTTTCTTCTCTTCCGCATCTTGCAGATCACCTAGATCGACTGCACCCTTAGATACGTTTTGCAATGGCGTACCATCAAACTCATGCACGAAGTTCATTGCCCATTCATCGACGCGCTCTGACATCAGCAATACTTCAATGCCTTTTTTCTTGAATACTTCCAGTTGCGGTGAGTTTTTCGCAGCATTCAGGCTTTCAGCGGTAATGTAGTAAATCGCTTTCTGGCCTTCTTTCATGCGTGCTTTATAGTCTGCCAATGAAGTGCTCACCTCATCATTGGTCGAAGTTGCATAGCGCAGCAGTTTCAAGATACGTTCGCGGTTACCGAAATCTTCACCCAGACCTTCTTTCAGCACCGCACCAAATTCGCGGTAGAAAGTTTTGAAGTTTTCCTGATCTTTTTCATCTTCAGATTTTGCCAGATTATCCAAAGTGGTCAGAATACGGCGAGTGTTACCTTCACGGATGGTTTTCACATCACGGCTTTCCTGCAGCAATTCACGGCTCACATTTAATGGCAGATCGGCACTGTCTACCACGCCCTGTACAAAGCGCAGATAGTTTGGAATCAGGTTATCCGCATCATCCATAATGAAGACACGTTTCACATAGAGTTTGATGCCGGCCTTGGCTTCACGAGTGAAAATATCCTGTGGCGCTTTGCTTGGGATATAAAGCAGTTGGGTATATTCAGTACTACCTTCAACACGGTTATGCGCCCAAGCCAATGGTGCAGCAAAATCATGGGTTAGGTTTTTATAGAATTCGGTATATTGCTCTTCAGTAATCTCAGATTTATTCCGAGTCCACAGTGCGCTGGCCGAGTTAATCGCTTCCCACTCATCGGTCTTCACATATTGACCGCCTTTTGGTGTTTCACCTTCAGCAGCTTCTTCTTCCTGACAGACTTCTTTTTGCATCTGGATTGGCAGGCTGATGTGATCTGAGTATTTATTGATGATCTGTTTGACTTTATAGCTTTGCAGATAATCCAGTGCATCTTCACGCAGATGCAGGATAATATCGGTACCACGACCTTCTTTAGTGATCTGTTCAACTTCGAATTCACCAGTACCGCCACTGATCCAGCGCACCCCTTCTGAGGTATCCGTACCGGCACGACGTGATTCTACAGTAATCTTATCAGCCACAATAAAGCCTGAGTAGAAACCGACACCAAACTGGCCAATCAGCTGCGCATCAGCTTTCTGATCACCCGTCAGTTTTGACATAAAGTCTTTGGTCCCTGATTTGGCAATCGTCCCCAGATTTTCAATGGCTTCTTGCTGACTTAAACCGATCCCGTTATCTGAAATGGTAATAGTTTTATTTTCTGGATCGAGGCTGACACGAACGCGAAGGTCAGGATCATTTTCATAATATTCAGGATGGTTGATCCCTTCAAAACGTAATTTGTCACACGCATCTGAAGCATTAGAAATTAATTCACGCAGGAAAATTTCAGGATTTGAATAAAGCGAATGGGTCACGAGGTGCAGTAACTGCGCTACCTCAGCCTGGAAACTGTGTTTTTGTACGCTTAAATCGCTCATGAATCACTCCTATTATTTTAGATACAGATGTTAACTGCTGCCTATATGAATGGAGTGAGTTCAATAATTTTCAATAGCCTCAAAATAATTTTTTCGCAAAAAATATTTTTATGGCTTTCATTTTTATCAGTTTAATTGATGGGATGGACAAGACTTAATAAGGCCCCATTTTATAGATACGATCAAAATGCAGATCCAGCTGCTGCTGACGCATGTTATAGACCTGACTCAAGCAGGATACGGATTCCTGGCAACGGTCACGAAACTGCAGCCATTTCACCTGATCGCGTTGAATCACCGAACGTGTTCCCATCGGCACCATACGGCGCAAGATGTTATAGCTGGTACTCATTTTGACATCAGCATCATTCAGCAAACGATGTTCACAAATTGTTTTCTCAGTCGCGGTTGTCGCTTTCTGACAATTAAAACTGGCAGCATAACTCTGTGAAATAAACAGCGTGCTGAAGATCAAAAGACTCTTCGACAAAAAACTCATGCTTTGATCTTCCTTATTATTAAGTCGTATTCAATTAATATTTACTTTATTCGTTTTAATATATTTGAGTATTGCCAATCTGCTCAATTTCAATACGTTATAAATCGTTGTTATTTTGAAAAAAAGCCCCATGCAGGATGAGGCTTTTGGAAAAAATGAACCAAAAAATTGGAGCTTAGAATTTATAGCTATAACCGATCGTATAAACCCAAGGATCGATTCCAAATTCACCTAAATTAATTTTTGTCCCATCAGCAGTCTTTGCTTCCAGATCTGTATCTAAGTCTGCATAACGTGCATCAACAAATACACCCCAGTTTTTTGCATCCGCTGGCTGGAAGTTAAAGCCGACTTGGCCAGCTACCCCATAAGCAACATCTGCATCAAGCTTTGCTACACCTAATGCGTCTTTTGCAGTTTGGCTAAATTCTTCATCCCATGGAATGAATACTGTAGCACCTACACCGATATATGGAGTAAAGCGGCTTGAATTTTTAAAATTATATTTGGCTGTAATCGTTGGTGGTAGATGTTTTAATGATGCAATTTTCACATCACCCGCCATCTCAACATCATGTTTAAATGGGGTAGCCAATAATAATTCGGCTGAAATATTGTCATTGAAGAAATATTCGACTGAAGGAGTAAAATTGAGTTCGCTACTTGCTTTAGCATCTTCAACTACACCAGGAATCAGGTCAGTTTCCTGAGTAGGCGCTAATACAGAAGCCCCCACTTTCACTTGCCATTGCCCTGCCATCGCAGATGCTGAAAGACCCATTAATGCAATTAGAGCTACTTGCTTTAACATTTTAAAATACCCCCAAGGGAAGAATAATTATTAAGAAAATATTTCTTAATTAATAATAAACACGGCTTAAATTAATATGCAATAGAGATTATAAAACTAATTTTTATTTATTATTTAAGTATATGTAATTATTAAATATTTATTTTAAATTGACTATATTGGTTGGCTTTAAATACCCAGTAAATTAATCAGATTAAAATAATAATATTCAGAGTAAAATAATCAGGTTTATATTAATTTTTTATTTAAATATATATTTTAAATACATCTTATAGTTTATTTTAAATCTAGGCAAATCTGCTCCGATTTATATCAGAGCAGATTAAAATGAACTTACAGAACCATGGCTGCAATCCAGCCAAAAATGATAAGCGGAATATTAAAATGAATGAAGGTTGGAACCACACTATCCTTCATATGGTCATGCTGACCATCCATATTCAGACCGGATGTTGGGCCTAAAGTTGAATCTGATGCTGGAGAACCGGCATCGCCCAAAGCAGCCGCAGTCCCAATGATCGCAATAGTTGCTGCAGGACTAAAACCAAATTGAATACAGAGCGGTACATAAATAATCGCCAGAATCGGAATGGTAGAGAATGATGAACCGATACCCAGAGTAATCAGCAGACCAATCAACAACATTAAAAAGGCGGCAAGTGCCTGGCTATTACCAATCCAGTCAACCGACGCTTCAACCAGCGCAGGAACCTGTCCTGTTGCCTCAATCACGGCAGCAAAACCTTGCGCGGCAATCATGATAAAGCCAACCAGGGCCATCATACGCATACCGGTGATGATCACATCATCTGCTTCTTTCCATTTAAAGATTCCGGCACAACTCAAGATTGCGACACCGACCAGACCGGCAAGAATCATGGAATCTGAATAGAGCTGTACCACAAGAGTTGCAATCACCGCGATCGCTGCCATCCAGATGGTCAGTTTGGCAATTTGCGGTTTCGCTGATTTTTGTTCTACACCCAGTTCAGCAGAGATACTTTGCTGCTGTTCCACATGGATATCTTTATAGAGACGCGGCTTACGGTAGCTGATAAACATGGCCACCAGCAAACCCACGAACATACCTGAGACCGGAATCGCCATCGCAGCGGGAATCTGGTCATAAGTAATCTCAAAGCCATAAGGTTTACCAAAGGTATTGATGTTATGGCCCAGAATATCATTCAGGAAGATGGCACCAAAACCGACTGGAACCAGCATATATGTTCCCACCAGACCAAAGGTCAGCAGACAGGCCACCAAACGGCGATCCAGCTTCAGATGGTTAAATACCAGCAATAATGGTGGAATCAGAACCGGAATAAAGGCAATGTGTACCGGAATCACGTTTTGTGAGAAAACGGCAGCCAATGCGACGGTACAGAAGATCAGATATTTAACCTTGTTCTGTGCCTTTTCTGATGCCTCACCTTTTAAGGTGGTAATCATTTTATAGGCCAGCAAGTCAGGCAAACCGGAACGTGCCAAGGCCAAAGCAAAAGCACCCAAGATGCCATAAGCCAAGGCAATTTTAGCGCCGCCGCCCAGACCATTGTTAAATGCATCTAAAGTTCCCTGGAGGCCAAGACCTGCCAGCAAACCACCCGTAACAGCACCAATGACCAGGGCAAAAACCACAGGTACACGTGCCAATGAGAGTCCAAACATGACTCCAATAGCAGCAAGAATTGCGAACATAATGAATTGGGAATGAGAGAAAACGGCTATTTTATCAGAAAATCCGGATAAAAATTCTTCCACTTATCCCTTGCCGAGTCACGTTCCCAATCTCCGTATCAGATGGTCGCTGTTAATTTCTGCTGAATAAAATTATGAATCAGATGAGCCACCTGTTCCGGCTTGCTTAGGATAGCCCAGTGATTGGCATTCAGTTCTACCCGGGAAAAATCTTCCACCCATTTTGGCATTTCATCAATCAGATCCGGGCCAACAAACTGGTCCTTTTTGAGCACAATTGCCTGTACCGGACAGATCGCAAAACGCTGTCTAGGTCGAGATAAACGTGGTAGAAAGTTCGCCCGATACAGATTGACGCCATATTTGCCGTCTTTGACAATATTCTGGTTTAGCGGCAGATTATCCTGCTGTTCCAGCTGACTGATCATTTTGCCCCAACGTTCTGCATTAAAGAAATTCCATGCTGTAGGTGCTATAAAAGGCAGCTGGAATACCGCGATATACCAAGACTTGGTCATCTGTTTAAAAAACTTGGCCTTATACTGTTTAAACTGTTCACGCATCCAGAAAGCAGCATGATCCAGACATGGACCTGACATGGTGCTAAAAGACAAAATCCGGCCTTTAAATTTAGGTTCGGTGACTGCTTCCCAAGCCTGGATTGACCCCCAGTCATGAGCCGCAAGGTGGAAAGCTCGTCCTGGCAAGACCTGATCGACCACTTGCTCTAAATCTGCACACAGACGTTCCAGACGATAATCCCGAATTTTCTTGGGAACGCTGGAGTCTCCTGCTCCGCGCACATCATAGGTCACCACAAAATAATCCTGAACGAGGTGAGAAATTACCGCTTCCCAAACATCCTGATGGTCAGGATAACCATGAACCAGCACCAAAGCCGGTCGCTCAGGCTCACCCCAGGTTTTCACATAGAGACGTTGATGATCGCTGGTATCTACCCACTGGCTATGTCTTTGCATAGATGTATCCTTATTCGCTGATTGACTCTTTTATTGTTGAAATAGGCACGATTTATCAATGCCAGCTTATTTTTGTTGTTCTAGTATGCATACAAGACCAGAAAAAAGAATATCCGCATGAGCCTATTACGAAAAATTCAGCAACTGCCTTTATTATCCAAATTTATCCTGAATCGCTATGCCCCTTATCGTGGAGCAGGCATTGTCATTGATGAAATGGACTTTGCCAATTATCACGTTCGCGTGAAAATGCCACTGACTCGCAAGAATCAGAATATTGTGGGAGTACATTTTGGTGGCAGCCTGTATTCCATGGTCGACCCTTTTTATATGTTATTGCTGATGCATCATCTTGGTCCGAAATACATTGTTTGGGATAAAAGCTCTACCATTCAGTTTCTGGCGCCAGGACGCGGAACAGTCTATGCTGACATCCGGATTTCCAAGCAGGAAGTACAAACAGTAAAAGAACTGGCAGCTAACCATAGTCCGGTTTATCGCCAGTATCAGCTTAATATTTATGATGATTCCGGTGTGCGTATCGCTGAGGTACAAAAAACCGTTTATATCCGCCTTAAACAGAGCAAAGGCAAGCCTCGAGAGGCTAAATAACAAAATATGAATAAACTAAAAGCGCCATGGAGGCGCTTTTAAATCGATCTGGAAGATAGTTCTGTCGATTAACGACGACGGTTATTCTGTTCGATCGCTGCACCAGCACCACCACCGATGGCACCACCAATTGCAGCCCCACCTGTACCGCCAAAGATGCTTTTACCCACTGCAGAACCTACAGCACCACCGACACCACTATAGGTCGCATTACGGTTTGAACCACCTTGAGCTTTACTACCGACTGCTGCACCGGCACCACCGCCAACTGCTGCACCAACACCACCACCTACTCTGTTACCTACACCACCACCCACTGCACCACCGAGCGCAGCTGCGCCAATACGCTGATCTTTAGCAGACATATTTTCACAGCCTGCCAACATAAAAGTGGAGATAGTTGCAACAGCCATTACGCTCATTAACTTTTTCATGATCTTGGCCTTCCTTCGTGCTTTGACTTAAGATTAACCTGATTTTAAGGAGCGATTCATAACAAGATGTTAAATCTTGAAACCCTCATGATTTATTTTGTAAAGAGCGCATGAAAGATCATGTTTTATTGATGATTTCTCCATATTTAGGACAAGTAACCACCAGATAATCTGATCTTTTCTAGCGATATAAATATGAATAATTTTAGGAAATAAAAAAGCCACCCGAAGGTGGCTTTTTAAAATGATTTAGCGGCTAATTACAGACCGTTAAATTCATCGCTGAATGCTTGGCTCAACGCCTGGTCTACATCAGAGAAGTCATTGTGCAATTCAAATTCTGCAGCTTCTGCTTCCTGACGACGACGCTCTAAGTGATAAGCCAGGCCTGTACCCGCTGGGATCAGACGACCTACAACTACGTTTTCTTTCAGACCGCGTAAATCATCTTCTTTACCTGTTACAGCCGCTTCAGTTAACACACGAGTGGTTTCCTGGAACGATGCAGCAGAGATGAACGAGTCAGTAGAAAGCGACGCTTTGGTAATACCCATCAATTGACGTTCAAACTTCGCAGGGAACTTGTTCTGCGCAAGAACAGCTTGGTTCTCTTGCATCACACGGATGTAATCCACTTGTTCACCTTTGATAAAGCTTGTATCGCCACCGTCAGTGATGTCCACTTTACGCAGCATTTGACGTACGATCACTTCAATATGCTTGTCGTTGATTTTTACACCTTGCAGACGGTAAACGTCCTGAACTTCGTTCACGATGTAGTTAGTCAACGCCACTTCACCTTTCAAACGTAAGATGTCATGCGGGTTCTGTGGACCATCAGAAATAGTTTCACCACGGTTCACATGTTCGCCTTCGAACACGTTAATGGTACGCCATTTCGGAATCAGCTCTTCGTAGATCTCAGAACCATCATCCGGAGTAATCACCAGACGGTTTTTACCTTTGGTCTCTTTACCGAAACTTACAACACCTGAAACTTCTGCAAGGATTGCATGTTCTTTCGGTTTACGCGCTTCGAACAAGTCAGCAACACGTGGCAGACCACCGGTAATATCACGAGTACGTGAAGATTCTTGTGGTACACGACCAATTACGTCACCCACACCAATTGTTTCGCCATCACGGACAGAAAGAATGGTGTTTTGTGGCAAGAAGTAGAACTGTTCACCGCCGTCTACTGTGTCAAGCACAACAGCTGGACGTAAATCTTTACCAGAAGCAGGACGTGCTGTTACAGGCAAAATTTCAACAGTGGTCATACCAGTTGCATCATCAGTTTTCGATGTTGCAGTTACACCATCAGCAATCTGGCTGAAGCGAACTTTACCAGCTACTTCTGTAACCAGTGGATGTGTATGCGGATCCCAAGTCGCTACGATACCGCCTGCTTCTACAGCTTCACCATCTTTCAGCAAGATAGACGCACCATATGGCAGTTTGTAACGTTCACGTTCACGGCCTAAGTCATCTGCAATACCGATTTCACCTGAACGTGAAGTTGATACCAAGTGACCTTTGGCATGTTGTACAGTTTTTACGTTATGGAAACGTACAGTACCTTTATTACGAACTTGTACGCTGTTTGCAGCAGAAGTTCGGCTCGCAGCACCACCTACGTGGAAGGTACGCATGGTTAACTGTGTACCCGGCTCACCAATTGACTGAGCAGCCATAACACCCACAGATTCACCTGGGTTTACCAAGTGACCGCGTGCAAGGTCACGACCGTAACATTTCGCACAAACACCGAAAGTAGATTCACAAGATACGACTGAACGTACTTTAACTTCATCGACACCTTGCTCTTCCAGGTAGTTTGCAAGTTTTTCATCGATCAATGTGTTACGCGGCAGAATAACTTCTTCAGTACCCGCACGTTTCACATCTTCAGCAACTACACGACCCAGTACTCGAGTACCCAGGTTCTCGATCACGTCGCCGCCTTGAATGAACGGAGTCATGACAAGACCAGACAACGTACCACAATCCGGCTCAGTGATAACCAAGTCTTGCGCAACGTCTACCAAACGACGAGTCAGGTAACCAGAGTTCGCTGTTTTCAGTGCTGTATCGGCCAAACCTTTACGCGCACCGTGTGTTGAAATGAAGTACTGAAGTACGGTCAGACCTTCACGGAAGTTCGCTTTAATTGGTGTCTCAATGATCGAACCATCCGGTTTCGCCATCAGACCACGCATACCAGCCAACTGACGAATCTGAGCTGCGGAACCACGGGCACCAGAGTCAGACATCATGTAGATGCTGTTGAATGATTTCTGTTTCTCGTCTTCACCCTGTTTGTTCTTAACAGTTGTGAATGACAAGTTGTCCATCATCGCTTTCGCTACCTGGTCGTTAGTACGCGCCCAGATATCGACCACTTTGTTATAACGTTCGCCGGCAGTTACGAAACCTTGTTCGAACTGTTGTTCAATTTCACGAACTTCAGCTTCGGCTTTCCCGATAATCGCTTGTTTTTGTGGTGGAATGACCATGTCTTCCATACCTACAGAAACACCAGAACGAGTCGCTTGACGGAAGCCAAGGTACATCAATTGGTCAGCGAAGATAACAGTGTCTTTCAGACCCAGTTTACGGTAGCAAGAGTTGATTAACTTAGAGATGTTCTTTTTAGTCATCTCAACGTTAATTTGCTGGAAGTCCATACCTTCAGGCACAACTTCCCAAAGCAGACAGCGACCAGGAGTTGTATCTACGATAATCGTTTGCTGTTCACGTTCGCCGTTTTCGTTGATCACGGTTTGGTGTACACGTGCTTTCACGCGAGCGTGCATATCTACCTGACCAGTCGCAAGCGCACGGTTCACTTCGTCAGTATCCGCGAACACCATGCCTTCACCTTTGGCATTTACTGCATCACGAGTGATGTAGTAAAGACCCAAGACAACGTCCTGAGACGGTACGATGATTGGCTCACCGTTCGCTGGAGACAGAATGTTGTTAGTCGACATCATTAACGCACGAGCTTCTAACTGAGCTTCAAGTGTTAATGGTACGTGTACCGCCATTTGGTCACCGTCGAAGTCGGCGTTGAACGCAGCACATACGAGTGGGTGAAGACGGATCGCTTTACCTTCAATCAGAATAGGTTCAAATGCTTGAAGACCTAGACGGTGAAGGGTCGGCGCACGGTTCAACATTACTGGATGCTGACGAATCACAGAGGCAAGAACATCCCAAACTTCTGGAGTTTCACGTTCAACCATTTTCTTCGCAGCTTTAATGGTTGTTGCTTGACCAGATGCTTGCAGCTTCGCAAAGATGAATGGCTTGAACAGTTCAAGCGCCATTTTCTTAGGAAGACCACATTGGTGTAAACGCAGGCTTGGACCTACGGTAATTACCGAACGACCAGAGTAATCGACACGTTTACCCAACAAGTTCTGACGGAAACGACCTTGTTTACCTTTGATCATATCTGCCAAAGATTTAAGCGGACGTTTGTTCGAACCTGTAATTGCACGACCACGACGACCGTTATCCAGCAATGCATCTACAGATTCTTGCAACATACGTTTTTCGTTACGTACGATGATATCTGGAGCCGCAAGGTCAAGAAGACGTTTTAAACGGTTGTTACGGTTGATCACACGACGGTAAAGGTCGTTCAGGTCAGAAGTCGCGAAACGACCACCTTCAAGTGGTACAAGCGGACGAAGATCTGGTGGAAGTACAGGAAGTACGTTCATCACCATCCATTCTGGCTTGTTGTTCGAATCGTTGAATGCTTCCATCAATTTCAGACGTTTAGAGGCTTTTTTAAGCTTAGTTTCTGAAGTTGTATTTGGAATTTCTTCACGAAGACGCGCAATTTCAGCTTCAAGATCGATATCTTTAAGCAAGTCTTGAACCGCTTCTGCACCCATTTTCGCAGTGAATTCATCACCGTGTTCTTCTAACGCATTGAAGTATTCTTCATCGTTCAGAAGTTGGTATTTCTCAAATGGAGTCATACCTGGGTCAGTTACAACATAAGATTCGAAATACAATACGCGTTCGATATCACGTAGCGTCATATCTAATAAAAGACCAATACGGCTAGGCAGTGATTTCAGGAACCAGATGTGTGCAACTGGAGAAGCCAGTTCGATGTGACCCATACGCTCACGACGAACTTTCGCAGTTGTTACTTCAACGCCACATTTTTCACAAATGACGCCTTTGTATTTCATACGCTTGTATTTACCACACAAACATTCGTAATCTTTTACTGGACCAAAGATTTTGGCACAGAACAAACCGTCACGCTCAGGCTTGAACGTACGGTAGTTAATGGTTTCTGGCTTTTTAACTTCACCATGAGACCACGACTTAATCATTTCTGGTGACGCAAGACCAATACGGATGCGATCAAACTCTACAGGAGCATGACCGTCGGAATCCGTCTTTTTGCGCATGATATCGAGCAAGTCTTTCAATTTTTTTCTCCGTGTGTCGAGGAGATTTTCACTTCCCGACTGGGTCACAAATATTGTTTTTTACTGAAATTCGGGAATCTCAAGAATCCCCCTAAATCCCCCTTTATAAAGGGGGGACTTTCTCCCCTCTTTCTTAAAGAGGGGTCGGGGGAGATTTCTTAGTCACCATTTTTCAGTTCAATGTTGATACCTAAAGAACGGATCTCTTTGGTCAATACGTTGAACGATTCAGGCATACCTGGGTCCATATAATGGTTACCATCTACAATGTTCTTATAGATACGGGTACGGCCTTCAACGTCATCCGACTTCACAGTAAGCATTTCTTGAAGCGTATATGCTGCACCGTATGCTTCCAGTGCCCAGACTTCCATCTCACCGAAACGCTGACCACCGAATTGTGCTTTACCACCCAGCGGCTGTTGCGTTACTAGAGAGTAAGAACCAGTAGAACGCGCATGCATCTTGTCGTCAACCAAGTGGTTTAGTTTCAGCATGTACATGTAACCTACAGTTACAGGACGGTCGAAACGTTCACCAGTACGGCCATCATACAATACAGTTTGACCCGTACGTGACAAGCCAGCAAGCTCAAGTAATTCTTTGATCTGACCTTCTTCAGCACCATCAAATACTGGAGTTGCCAGAGGAACACCTTTACGCAAGTTACCAGACAGTTTCAAGATTTCTTCATCAGTCAGGCTGTCAAGATCTTCTTGCTGACCGCCAACCTTATTATAAATCTTGTCTAGGAAATCACGCAGTTCAAGAACTGTACGCTGTTCTTTCAGCATCTTATCGATTTGATCGCCAAGACCTTTAGCAGCCATACCCAAGTGAGTTTCCAGAATCTGACCGACGTTCATACGTGATGGTACACCGAGCGGGTTCAGTACGATATCTACTGGTACACCATTGGCATCGTGCGGCATGTCTTCAACAGGCAGGATGTTAGAAACTACACCCTTGTTACCGTGACGACCCGCCATCTTATCACCAGGCTGGATACGACGTTTAACGGCCAGGTAAACCTTAACAACTTTCAATACGCCAGTTGTCAGTTCGTCACCTGTAGAAAGTTTGCGTTTTTTCTCAGCAAATTTCTCATCAATTTCAAGGCTCTTCTCTTTTAAGAACACTTGAATTTGAGTTAAACGTTCAGCAATTGCTTCATCACTTGGTTGGATATCAAGCAGATCAACCAGCTCTAAACCAGATAACAATTCTTCAGACAGTTTGTCACCGCGTTTAGTAGTACCGCCACCGTTAGATTCCTGACCTTTCAACAGACGGACAATACGTTCGCGTGCTGCTTCTTCGAAGATTTTGTATTCTTCTTTCAAGTCTTTACGGTAAGCATCCAGCTGAGCTTTTTCAATTGCCTGAGCACGTTCGTCTTTCTCAAGACCGTCACGTGTAAACACTTGAACGTCGATCACAGTACCTTTAGTACCCGATGGAACACGTAAAGAAGAGTCTTTTACGTCAGCCGCTTTTTCACCGAAGATTGCACGAAGCAGTTTTTCTTCAGGAGTTAACTGAGTTTCACCTTTAGGCGTTACTTTACCTACCAGGATGTCACCCGCGGTCACTTCAGCACCGATGTAAACGATACCTGACTCGTCCAGTTTAGAAAGCGCTGCTTCACCCACGTTCGGGATATCGGCAGTAATTTCTTCAGCACCCAGTTTGGTATCACGTGCAACACATGAAAGTTCCTGGATGTGAATAGACGTTAAACGGTCTTCTTGAAGAACACGCTCAGATAACAAGATCGAGTCTTCGTAGTTGTAACCGTTCCAAGTCATGAACGCTACACGCATGTTTTGACCCAATGCTAGCTCACCACCATCAGTTGATGGACCGTCAGCCAGAACGTCGCCACGACCTACTTTATCGCCCAGGTTCACAAGAACTTTCTGGTTGATACAAGTGTTCTGGTTAGAACGTGTGTATTTGATCAGGTTATAGATATCTACACCTGCTTCGCCCGCAACCATTTCGTCTTCGTTGACACGAATTACAACACGCGAAGCGTCAACAAATTCAATACGACCACCACGTTTCGCGATTACACATACACCAGAGTCATGTGCTACGTTCGCTTCCATACCGGTACCAACCAGTGGTTTGTCAGCGATTAACGTAGGAACAGCCTGACGTTGCATGTTCGAACCCATCAATGCACGGTTGGCGTCATCGTGCTCAAGGAACGGAATCAGTGATGCTGCTACAGATACAACCTGTTGAGCAGATACGTCCATATGCGTCACTTTTTCAGGAGGCATACGTACGAATTCACCTTGGTGACGTACAGAAACGAATTCTTCAGACAGGTTGCCGTCTTTATCTACTGCAGAGTCGGCCTGTGCAATCACAGTACCTACTTCTTCAATCGCAGACAGGTATTCAACGTCATCAGTTACGCGGCCATCAACCACTTTACGGTATGGAGTTTCCAGGAAACCGAAGTTGTTACATTTGGCGTAAACAGACAGAGAGTTGATCAAACCAATGTTTGGACCCTCAGGAGTCTCAATTGGACATACACGACCATAGTGAGTTTGATGTACGTCACGTACTTCGAAGCCCGCACGTTCACGAGTCAAACCACCAGGCCCAAGTGCTGATACACGACGTTTGTGGGTAATTTCAGATAACGGGTTGTTTTGGTCCATGAACTGAGACAACTGGCTTGAACCAAAGAATTCTTTGATTGCAGCAGCCACTGGCTTCGCATTGATCAGGTCTTGCGGAGACAGATTATCAGTTTCAGCTTGAGACAAACGTTCTTTAACAGCACGTTCTACACGAACCAGACCGACACGGAATTGGTTCTCAGTCATTTCACCCACAGAACGAACACGACGGTTACCCAAGTGGTCGATATCGTCGACTTCACCTTTACCGTTACGGATTTCTACTAATGTTTTTAATACATCAGTGATATCTTCATTCGAGAGAATGCCTTCAACTTCGCGTGACTTCTGATCAGTACCCACTTCGTAAGGACGACCCAAACGACGGTTGAACTTCATACGGCCGACTGGAGACAGATCATAACGCTCAGAAGAGAAGAACAGGTTGTTGAACAGGTTCTCAGCAGCTTCTTTTGTTGGTGGCTCACCTGGACGCATGACTTTGTAGATTTCTACAAGTGCTTCATCACGGCTTACTGTGGTATCAGCACGTAATGTATCCGCAATGAATGGACCACGGTCGATATCGTTAGTGAACAGGATGTTGAACTGTTTCACGCCGCCTTCTGCAATTTTCACCATAATTTCATGGCTTAGAACAGTATTGGCTGCAATCACATCACCATCTTTCAGTGGGATGTCTTCAGCAGTGATACGTTCGTACAGGTATTCATCAGGAACAGAAAGCTTCTCAAGACCAGATGCTTCCATTTGACGTACATGACGTGCGTTAATACGTTTACCTTGTTCAACAATGACTTTGCCGTCTTTGTCAGCAATGTCGAACTGTGCCATTTCGCCGCGCAGGCGCTCTGGAACAAGGTCAATCTGGTAGCTACCCATGTCCAGATACACAGGTACTTTCTCGTAGAACATGTCGAGAATTTGTTCGTTGGCATAACCCAGCGCACGAAGCACCACAGTCGCAAGCAATTTACGACGACGGTCAATACGTACGTAGACCAGGTCTTTGGCATCGAATTCAAAGTCTAACCATGAACCACGGTAAGGAATGATACGAGCTGAATAAAGGACTTTACCGCTTGAGTGAGTTTTGCCTTTATCGTGGTCAAAGAATACGCCCGGTGAACGGTGCAATTGCGATACGATTACACGCTCGGTACCGTTAATGACGAAAGTACCGTTGTCTGTCATAAGCGGCATTTCGCCCATGTAGACTTCTTGTTCACGTACGTCTTTGATTGATTTAGTTTCGCGATCTTTCAGGATCAAACGAATTTTTACGCGCATTGGTGCTGCATAAGTTGAGCCACGAAGGATACATTCGCGTACATCAAACTCAGGCTTACCAAGACTATACTCAACGAATTCTAAAGCAGCATTGCCAGAATAACTTTCAATAGGAAAAACTGAACGAAATGCGGCTTGGAGACCGATATCTTCGCGGTTTTTTGGTGATTTGCCATCTTGTAAGAATGTTCTGTACGAGTCGACTTGAATCGCGAGCAGGTACGGAGCATCCATGACGCTAGGCAATTTACCAAAATTCTTACGGATCCGTTTCTTTTCGGTATATGAGTATGCCATCTGGAGTCCTCGGAAAGTGTAAACCAAGCCCGCCTGCAGAACGGGCTCAGAAGGAATTACGCTGGCCGATATGGCCACCACTCTTTACAAATGCTGCAATTTTTAGTGGTATTAAAACGCTTAACAATATTTTTTTAATGAAAAATATTGGTAAGCGTTTGTTCATTATGTTTATTTTTAATTTGTATGAATTTTATATCATGCAAACAAAAATCGAGCCGATTATTGTAACGCAAAAAGGCTGATGACCCAAGAGCCATCAGCCAATTTTTGGAGCCGATTATAAAAAAACCGGCTCCTTTAAGAAATTACTTAAGAGTAACTGT
The DNA here is from genome assembly GCF_013419905.1 of Acinetobacter sp. YH12046. NCBI lineage: Bacteria > Pseudomonadati > Pseudomonadota > Gammaproteobacteria > Moraxellales > Moraxellaceae > Acinetobacter > Acinetobacter sp. YH12046. Next base: position 148,439 of record NZ_VOZF01000001.1, read on the forward strand.
AGCACCAGCTTCTTCAAGTTTTTTCTTAAGCTCTTCGCCTTCTTCTTTAGAAACGCCTTCTTTAAGAACTGTAGGTGCGCCTTCAACCATGTCTTTAGCTTCTTTCAAGCCAAGACCAGTAGCTTCACGAACTGCTTTAATTACAGCAACTTTGTTACCACCGAAAGAAGTCAACTCAACGTTGAATTCTGATTGTTCTTCAGCAGCAGCAGCAGCGCCAGGAGCAGCAGCAACAGCAACAGCAGCAGCAGATACGTTGAATTTCTCTTCGAAAGCAGAGATTAGTTCAACAAGTTCAAGAACAGTTTTTTCTGCAACTGCGTTTAGGATTTCTTCGTTAGTTAAAGCCATGAGAATAACTCCAAATGGAAATTGAATGGTGTGGAAATAAATTTAAGCTTATGCAGCTTCTGACTCGTTTTTCTCTTTGAGCGCAGTAATAAGGCGACCCAATTTCGAAATAGGAGCTTGAAGAACGTTTGCAAGCATAGTAAGCGCTTTTTCTTGGTTCGGAAGGTTCGCGATTACGCTAACTTCAGCACCTTCGTAAACTTTGCCATCAAATGCAGCAGCTTTAAGTTCGAATGCTTTGTTAGTTTTTGCGAATTCTTCGAACAAGCGTGCAGCTGCACCCATGTCGTCTTCAGAAGTCGAGAAAGCTAAGATTGTTGGGCCAACAAGGCTGTCGTTCAAGATATTGAATTGAGTATCTTGAAGAGCGCGTTTAGCCAGAGTGTTACGCACGATACGTGTTTTAACACCTAGTTTACGAGCTTCAACACGAAGAGCAGTTAATTGCTCAACTGTTAAACCTTGGTAGTCAGCAACAACAGCGGCAAATGCAGTAGAAGCAATTTCACTTACTTCAGCTACGATCTGTTTTTTGCCTTCAATAAGAAGAGCCATTGTAAAACCTCCTAACGGTGATTTATGTGCCTGATCACAAGCACACTCCCAATTCGTGAATTCATCTCTGAAATCACACGCGGAGGATGAACAAATCACACCACCGCGTCTACGCAGGCTGGAGTATTAAGAGGAAAGCATAAAACTCCCCTCGCCTGAGGTCTTTGACGCTGATAAATTTACATTTATCAATTCAAAGTCTGCCTAAGTTCGCAAGTAGTCCGAAACCGGTTTCTTCTTGCGTAAGTTTTAAAGCAGTGCTTTAAAACTTACTCAGGGCTTTAAAATTCTGTATAAGTTTATAACTTATTTAGAAACGTTTGCTACATCAACGATCAGACCAGGACCCATAGTAGAGCTTAGAGTGATCTTTTGAATGTAAACACCTTTAGAAGTAGCAGGTTTTGCTTTCTTAAGGTCAGCTACAAGAGCTTCAACGTTTTGACGAACAGCTTCAGCAGAGAAACCTACTTGACCGATCGCAGCGTGGATAATACCTGCTTTGTCTACACGGTAACGCGCTTGACCAGCTTTTGCATTTTTAACTGCAGTTGCTACGTCAGGAGTTACAGTACCTACTTTAGGGTTTGGCATTAAGCCACGTGGACCAAGAATCGTACCCAGTTTACCAACAACGCGCATTGCATCAGGAGCAGCAATCACTACGTCGAAGTCAAGGTTTCCGCCTTGGATGCTTTCAGCAAGATCGTCGAAACCAACAACGTCTGCACCAGCTTCTTTCGCAGCTTCAGCAGCAGCGCCTTGAGCAAATACAGCTACGCGTACAGTTTTACCAGTACCTGCAGGAAGAGTAGTCGCGCCACGAACAACCTGATCAGATTTACGAGGGTCAACACCCAGGTTTACAGCGATGTCCAAAGATTCTTTGAATTTCGCAGCTGGAAGGCTAGTAAGAACTTCTACAGCTTCTTCTAAAGTGTAAACTTTCTGTGCTTCTACAGCAGCAGCAATGGCTTTTTGACGTTTAGTTAACTTTGCCATGTCTTATAGCTCCACTTCCAAGCCCATAGAACGTGCAGAACCAGCGATGGTACGTACACGCGCGTCTAAATCAGCACCAGTTAAGTCTGGTTCTTTAGTAGTCGCGATTTCTTCCAATTGAGCACGAGTCAACTTACCAACTTTAGTTTTGTTAGGTACAGAAGAACCCTTTTGGATACCAGCAGCTTTCTTAAGAAGAACAGCAGCAGGTGGAGTTTTCATGATGAATGTGAACGACTTGTCGTTGTACACAGTGATCACGACTGGAATTGGTAGACCAGCTTCAACTTTTTGTGTAGCAGCATTGAATTCTTTACAGAATGCCATGATGTTAACACCACGTTGACCTAGTGCAGGACCAATCGGTGGAGATGGATTCGCTTTACCAGCTGGAACTTGCAGCTTGATATAGCCGTCAATCTTCTTAGCCATTTCAAATTACCTCTGGGTGCAAACGCCGTTAGGCTCCCCAATGATTTCAAGTAACGATACCGTTACAACAACAATGCCTGATTTGCACGCAAATCAGGCGTTTTCAACCCGAACAAATTAAACTGTTTTTTCGACTTGGCGAAATTCCAGTTCAACCTGAGTTGGTCGGTTAAATACGTTAATCGTCAGCGTTAAGCGTGACTTGTCGTAAAGCACTTCTTCCACCACACCTTTAAAGTCAGTGAATGGACCGTCAATTACGAGTAATTCTTCGCCTGGTTCAAACATGGTCTTAGGACGCGGTGCTTCACCAGTATTGCGTACACGTGCAAGGATTGCATCAGCTTCTTTTTGCGTAATTGGAGCCGGTTTTTCAGCCGTACCACCAATAAAACCAAGCACTTTTGGACACTCTTTCACGATGTGCCAAGTGTCATCGTTCATTTCCATTTCGACTAATACATAGCCAGGAAAGAACTTACGCTCTGATTTACGCTTCTTGCCATCCTTCATTTCTACCACTTCTTCGGTAGGAACAAGGACTTCACCAAAGCTATCGGCAACAGCGCTACGCTGGATTCGATCATTAAGCGAACGCATCACTTGTTTTTCATAACCTGAATAGGCATGAATAATGTACCAACGTTTCATAGCTCTCTTACCCGATAATAAACTTCATTAACCAGCCTAAAACATAGTCAAAGCACCATAGAACAATGGCTGCAATTACTACAACAGCAAGGACTTGCCAAGATGTGGTCACAGTCTCTTGTTTGGTAGGCCAGGTCACTCGACGTAACTCGATTCGTGCATCCTTAAGAAGACGAACAAAGCCTTTGCCTTGATGGGTGGCGTATAATAAACCGAATGCCACAACGATACAAGCCAAAATTACCCCAACGCGCACCCAAATATCATTCGCAGGCGCCCAGTATGCAGGTAAATATTGGTTTACCATCATAGCACCGACCAATAAAATCAAGGCGATAACCCATAGAACAATGTCTAATGGAGAACCAGAACTTACATCTACAGCAGGATTATTTCTTTGAGGAATTGCCGCTTCGCTTAATGCGTCGCGTGATTTATCATTCGACATTTTTGTACTCGTCGTAGGTTTCGCGACTTATTATATGACCAGTTTTGCCGACATCAAGCGTCTTTTGAAAAAAACTTGGCAGGCCAGGAGGGACTCGAACCCCCAACATTCGGTTTTGGAGACCGACGCTCTACCAATTGAACTACTGGCCTGTAGATAAACTGGAGCCGAAACTCCAGCTTATTTTCTATTCTATGATTATGCAGTTACTTTAGCAACTACACCAGCACCAACTGTACGACCACCCTCACGGATCGCAAAACGTAGACCTGGGTCCATTGCGATTGGGTGGATCAGTTCTACTGACATTTCTACGTTGTCACCAGGCATAACCATTTCAACGCCTTCTTTCAAAGAAATCGCGCCAGTTACGTCAGTTGTACGGAAGTAGAACTGTGGACGGTAACCGTTAAGGAATGGAGTGTGACGACCACCTTCGTCTTTAGAAAGTACGTATACTTCTGCATCGAATTTAGTGTGCGGTTTGATAGAACCTGGTTTAGCAAGTACTTGACCACGTTGTACGTCTTCACGTTTAGTACCACGAAGCAAGATACCACAGTTCTCACCAGCACGGCCTTCGTCAAGAAGTTTACGGAACATTTCAACGCCAGTTACAGTAGTTTTAACTGTATCTTTGATACCCACGATTTCAACTTCTTCACCAACTTTGATGACACCAGTTTCAACACGGCCAGTTACAACTGTACCACGACCAGAAATTGAGAATACATCTTCGATTGGCATCAAGAATGCTTGGTCGATTGCACGTTCTGGTTCTGGGATGTAAGAGTCAAGCGCTTCAACAAGAGCTACAACAGCATCTTCACCGTATTGACCAGCCTCACCGTTAAGTGCAGCAAGTGCTGAACCACGGATTACAGGAGTGTCATCACCTGGGAAGTCGTAAGTAGAAAGAAGTTCACGAACTTCCATTTCTACTAATTCAAGAAGTTCTTCGTCGTCTACAAGGTCGCATTTGTTCAAGAATACAACGATGTAAGGTACACCTACCTGACGAGAAAGCAGGATGTGTTCACGAGTTTGTGGCATTGGACCGTCAGTCGCAGCACATACAAGGATCGCGCCGTCCATCTGAGCAGCACCAGTAATCATGTTTTTAACATAATCGGCGTGGCCCGGGCAGTCTACGTGAGCGTAGTGACGAGTTGGAGAATCGTATTCTACGTGTGAAGTATTAATTGTAATACCACGTGCTTTTTCTTCTGGTGCAGAGTCGATTGCAGCGTAGTCTTTCGCTTCACCACCGAATTTTTTCGCACATACAGTTGCAATCGCAGCTGTTAAAGTTGTTTTACCATGGTCAACGTGACCGATTGTGCCCACGTTAACGTGTGGCTTATTACGTTCAAACTTAGCCTTAGCCATGTTAATCTTCCTCGTTTACGTCGAACACAATTCTGAGTAAAACCCAGCTCCGACATATCGTTTAAAAAAAACCAAACACCAAATACTTGAAAAGCAGACTAAATAGCCTGCTTTTGAAATATTTTTGCAACCACGTTGCCAAACTGTAATCTGGAGCTCTTATCGAGATTTGAACTCGAGACCTCTCCCTTACCAAGGGAGTGCTCTACCACTGAGCTATAAGAGCAAATATTAGCACTTCAAACAATGGAGCGGGAGACGAGAATCGAACTCGCGACATGCAGCTTGGAAGGCTGCCGCTCTACCAACTGAGCTACTCCCGCACGATGTTGGTACTTACCACTTTGAAGTCTTAAAATTGGTGGTGAGGGAAGGATTCGAACCTTCGAAACTTTCGTAGCGGAGTTACAGTCCGCCCCCTTTGACCGCTCGGGAACCTCACCATTTTTACACTTACATCAGTGTCGTTCTTTACTTCGCACTCCAAACTCTCTAAGATGGTGCCGGCACACGGATTCGAACTGTGGACCTACTGATTACAAGTCAGTTGCTCTACCAACTGAGCTATGCCGGCGTTTCTTAGTGTTTCGTACGTTTCGTATCGGAACGGTGTGCAGTTTAGCAAAACTCAGAATCCATGCAAGTGTTTTTTTCAAAAAAAACGCCAAAAACTCACAAAATCAATCCGTTTGATGATAATTCAACCGCTTTGATCACTGCACGAGCTTTTATTTGGGTTTCATTCCATTCTGACTCAGGATTTGAGTCCGCAACCAGCCCTGCTCCAGCCTGAACATAGACCTTATTTTCACGAATCACGCAGGTACGAATGGCAATCGACATGTCCATTTCACCATGCCAGCCTAAATAACCAACAGCGCCGCCAAAAATTCCGCGTTTCACTGGCTCAACTTCGTCAATAATTTCCATGGCACGAATTTTTGGCGCACCAGAAAGTGTTCCCGCAGGGAAAGTTGCCTTAAAAACATCCAGTGCATCGACATCATCACGCACTTCACCTTGTACATTCGACACAATGTGCATCACATGCGAGTAACGTTCGATCACCATTTGATCAGTGACTTGTACTTTACCGATTTTGGATACTCGACCGACATCATTTCGGCCCAGGTCAATCAGCATTAAGTGCTCGGCAATTTCTTTTTCATCAGACAGTAAATCTTTTTCCAGTGCCAGATCTTCTTCTTTGGTCTTGCCACGTGGACGCGTACCCGCCAGTGGACGAACAGTCGCAATGCCATTTTCCAGACGAGAAAGAATTTCCGGTGAAGAACCCACAATATGGAACGGCGTATTATTTTCTAGGGTCTGCCCTTGCACGAGGAACAGGTAAGGTGATGGATTAAGATGACGTAATGCGCGATAGACCTGTAAAGGCTCACCATCGAAATCAGAAACCATACGATGACCCGGCACGACCTGCATCACATCTCCGGCACGAATGTACTCTTTTACCTTTTCAATAGAGGCAATAAAGTTGTCATGTCCAGTTAAAGACTCAAAGTGCGGTGCTGTATGTTTTTCTGCTTTCAGGCTCACTGGTGTTGCCAGAATATTTTCCAGCTCATCCAGCTGCTGCTGCGCTTTCTCATAAGCTGCCTGATCCGCTGCATCGGCATGGACAATCAGGAACAGGGTATCTTTCAGATTATCGAATACGATGACGGTTTTGGACAGCATCATCCAGATATCTGGCAAGCCTACCGGATCAGCTTCAGGCACATTTTTTAGCTTAGGTTCGATATAACGTACTGAGTCATAACCAAAGTAACCGACAAGACCACCGGTAAAGCTTGGTAAGGCTGGAAGTTCTGCCTGGGTCGGTACTTTAAACTGTGCCTGAAAGTCACGGATATACTGGAATGGATCGGCACAGTGCTGTTTTTCAATAGAGCCATCTGGATGCTGAACAGTCAGTTCACCCGCATTACAGGAGAATACAGTCGATTCACCCAGGCCGATAATTGAATAGCGCGCCCAGTTTTCTCCCCCTTCCACAGATTCGAACAGATAAGCCTGTTGGTGCTGTTTTAGACGGGCAAAGATAGATAAAGGAGTATCAGTATCAGCCAGGCGCTGGCGGTATACAGGAATCAAGTTGTAGCCTTGAGATGCAAGTTGCTGGAATTGAGCTGAAGTTGTCATTCGGTTTTTCTCTTTAAATTAGGGTTACTCAGTATGGAAATGGAATTGGACTGAGCGACGCCATCGAAAAACCTTACAACTATTCATCTTATTTCCTTCGTACCCTATTTAAGCAAGCAACTCACGTAGATCATCGACAATTTCTTGAGGATCACAGTCTGCTATATTTTCACCATGATTATAGCCATAGCTGACTACAATACAATCTATACCCGCACGGCGCGCAGCTTCGATGTCATTGACTGAGTCCCCGATCATCAGTACCTGCTCTTTGGTCACGCCATAATGCTCCACACAATGCAACAACTGACGCGGATCTGGCTTACGCTCGGTAAAGCGATCACCACCAATCGTGTCATCAAAGTATTGCGCCATTTCCAGAATATCCAGAATACTGCGTGCCGGTTCTTCTGGTTTATTGGTCACACAGATCAGTTTTTTATCGTTAGCCTTACCCCATTCCAGAAACTCGATAATTCCGTCAAATGGCTTGGTATCTACACAAGGATCGGCATTATAAATTTCCAGGAACGTCGCAAGTAATTCCTGATGCTGGGCAGGTAATACTTCTCCCACCAAATGCTGGAGTACGCTTTCACAGAACTTGGACGTTCCTTTACCGATCCACACCCGTACCTGCTCCTCAGTCACCAGGGGTAGCTGCAAGACATTCAGGCTCATATTCATGGCTCGATACAGATCATGGGCTGAATCCACCAAGGTACCATCCAGATCGAATAAAATCAGCTTACGTTGTTCCAATTGTGCAATTGACATCCTGCCCCTCATTTTCTTTATTTGCAGCCATAAAAAAGGCATGCGTGATGCATGCCTCGATTGTAACCAATCATGGGCTTATTTAAACAACACCCAGGCGATAATCGCCAAAATAATCAGAACGATTAGTGAAATCAGTCCAATAGATGCATTTTTCTGTGCTTCTTTTTCCTGCTCTACACGAGAAACAGGCTGTTCCACCGGAATCGGTGCGGGTTCTGGCTTAACCGAGCTCAGGTCTACCCCTTCAGCAATAGGCGCAGGTTTTGGAATACCGACATTGGTCGGCATACCATCACGGGTCAAGTTGACTGAAGCATCACGCTCTTTCAATTCTGGAATGCCCTGCTCATTCATCTGCTGGGCAGGAGTTTTCTCAACCGTTTCGATTTCTTCAACCACTTGCTCTGCTGTTTCTTCAACTTCTGGCGCCACTTCAACAGGCGCTACAGGTTCAAGAACCAGAAATTTCAAGGTGGCAAACTGGACTACATCGTCTTGTTTTAATCGCGTTTCCTGCTCAATACGCAAGTCATTCACGAAAGTGCCATTAGATGAGCCTAGATCCTGTACCCATAGTGCATCGTTTTTCAGCAGAAAAGCAGCATGCTTACGCGAGATTTCCGCAGCCTGCAGCACAATATCAGCCGCCTGATGACGCCCTACCAGCATGTCACGGTCGATTGCTATTTCCTGTCCGGTCAAGTCATCGGTAATTGCCTGTATTTTCCAAGTCATGAAATCTACTTCTCTATTCTCTTTGACACTATCATAACATGCTGTATGCAAATGCGAATGGTCTAGCTTTTTGGTCTAAGTGTGGTTGTTGTAACGGTATTTCTACTTTTTTCAACCTGCTGGACTGGCTGCTGTACCACTTGTCGCTGAATCCTTGGCTCAATTGCCACTGGTGTAGCCACTGCTGCGGCTGACGGCGTTGACGCTGGCGCACTCGGAACATTCTGGTAGGACGAATTCGTCAGTGGTGTCTTGGAAACTGGAATACGCTGCTGATACACATCTTCAACACTTTCCGGTAGCTTGGCAAAATTACCGTCTGAATCGAGTGCCAATTGCAGGCTATAGAGTTGACCATAACGTTGTTGGGCCAGTTTACGTACTTCATTTTTATCCCCCACAATCGTTGGATGGATAAAGATCAATAAGTTACGTTTCTGATTAGACTTACCTTCAGCGCGGAATAAGCGCCCTATACCCGGAATCGCTCCCAGACCTGGAACAGCCTGACGTCCATACGTAGTATTATCCGAGATTAAGCCACCGAGTACGATGGTTTGCCCATGTTCAGCCAGAATCGAAGTTTTAATTGCACGCTTGCTGGTCACCAAATCCTGTGCTTGTCCACGATCTCGATTGACCGCAGAGACTTCCTGTTCAACTTCCAGACGTACCGTACCATCTTCACCAATGTGCGGTACAACTTTTAAGGTCACCCCAACATCTTTACGCTCAATGGTGGTATAAGGATTAGCCACGCCTGAGCCACTGGTCGAAACCGAACCGGTCACAAAGGGTACATTCTCACCCACGACAATATAGGCTTCTTCATTATCCATGGTCACAATCGACGGCGTAGATAATAGGTTAGACTTGGTGGTTTCTTTTAAGGCCTGAATCATCGCACCATACAGGCGACGTGAACCATCACTGCCTTCCTGAAAATCTCCAATCACAATGGAACTACCCGCACCCACAGTACTTGCAGCACCTAAGCCACCACCTGCGAGATAGCCCGCCGCAATATTTCTCAGACTAGTACCAAACTTATCGAAGTTAATTAAGCCAATTCCGCTGCTGATATCCCCCAAAGCCCATTGCACACCCAGCTGGTCCGCATCTGTCCCTTCTACTTCAATAATTGCAGCTTCAATCAGAACCTGTTGACGGCGCACATCCAACTGATCAATCGCAGATTCAATTTCACGCATCAGTTGCGGGTCTGCTTTAACCACCAGAGAATTCTGCGTGGCATCCGCAATAATACTGACGCCATTGGCATTAAAGCTGCTAATCCCGCCCTGCTCGGTTTTCATGCCTGTATTTAACTGAATGTTGGATGCGGTTGAGCTGTTTGAGTTAGTAGTACTGTTGTTATTCAGGTTATTAGTCGAATTATAAGAAGACGAGCTGGAAGAAGAATTATCCAAACCAGTATTGACTGCCTGCCCTGTCACTAACCCCTGCAAAATTTCCGAAAGATTCTTGGCACTGGCATATTTCAAACGGAAGACTTTTAAGCCCCCCAGACGGTCTGCTGCAGGCACATCCAGTGTTTCAATAATCTGACGAATGCGCTTGCGTGTCGCTGGATCCCCTTTAATCAGAATACGGTTGGTACGCACATCTGCCATGACCCGTACCCGTGAACCACGCAGATCTTTAGCTGCACCTGTCGCTGCCATTGAATCAATCAGCTCGATCATTTCTTCGGCCTGACTGGATTGCAGGCTAATGGCTTCAATATCATTCTGGCCCGTGCCATCCAGATTACGGATGATGGTTTCCAGCTGATAGATATTAGTGGCTCGGTCCGACACAATCAGTGCATTGGTACCTGGAACGGCAGCCAAATGGGCAAACTGTGGCATCAACGGACGCAGGGCTGGAATCAGGTCATTCGGATTGGTATTTTCCAGCCAGATCACGCGAGTGACAATCTGGTCACCAGTCGCACGATGACGTGCATCATAGGGAATCCCGGAGCTTTTGACATTGCTGTCTGGAACCAGCTTGATGGTATTTCCTGAAGGAATGGCCACTACACCATTGACATTCAAGACCCCTAAAAACAGGTCATAAACTTCGTTTTTATTCAGTGGCTTGTTGGAAATGACCGTGACATTACCTCGAACCCGAGGATCTACCGCAAAATTTTTACCGGTAATATCCGCCACTTCATTAATGAAGGCGGTTAAGTCTGCATCCCGGAGATTGATTTTCCAGGTTTGCGCATAACTTGCCGTACTGACCATAGCAACCAATGGTGCGGCCACACAGAATGCCCATGCTGATCGATTATTATTAAATAAAGCCATAAACTTTTGTGTTTCCTAACCCTATGCGTGATGACACATCACTTCAAATCCTGTTGTATGGTCATCACCTGATCACCACGTTTTATTTCTAGTTTGACCTGACCTTCACGTCGAGCCTGTTCCAGTAATTGTGCTTCGGTTTGTCCCTGTGACAGGGTCTGACCATTCAAAGACAAAATCCGGTCTCCCGGTCTTAATCCCAAGCGATTACGCAGTGCAGCCGGTGTCCGTGAAGTGACTTCATAACCACCCTCTGCTGCACTTACCCCCATATTCTGTAAGTACTGGTCCTTATTTTCCTGCATCTGCTGGATAGCCCGATTGATTTCACTCTGCGGTGAAGGTTGTTCGGGCATACCACTTTCCGTATGTATCGGAGGCATCGAATTTGAAGATGCTGCTGAGGTATCCGGCACGATTGGCTGGTTTAAACCATTTTCCAGCCCTTTAAACAGGATTTCTTGGGTAGCACCGCTTGATTTACGCAAAATCACCCGGTTCCAATACACTTCAGCCAGTGTAAAACCGCTATTCCCCAATACTTCTCCGACCCGATAACGGTCAGACTGGTCATTAATTTTCAAGACTGCTGAAGAGTTATAGCTTGGGCTCGCCACCACAACCCCCTGCAAGACAATATTGGCAGTTTCAGCAGTGTTCGCTGCGTAAGTATTTTCCTGAAATAGTGAAAAGGCACTTATATTTGGCACTTGAGCCTGTTGTGACCCCAGTTCTACCTGATCAATCTGCATCGCTTGTGGCGGAGCCACCAGAAGCCAGAATAAGGCGGCCAATTTCCAGCATAAATACAGAATCAGCAGAAACAATAAAATCGGAGCAACACGTTCTGTCTGTTTCAGATCAATATTTTTAAAATAATCGAGTGGGCTTGCCATCAGTTGAAGCCCCCCATTAAAGGCTGACGGGTACTAATCACGTAAGTATCCAATCCAGCTTTACCCGTATAAGAAGGAGCATTCAATAGAAAACGCTGTGTCAGCTGAATATCCAGCATCAAGCTTGGATCCAGTTTAATATTCAACATACGTTGATCACGATTGTCGCGTACGTCCAACAGCAGCTGCCCATTCTCATCGGATAACTGACCACTTAGAACCGGTACATTCATACGCTCCTGACGCTGGGCAAACGTGTAAATCAGTTCACCACCACTCCATTGCATCTGACCGTCTACATGACTAAAGCCTTGCTCTTTTTTATATTTAAAATCGAGTTCTTTAAACTGAATCGGGTTGGTAGGCCATTGCCAGTCGGCAATCTTCTTTAAAGTTTCAGGTGCAAGCTGTCCCTCAAGGTTTTTGACGGTTAAAGTTTTATTCAGACCATAGCCCATCACACCCGAAAACTGGGTATTACCGCTATGCAGATCAATATTTGCACCTAATCTCAGCAACAACAGGTCCAAAGGACGAACCTGCCAGTTCAGACTTCCCCGAAGATTACCTTTTTTCCAGTCCGCACTTCCCTGCCAGATATTCCCGCTTACATTATGTAAAACCTGATTATTTTTATAAAATTTTGAAATTAACCAAGCTGCAGGAACTTGCAGAATCACAAAGACAAAAAAGGCTAGAATTGCAAATATCCACCATTTTAATGTTTTCGGCTTATTGCTCATCCCGCCACGACCAACCTATCCAATCGAAACCCCTAAATTTATAGTTTTGTCATTTTATAATCACATTATGCACACTTTTTCTCTGACGCCAATTCATAGGCATAAAAAAACCAAGCAGGATGTGCTTGGCTGATCAATCACAGGCCGTATGCATAACAGCCTGATGATGAATAATGCGGCAGAAGGATTAGATCACGAAATCTTCCAGTTTTGCGCCTTTCTCTAATTCAGCAACTAACCAGCGTGGCTGTTTACCGCGACCAGTCCAGGTGTCTTCCGGATTGCTTTTACTGCGATAACGTGGCTCTACAGACTTACGTGCAGTTTTTTTACGTTTAGAAGCACCAAATTCAAGAAGCTGTTCAATCGTTAAGCCTACTTTGTCGGCAATATCCAATACCTGATGATAAGCATCTTCAATTTCCTGATCTTTTTTCAAAGCAATTAAAGACTCAGCTTCTGCTTGTAAACGTTTTAACTCTTCAACTGATAAATTTGTAATGTCTGGCATCATGTTCTCCAATAAATAGCATTATTTCTTTTAATAAATAACGAACCCATCATATTTATATTAAGTGTAATATTCAATATAAAATTTTAAATGTATAACAATAAACTTAAGGGCCATTACAAAATTAATCATTAAATTAGAGATAAAAACTCTAATATTAAATTTCATGTTGTACAGTTAATTCTAGCGATTTTATTTTTTCTCGAATATGTTCAGGTATTTCAGTTTTCTGCATATTTTTATTTAAACATACAATTACTGCTTCTGAAGTGGCCACGATACTTTGCTGCTGTTCACTCCATAATAAATAATGCATTCTGACTGCACTATTCCGAATTTCATCAATTCGTGCCGCCACTTTTAATTGATCTGGATAAACCACAGGTTTTAAATAACGGCATTGATTTGAAGCCACTACTGTTAAAATATCTTCATCAAAAATATTTAATTTACCCAAATAAGCCAAACGGGCACTTTCTATATAACGGTAATACATGGCATTATTAACATGCCCAAACGCATCCATGTCTCCCCATGCAACAGTTTGCGAATAAATTACCGGATATTGTTGTAATTCTGACATTATTTCCTCAAATTCTGATTTCGATAAAATTAACATTCGATTCAAATACGGCATTTAACTGCTGTATTAAATCATCTCTTCCCTGTAATACAGATTTAATTCTCAAATAGCTCATGCGGATGTCATCTGGATAGAGATCCAGCAATTGCTGAGCTTCTTCTACCCGGCCAGTCGCCTGTAGAATATGCCATTTGGCAAAACTTAATATTGGCAGTGCAGTATATTTTGCATCCCAAACTGAGATCTGCTGCTCAATATCTGCATAATCTGGAAATTGCTTTAATAACTGCTGCTGGAACCATAAATAAAATACGTCCTGATTAAATTGGAGTTCCAGTAAATGTTTAGCAAGGCTTTCATGCTCAACACTCATTTCCGGCATTCTAAATAATAGTTTCAACCATAATAGCTTGACTTCATAGTCACGATTAAATATGTCTTGTTTTAAATCCAGATAACGTTGTTTTAAATACTCTAAATCATCTTCAGTAGCCTGGTCATAAGCTATTAATAATTGCTGCAGCCATATTTTTTTTACTTCTTGGTCTAAATGCCCATATTTGGTTGAACGTAAATATAACCAGGGAAACTGTAAGGCAAATTGCCCCCATAAAGCATTTAAACGCTGCTCATAAGCGGTTTTGACTCGTCTTAACCAGGGAGATAACTCATGCTGATTTAAAAATTCTAGGTGAGTTAATGCCTGCTGACCATCCTGCTGCGATAAATAGATTTCAATCCGCTGTAATTCTGCCAGTTCAAATGCCATGGGATTGGACTGATTTAAACTACTCAATGCTTCGCTATATTGTTGCTGTCCCCAGGATAATCGGGCATCAATAATATGCTTGAGCAATCCTGACTGATTAAAAGACTGCTGGATAAAATCCCGTTGATCTTGTGCAGCATTTAATAACCAAACTACGGCTAACTGCTCATAAGGATGCAAGCGGGCAAAGCTGAATACCGTTTCATGTTTACGCTGTTTAAAGCTGAGATAACGCTTGGTCGCATACCACAGCATATGCATCAGAAAGCTGATTACGATAAGCAAGCCCACCAGGAACCAGAAAGTGGTCTGGATTTGTAGTCCGCGCCAATACAGATAGACATAGCCCGCACCATAACCATAGCTCAGTACGCTCAAGATCGCTAAGCCCAGCAAACCAACCAGTAAATAAGCAAGTAAAATCTGTTTCATAAGCAATTAACCGATCAGGGTACGCGTATTGAGCTGAGGAGTAGGCGTCTGAGGTGCTATCTTAATTTGCTCCAGTCGTTGAATCCATTGTTTGCTTTGCGCATCCGGAAGTTGAGCCAATACCTCGATCACACTTTTCAGGGCTTGCTGGAAAGCTACCTGCTGTCCTTGCTGCACATTATTTTCTGCAATCAGTAAACGCAGCTGAGCTTCTTTTAAGACCAGATTACGCTGCATTAAGACTGCACTCGGTTTCTCGACTGATTCAATCTGAATCCAGCGCTGCCAAAATGAGCTTTGGGCTGTAACGCGGTGCTGATGCTGCACCTGGATTTCCTTTTCCATCTCAATATCAATCTGTTGCAGTAATTCTTTTAATTTATTCTGTTGTACTAAACGATTGTTGATGAACTGCTTAAGGACTTCCCGATCCTTGTCAATCGCCTGATTCAGGCTACCCAGAAGAGCAGGTGCCAGTTCTAGATGTGCAAGCTGATTGGATAATTGGTTCAACTTTTCCATCGCCATTGCATATTGTTGCTGCTGCAAGGCAAACTCAACCAGATCCAGATATTGCTCAACTAAAGGTAGATCATCCTGCAAGTTAGCCCTAGGAGTATCCTGAACTGTCCCCTTGTTCGGTGTTTCAGGGTTTGCTGCTTGGCCCGTAGCAACCTGACGTTTTAAGGCCACCAGCTGATCATTCAGATTGGCATTCTGCTGTTGCAGCTGCTTCAAATTCTGGGTCAATTCAGTCTGTGCTGAATTTAAGCCAAACAGGTCATAGCTCAGCTTGGCAATCCACGCCAAGCTCAAGATGAAAAAAACAATAAATAATTTTTTCATGCGTTTCCTAGTACATCAGTAGCTGCTGCAAAATCGTCGATCCGCTTAAGTCCTCTAACTGAGCGAATTGAAAACCAGCCTGATGTTGCTGTTGATATTCCCCAAGCATGGCAGCCAAACGCGGCCCCAAAACCAAATACAATGCCCGATTGATGAGATGCGGATACGGCTGCATCAAGGCTAGCCAGTTAAGCCAGCTCGCTTCACTGCTGACCAAGACTGCATAACGGGGATTAGCTTCAAGGCTCGTCAAATGTTTAGCTAATATCTCGGAAGTCACTGGCGGACACTGACGATCATATAAAATGAAATTCAATATATGAATTTGCTGATCCTTTAAATGCTGCATCATAAACTGACGCCCACCTTCACCTCGCCAAAAGGCGACAGTTGATCCGGTAGCTAACTGCTGTAGCACAGGCAATTGCAGCATCCCTTCCGAAGTCTCCACATCAGGCACATAACTCTGGATACCGTAGCTTGCTAAAGCCTGCTCGGTAGCTTTACCTACAGCGACCCACTGGACACTTCCAAGATCATTCAATGATAGACCTGCCTGCTGCAAATATTGCATGCCCATCTGGGCAGCGGTCGGACTCACTACGACAATCAGTTTTGCTTGGGGTAGTTGTCTAAATAAACTGGCCAGCTCATCCGTATAAGGCTGCTGTACCAGTTCTAGCAAGGGCAACTCTATCACCGGAATCTGCGCTGTCTGTAGGGCTTGCGTTAAATTTGCAGCACGATCACTCGGACGGGTATTAATGAACAACATTATTTTGAATAAAGGGCTTTCAGTAACTCGCCTGCGCCCTGATCTAGCAGATCTTTAGCCAGCTGCACGCCCAATTGTTCTGCATCTGCCATGTTTCCGCTCTGCTGTGCACGTAGCAAAGTTGCGCCATCTACGCTACCGACCCGGCCTTCAATCGAAATAATACCTTCGTTTAAAGTAGCATAGCCCGCAATTGGCACCTGACAACCACCTTCCAGATAGGCATTAAAGGCACGTTCGGCACGGACACACGCATCAGTTTCTGCATGTAATAGAGGCTGTATTAAATCTAATACTGCTTGATCTCTACTCCGGCATTCCAGGCCCAATGCACCCTGCCCTACTGCGGGCAAACTTACTTCAGGCGCAATACTATGACGAATACGATCTGCAAGGCCCAAGCGTTTTAAACCGGCACTGGCCAAGATAATTGCATCGTACTGACCTGCATCCAGCTTGGATAAGCGTGTACCCACATTACCGCGTAAATCGATAATCTCAAGGTCTGGACGCTGTTTTAAAATCTGGGTTTTACGGCGCAAGCTCGAAGTTCCAACTTTGGCACCTTGAGGTAATTCGTCAAAACTGGCATAAGTATTTGAGACAAAAGCATCCAGTGGATCTTCACGTTCACAGATGACTGCCAAAGATAAGCCTTCAGGCAAAGCCATCGGTACATCTTTCATTGAATGGACGGCCAGATCGGCACGACCATCTAGTAAGGCTGCTTCTAATTCTTTTACAAATAAGCCCTTACCACCAATTTTTGCCAATGGCGTATCGAGAATTTTATCGCCCTGTGTAACAAAAGTGACTAACTCGACCTGAAGTCCAGCATGCAGGTCCTGTAAGCGTGCACGGATATGTTCCGCCTGCCAGAGCGCAAGTGGACTTTGTCGAGTAGCAATTTTTAGGGTCTTCATAAATTTCAATAAACAGTCAATGAGAACAATAGTCTAAACTTAACCTGCTCACTTGAAAATGCAAGCGAATTTATACAAGTTTCAATACTGGTCCAGACGAACTCATTGATCCGTTTAGAGTTTCTGAATCCGTTCCCGCAAGAATGGCAAATGACGCCGGCTGACCGCCAGACGCTCTTCCAGTTCACGACAACGCACCTGATACTGGCCGGAACTCACCACTTCCAAGCCTTCCAGATAGTGAACCGAAACCAGTGCATTACGGTGAATCCTGATGAACTGATGTCCAAACTCCTGTTCCAACTCCTTCAGGGTTTCATCAATCAGGACACTGCCGTTTTTATGGCGTACGGTCACATATTTTTGATCCGCCAGAAAATAATAGATATTTTCAACTGGCACCAATTCGACCCCGCGATAGGTCTTTGCCGCAATTTGATGGCGGCTGATATTGATTTCTTCCATATTTTCTTTTTGTTTTAGTTGGCTCATTTGAGCTTGGGTAAGTTTAATTAGATGCTCTAAAACCTGTGCCAATTCCTGTTGCATCACCGGTTTAAGCAGGTAGCCGTCTGCATTAGACTTGAATGCATCCAGCGCGTGTTGGTCATAGGCCGTACAAAAGACAATAGCCGGCATCGGGTCGAGCTGACGCAAATGCTGCGCACAGGTCAAACCATCCATTTCAGGCATTTGAATATCTAATAAGATGACATCAGGTTCATGCTGGTGAGCCAGATCAATTGCTTGACGACCATGCGTAGCTGTTGCAACCACATCATGCCCCAGTTGAGAGACTAAACGTGATAGTCGCTCGACAGCCAAAGGCTCATCGTCACAAATCAGGACGTCCATTTCTCCTCCTTAATCCAGTCAACATTATTCATTTGATTATAAGTTAACTGTGATTTCCTTGATTTCTTTTTATTTATAGCGATATTGCACAACCGTGGTAAACACCCCTCCACCGGCGAAAGTCTGAAACGTCATCGTAGGTCCGTAATAAGCTTCCAGACGCTGTCTGACATTTTCAATTGCAATACCATGTCCCTTTTTTAATGTTTTATTATCCTGCGTATAGGGGTTTGTTATGATGATATTAATTTGATTTTGCAAGATTTCAATCAATATGCTTATGGTACTCTTTGTCAAAATTTTTTCAACTCCATGGAAAATACTATTTTCCACTAGGGGTTGTAAAGTCAATAATGGAATTTGGACTTGTGAGTATAAGTCTTTGTTTTCTAATTTCCATTCGACCTGCAAACGCTCTCCCAGACGAATCTGTTCAATCTCCAGATAGCGCTGGCAGAGTTCAATTTCTTCCTGCAACTTGACCAGCTTCAATTCCTGAAAACTGGCCCGAAAAAGACGGGACAAATTCAGCAACATTTGTTCGGCTTTGTCCGGGTCAATACTGATCAGGCTGATCACGCTATTCAAACTATTAAATAGAAAATGCGGATGAATCCTGGCTTGCATGGCCTGAATCCGTGCATTTAATTCACTGTGCTGCTGCTGTGCCCATTGTTCACGCAAATACAGATAGCGAAAACAGAACATGCCTAACAGGATACCAAAACTCAGATGTAGACCGACCTGATTCATCACGACTGCTAGACTCAATCCTTGAAAATTCAAATTACTGCCAAAATAAGTCAGCACATTCAGGCTGGTCGTAGTCACCAAAACAATCGCCTGTAATAGCAGAAATCCGCAGATTAATGCCAGCTTAATCCCCATGCGCTGAAAATGCTGATGAAAAAGCTCGACTAACGCTGCAAAACATAACAATACCCAGTTGATATACAGCATATATTGAAGTAGATCTGCCAGATTAAGCGCCTGCCAAGACTGTGCTTTTGCCAAGGCTAAGATCATGGCCAGCACATTGCCGCCAATAAACATTTCCAGCAAATAGTGCAGCTTGCCGATCTGGCTAAAAAAATAGGAGCTTTGCGCTGATCTAGTCGGAGATGTAAAAGATTGATCGACTTGGACTTCGGCAACGGGCTTTGAATTTGTTATACTCTTTTTCGTTCTACTGCTTTTAATCTGATTGAGCCGACATGACCACATCTTCTAATTCCTCAAATCCATCACAAGCCCAGACTTCGGGTATGTGGGGCGGTCGTTTCTCTGAAGCGACTGATGCTTTTGTTGCTGAATTTACAGCATCTGTTCAATTTGACCAACGTTTTTATAAACAAGACATTGCAGGCTCGATTGCACATGCAACCATGCTGGCAAAAGTTGGCGTACTGACCGAACAGGAACGTGATGACATTATCGAAGGTCTGACTGCCATTAAAGCAGATATTGAAGCAGGTAACTTCGAATGGCGCATTGACCTTGAAGATGTGCATATGAACATTGAGTCGCGCCTGACTCAGCGTATCGGCATCACCGGTAAAAAATTGCATACGGGCCGTAGCCGTAATGACCAGGTTGCCACAGATATCCGTCTGTATGTCCGTGATGAAATTGATGCCATCCTGGAATTACTGAAAAAATTGCAAAAAGGCATCCTGGGTCTGGCAGCGAAAAATACCAATACCATCATGCCAGGTTTTACCCATCTGCAAACTGCACAGCCAGTGACTTTTGGTCATCACTTAATGGCTTGGTTTGAAATGCTGGTACGTGACTCTGAGCGTCTGATTGATTGCCGTAAACGTGTTAACCGTATGCCACTCGGTTCTGCTGCTCTGGCAGGTACGACTTACCCGATTGACCGTGCTTATACCGCTGAGCTTCTAGGTTTTGAAGCTGTTGCTGAAAACTCACTTGATGCTGTTTCTGACCGTGATTTCGGTATTGAATTCAATGCTGCGGCATCTTTAATTATGATGCACCTGTCACGTATGTCTGAAGAAATGATCCTATGGACATCGGCTCAGTTCAAGTTCGTAAATATTCCAGACCGTTTCTGTACTGGTTCATCTATTATGCCGCAGAAGAAAAACCCGGATGTACCTGAACTGATCCGTGGTAAAACTGGCCGTGTATATGGTGATCTGATGAGCTTGTTGACCCTAATGAAAGGTCAACCGCTTGCTTACAACAAAGATAACCAGGAAGACAAAGAACCATTATTTGATGCGATCGATACCGTCCGTGGTTCATTAATGGCATTTGCGGATATGATTCCTGCGCTTGTACCAAACATCGAAATTATGCGTGAAGCAGCACTTCGTGGCTTCTCAACGGCCACTGACCTGGCAGATTATCTGGTAAAAAATGGCGTAGCATTCCGTGATGCACACGAAATTGTGGGTAAAGCGGTAGCTCTGGGTGTACAGGAAGGTAAAGACCTGTCTGAACTGACACTTGAGCAACTGCAACAGTTCTCTGATCTGATTCAAGCAGATGTATTTGAAAAAGCTCTGACTTTAGAAGCATCTGTGAATGCACGTAATCACATCGGTGGCACTGCACCTGCACAGGTTGAAGCTGCGATCGAACGTGCGCATGCTCGCCTAGAGAAACTTTACGCTTAATTGCTTTCGCTTTAAATTGGAGTATTGATATGTCTCGACAAGTTTTTTGCCGTAAGTATCAACAAGAAATGGAAGGTTTAGACTTTGCACCATTCCCGGGTGCAAAGGGTCAGGAACTGTTTGATACGATATCTAAACAGGCTTGGCAAGAATGGCTGAAACACCAGACCACGCTGATCAATGAAAAGCGTTTAAACGTGTTTGAACCGGATGCGAAAAAGTTCCTTGAAGAGCAACGCGAGAAGTTCTTTAACAATGATGAATCATTGGAAAAAGCTGAAGGTCTAAAGCCTGAAGAAAAATAAGGCGCTGCCTTATTTTTCTTCAAGACAAGCACCGAAGGTGCGCGTAGGTCAACATTTGAAAAGCTCCATAAACGGGGCTTTTCTTATATCAAAAGCACTGCTCCGCCACGCCGCAAGACAAGCGAAGCGCGTAGTTTCAAATGTCAAAAAGGAGCCTGAAAAGGCTCTTTTTTTTATGAATACTGCAAGAGCTAAACTGCGTTTTAACTAAGCAAGACAAGCGCATAATTTTACTTGTCAAAAAGGAAATCTATGAAAGATTCCCCTTTTAGTTTAAAGCCCTACTCTTTTTGTTTTTTACACAAGACAAGCAGCTATAAGTTCATAGAATAAAAAAACTCCTTACATGGAAATTTTTTTATCTAAGCTCAAGCTTTTCTCTTACGTAAATTAAGCGAAAGGTATCACTTCGAATGCTATAAAAAAGTAACCTATAAAAAGAATTCCCTTTTTAATTTGAAAATTACTTCTTCATCAGATCATGAGTTAAATACCTGACAAGAGACTCCTCGGATATTCTTTTTCTATAGATACTCTATTTCTCTTAAAAGCACTCTAAAAACTATTTTAACTTTCATGAAATCGAAAATTATTGACCTAAAAAACAGGCTCAAAACCTGTCATTTTCCTACCGTGTTTTTTAAATTTAAGCAGCCATTATCTTACTGAAAAGCAATCAGATTTGTATCAAAATAATCAATTGTAAATTCTGTATACATTGCTCTCACAAAACACAACATTCAGCTACAAGAAACCACATGATTTTGTGGAAGGTGCTCCCTATAATAACCAGCAAGAAGATGAGATATCTTTGAATAACTATAATAATAACTGAGAAATACCCCCGATTTCATCCCAGTTCTTCCCCCAAAGGCTGGGTATTTTTTTGCCTGCTATTTTTATATTTCCTATTTCAGCTATAAAAAAAAGCCCCTTTAAGGAGCTTTTATTGATTAAGGCTGTTTCAGATATGGCCAGGCTGCTTTTAGATAAATAAACATTGACCATAAGGTCAGTACCACAGCTGTATATAGCAAAGCATAAGCCAGCATTTCTAGCGGTGGCCAGTTCAGCAGGAAAACCGTAATTGCGATCATCTGGAACGCGGTTTTGTATTTACCCACTGTCGACACCGCCACACTGGTACGCGCACCGAGTTCAGCCATCCATTCACGTAAAGCTGAAACTGTAATTTCCCGTGAAATAATCACAATCGCTGCAAAAGCCATCGAGATCGAAGGTTGCCATTGCACTAAGACAATAAGCGCAGCAGCGACCATCAACTTGTCTGCAACTGGATCCAAAAAACGACCAAAAGCAGACGTCTGATTCAGAGTACGCGCCAGATAACCATCAAACCAGTCAGTGACTGCAGCCACTACAAAAATTGTCGTTAAGATAATATGCCGCGTCACATCAGGACTGGTTTCATTAAATCCCATTGCCGGTGGCCAATATGCGACCAATAAAAAAACCGGAATCAGGATAATACGAGCCAAGGTCAAGATATTTGGAATATTCAGGATACGACCTGTAGTCATAGACACCGCCAATTGTTCCCCTCATGTACGATGAAAATGCACACTTTTTTCGAGGTTTAATCCATCATTAATACGCTTCACTTTATACGAATTGACTTGAAGTGTCACTAGGCAAACACCGTCACTGTCTGTCTGGCCATCGCAATCAGCCGATTTTCTGCATCCCACAGATAGGCATGTTCTGTTGAATAACCGTCAGCCGCATGGTCTGTAATCACTTTATATTTAAACCAATCATGTAGCTGATGCTGCACTGGATGCACATAGGTTACAGTCCAGGTCAGGCTGCTCGCTGGGGCCAGTGTCTGAAACATCGGTAACACCCCAGGTGGCCAGATGTCAAAAATGGCCATCAGGTCAGCTAACTGAAATTCACGGTCAGAATGTTGATCTGGATGGAAGCGGCACCAGCCTTCAAAATCAGGACGTACACTTGAACTGCACGGCAGATTCAAATCCGCCCATCTGAGTTCAAAATGATCAAAACACTTTGGAAGCTTGAACTGTGCAGGAATCTGGAACAGGGTTTCAGGAGGAGCATAATCCGGAGCCTGGATTTCCTGATGTACCTGAATGCTAGAATCGCGCGCTACGCCGAAACTGGCAATCAGAATGCTCTGAACAGCCTCATCCTGCCATAGACGCACTTCGATGGTAGTGACCGATTTGCCTTCACGCAGAATTTCCGCAGTTAGGCGTGCTTTGCCTTCCTGTACCGGGCCAACAAAAGTCACACTGGTACTCAGCAAACGTTTAGTAGGATCATTGATTATTACCACGGCTTTTTGCATCATGACTGCAGCTGCAAGTCCACCGTAGATGGTTCTTCCTTGTCCCCAGCCTGGCGGCATTTCAATCCATTCTTGCTGCGCAATTTGTGCGTACAGTGCTTGCAACGACATATCGATCCTTCAACTTTGTCTGATGAACCGATATATTGCTGGAAAAATCTATGAATAGAAATGACCTTTGACTCGAAGGTCAATGTGCATTTTTGCACTTGTAATTGATATAAAACAATTACTCATGCAGAACTTTATAAATCATCCGGGCCATCACAGAACCCAGACCTGGCACCAGTTGCAGGTCTTTTTCTGAAGCTTTAAGCACACCCTGAATCCCACCAAAATGGGTCAATAAATCACGACGGCGCTTCGGCCCTAATCCTGGGATCACTTCCAATACGGATGAACCCCGTTTTTTATCGCGTTTGGCCCGATGGCGGGTAATGGCAAAACGGTGAGCTTCATCACGTACCTGCTGGATCAGATGCAGGGCCTTATGATCTTCTGGAAGCTGGATCTTGCTGCCATCGGTAAAATGCAGGGTTTCCAGACCCGGCTTACGCCCTTCGCCTTTAGACACACCGACCATAAAGGCATCCAGCCCAAGTTCCTGCATGACTTCCATCGCCATATGCAATTGCCCTTTACCACCGTCAATCAGCAGCAAATCTGGCAGCATGGCTTTTTTATAACGACGGGTTAAGGCCTGACGCATCGCGGCATAGTCATCACCCGCCTGAATATCATTGATAGAAAACTGGCGATAATCGCGTTTGCGCGCGCCTCCACTATCAAAGACTACGCAAGAAGCAACCGTATCTTCACCCATGGTATGCGAGATATCGAAACACTCAATCCGATCTACCGGCCGTCCTACGACCTCCTCTAACTGATGGAAACGTTCATTCAGCTCAAAGTGATTGGCCAGCTTGCCCTGAATGGCATGTTGCACATTCATCTGTGCAAGTTCCAGCCATTCGGCACGGGTTTCCCGAACTTTGGATTTGATCTGAATTTTCTTGTCAAAATGTTGAGAAAGTGCGGCTTCCAGCTCCTTCCGATCTGGCATTTCAATATTTACGATCAGTTCAGAAGGAATTTCATCGGCAACCTGGAAGTAGAAGTTGGCAATAAAATCCGAGAGCATTTGTCCCAGATCGTCACTCAGCATATCCGGAAAATAGCCTTTACCGCCGAGCATCTTGCCATTACGCACATGCATGATCTGCACACAAGTTACTCCTGCCTGGTAGGCAATCGCCAGAATATCTGCCTCACCTTTGACTTTATAAATCGCCTGCTGGGCCTGTACATCACGCAGTAATGCCATCCGGTCACGATAAAATACCGCCTTTTCAAATTCCAGATTTTCTGCGGCTGCTTCCATCTTGGCAATCAGTTCCTGATTCAACTCTTTGGTATCGCCTTGCAGGAAGCGAATCGAATTATTGATATCTTCCTGATAATCCTCAGGTGAAATCAGGCCGACACAAGGGCCGGAACAGCGCTTGATCTGATATTGCAAACAAGGTCGAGTACGATTGGCAAAGAAACCATTCTCACAGGAACGTACATTGAATAATTTTTGCAGAATAACCAAAGTATCGCGGGCATTGTAAGCACTCGGATAAGGTCCAAAGAACTTGCCGACCTGATGTTTGCCCTTGCCACGACCGCTGGCAATCCGCGGATAGGGCTTGTCTGCAGAGACAAAAATATAGACATAGGATTTGTCATCACGCAGCATGATGTTATACGGTGGACGATGCAGCTTGATCAGGTTTTGCTCTAGCAATAAAGCTTCAGTTTCTGAACGCACCACCAAGGTCTGAATGTCATAAATCCGTGCCACCAAAGCTTGAGTCTTGGGATGATCAAGGGTTTTGACAAAATAACTAGATACCCGATTTTTCAGGTTCTTGGCTTTTCCCACATATAAGAGTTCGCCATCTTTGCCATACATCCGGTAGACCCCGGGTAAGGTGGTCATATTGGCCAAGATTTTTTCAATATGAGGGCGTGCGTTCTCGTTCACCTAAAACCTATTTTTCACCTGCAATATGCAGATATATGTGATGTTTAATGTGTCATTTTCAAGCGATGACACAAAATTCACCCGAACTGTCATCGAAAGTGAAACAGGTTATGCCCAGACCGCCGTATTTATAAGCAACCCAATATGGTCTGATTGCTAAAAGCTATAAGTCGCCTGAACTAACTTTGCTATGCTCGACAGGTTCAATCTCGAGATGATCCAAGATGACAAGTTCCCAATCCGGTATTCATGTTGTGCAACCTGCCACTTCTAGCCATAGCCAGTCTGAGCGTGACCGTTTAATTGGGAAACCGCGTTTTCATTTTGAACCTCTGGCTGTGATGCAGTTGCTACGGGAACGGATCATCGGTCAGGATGCCGCCTTAAATGAAATTGAAAAAATGCTGCATGTGGTCAAGGCTGACTTTTCCAGTCCTGAACATCCGCTTTCGGTTACCTTAATGCTTGGCCCGACCGGTGTCGGCAAAACCGAGACCGTGCATCTGATTGCCGAAGCAATTTATGGCCGTCCTGATGCTTTCTGCCGGATTGATATGAATACTTTGGCGCAGGAACATTATGCAGCTGCCCTGACTGGCGCGCCTCCGGGTTATGTGGGCTCTAAAGAAGGCCATAGCCTGTTTGATGAAACCGCTATTGCCGGAAGCCATACCCGTCCCGGCATCATGCTGTTTGATGAACTGGAAAAAGCCAGTACTGAAGTGATTCGTGGTCTGATGAATGTACTGGATACTGGTCGACTGACGTTGACTGCTGGTACCAAAACCATCGATTTTCGTAATTGCATGATTTTTATGACCAGTAATGTCGGTGCACAAGCCGCGCAACAATATCTGGAAAAGCTCAGCTATCTGCCGCAAAAAATGCAGCAACTATGTCTGAAAAAAGTACCGACCCAGCAGATTATTGAAAAAGTCATGCAGCGCAAGTTCGATCCTGAATTTTTAAACCGGATTGACCGTACCTTGCACTATCAGGCTGTCCAAAATGATGCCCTGCCACGACTGGTTGAGATTGAGCTGGATAAATTAAATCAACGTCTGCAACATCAGAAACGACAGATTCACCTCACTGATGCAGCCAAGGCCCATTTTTTTCAGGGTCATGACATCCGTTATGGCGCCCGTCATCTGGGCCGAAAAATACGGACTGAACTGGAACCGATCTTAGCGATTTATTTCCTGAACCATCCAGAACAACTGCAACTCCATCTGGACTGCATTAATGGTCAATTGCTAGTTCAGCCTCAAGCCTCCGATTCCAATTAAACTGTTTGATGTGCTTGAATCGCCTGAATCAATGCATCCGGGTCTTTAGGTGAAATCAGGATATATTTTTGCTGATCTGCCAATGTATAGCTGACTTTTAAACGCTTGAAAGACAAAGCAGGTGCAATTTCTGAATGATCTGTAGGCTGGATATTCTGAATTGAGCTGAGCGGAATTTGCCAGGTCAGCCATAGGCTTTTAATGGTCAATTGCCCATCCTGGACGATATAACGGGTACTCCAGACCGGCCACCAGACCAAGAGGATTGTGAGTATATAGACTGCGGTATGCACCGGATATTGAGCCATCGTCCCTTTGGCCTGCATGGTCAGTAATAATTGCAATAACAAACCACTCATACAGATCAAAAATGCCAGCAGCCACCAGTCTTTTTTGGAACGAAATACACGCATCATCTTCCCCCTATTTTGTTTTATCTTACACAAAATCAGAATGATGTGGTGAATCTCTGCAAGTAATAAAAAACGCCCATGTGGGCGCTTTATTTTTTATGTTGCAGCTTAGGCAAACAGATAAGGACGAATAAAGATCAGGAAGAAAATACCCAGCATCAGGAACCATTTCAGGAAATAGTACAGCTGGCGGTTCTGTGCTTTTAAAGCTTTGGCTTTTACCCGGAGTTGATAGACATAACCAAAGACTTTGTTTAAGCCACCAGTCTGATCCCCAACCTCATTCGGTGAACTGGCTGCTGTCATCACTTTTTTACCAAACCAGTGATTGAAGCGTTCCATCCAGCGGGTTTTTAAAGGTCGCTCGACATCAGCAAAGAAAATGATCCGGTTCTGGTCAGTCTTGTTTTCGGCATAATGAATATAGGTTTCATCAAATACCACGCTCTCGCCGTCGCGCCAGGAATAACGCTGACCATCGACATCGATAAAGCAGCGGTCATCATTCGGGGTCATTAAGCCCAAGTGATAACGCAATGAACCGGCATAAGGGTCACGATGACGGACCAAACGGCTATCGGGTGCCAGCTCGGTAAACATGGCCGCTTTAATGGTAGGCAAAGTTTTGAGCAAGGCGGTAGTTTTTGGGCAGAGTTCTGCTGCAGAGGGATGCGCCGAGTCATACCATTTTAAATAGAAGCGTTTCCAGCCAGTCTTAAAAAATGAGTTAAACCCCAGGTCATCATATTTGCTCGAAGCCTTGATCCCGCCTTTCTGATAGAGTGCCTGTGCTTCGTCACGAATCATTTCCCAGTTTTCATCCAGCACTTTTAGGTCTTTAAAATGCTGCGTATCGATATAAGGCTGATTCGGTACGCGTGAAAAGGCGTACATCAGAAAATTGATCGGTGCAAACAGGGTCGAATGGTCAAAAAACTGGCGATAAAAAGAATGCCGAACTGTGCCACGTCGCTGAATATATAACGCTGAGATGACAAAGATGGCCAAAATAATCCACTTAAGCATATCAATACCCAAAAAATCCTAGCCCTAAAAAAGAACGGGGAAAAATAAAAAAGTCACATCTGGGCCGCATTATAACAAAGCTGCTTTTGCTCTCCCTACCCGCTTGTAGAACACAGCGTTGCATACATTTTCTTACATCCGTATCGAATAATTTGAATCTCAATTGACTATTTTGACCAAAACACCACACAGCAAACATTCCCTATCTGGTCAATTTACGTTATAAAAACAGCGCGACAGCAATAAAAAAGTGAAATTAAAACAATAACTTCATTACACTGCGATAACGGTTCACTGTATTCCGGACATGACAACACCTTGATTGAGCGATGAAAATTGATGACCCTTGCGTCACGGCTTGATACAACTTGTGTTGTTCTTTTTGGATATAGTTATCGTAAGATTAGCGAAGTAAAAAAGTGCGCGGGAAATGCGCGCTTGCTTCACAACATCAACTTAGAAGTCCTCCAAAATAAAGGAGATCAGGGCATGATCCACGCTGGCAATGCCATTACCGTCCAAATGCTTGAGGACGGAATTGCAGAATTCCGCTTTGACTTACAAGGTGAGTCGGTTAACAAATTCAACCGTGCAACGATTGAAGATTTCAAGGCTGCGATTGACGCAGTTTCCGCTGCTGACATTCAGGGTTTAATCGTGACTTCAGGCAAGTCTACATTTATTGTAGGTGCTGACATTACTGAATTCGGCGATAACTTTGCTCAAGGCGAACAGGCAATTGTTGACTGGGCACTACCAGTTCATGAAATTTTTAACAGCTTCGAAGACCTGGACATTCCTAAAGTTGCCGCGATTAACGGTATGGCACTAGGTGGCGGTTTCGAGATGTGCTTAGTCTGTGACTACCGTGTGATGTCAGAACAGGCGCAAGTCGGCCTGCCTGAAATCAAACTTGGTATCTTCCCTGGTTTCGGTGGTACGGTTCGTTTAAGCCGTCTGATCGGTATCGACAATGCAGTTGAATGGATGGCCATGGCTACTCCGAAAAAACCGGCTGCTGCACTGAAAGATGGTGCTGTTGATGCGGTTGTGGCTGCAGACAAACTGAAAGATGCTGCGATTGACCTGTTGAAACAGGCAATTCACGGTCGTTTAGACTGGCAAACAAAACGCCAGGAAAAACTGGATCCAATCAAGCTGAACATGCTTGAGCAAATGATGGCGTTCAATACGGCGAAAGGTGCGGTTCTTGCAAAAGCAAACCCTGCTCAATACCCAGCGCCAAAACTATTGCTTGATTCCCTTCAGGCAGGTGCAAGCTTACACCGCGATGAAGCGTTAAAAGTTGAAGCTCAAGGCTTTGCGAAAGCTGCGGTAACTCCACAAGCAGGTGCGTTAATCGGTCTGTTCCTGAACGACCAGGTGGTGAAGAAAACTTCTAAGAAATATGAACAAGGTGCACATCCAGTGAACCAGGCTGCCGTTCTAGGCGCAGGGATCATGGGTGGTGGTATTGCTTACCAGGCGGCAAGCAAAGGCACTCCAATCATCATGAAAGACATCGGTAACCAGCAACTTGCACTGGGTATGTCTGAAGCAAACAAACTGCTGACCAAGCAGGTTGAACGCAAGAAGATGAAGCCGGCGCAAATGGGTGAAACCCTTGCTCGCATCCGTCCTACTTTAAGCTATGACGAGTTTAAAGAAGTGGATATCGTGATCGAAGCGGTAACCGAAAACCCGAAAGTGAAAGGCATCGTACTGAAAGAAACTGAATCTAAAGTACGTGAAAACACGATCATTGCGTCAAACACCTCTACGATTTCAATCACGCGTCTGGCTGAAAATCTGGAACGTCCAGAGAACTTCGTGGGTATGCACTTCTTTAACCCGGTACACATGATGCCATTGGTGGAAGTGATTCGTGGTGAGAAGACTTCTGCTGAAGCGATTGCAACGACTGTTGTTCTTGCTCAGAAAATGGGTAAAACACCAATCGTAGTGAATGACTGCCCGGGCTTCCTGGTAAACCGCGTACTGTTCCCTTACTTCGGTGCATTTGACCTGTTACTGAAAGATGGTGCTGACTTCCAGCAAATCGACAAAGTGATGGAAAAATTCGGCTGGCCTATGGGCCCTGCTTACCTGATGGACGTGGTCGGTATCGATACTGGCGTTCACGGTGCAGAAGTCATGGCTGAAGGCTTCCCGGATCGTATGAAACCTGATTTCAAAGGTTCAATCCAAGTGATGTACGAAAACAACCGTCTGGGTCAAAAGAATGATGTTGGTTTCTACAAATACGAACTTGACCGTAAAGGCAAAAAAGCCAAAGTGGTTGATCCAACTGCATACGAGCTTGTGGCATCTGTTGCAACTGCTGAAAAACGTGAATTTGATCCTCAAGAGATCATTGACCGTATGATGCTGGCTTTCTGTAACGAAACTGTTCGTTGCCTGGAAGACAACATTGTTGCAACTCCGGCTGAAGCAGATATGGCGATGATCATGGGTGTAGGCTTCCCTCCATTCCGTGGTGGTCCATGCCGTTATATCGACCAAACTGGTGTAGCTGAGTATGTTGCACTTTGCGACAAATACGCGCACTTAGGTAAGGCTTATGAAGCGCCGCAATCATTGCGCGACATGGCTGCTAACAACAAAAAATTCTACGGTTAAGGAGTGACGTGAATGGCTACTTTAAATCCACGTGACGTTGTGATTGTTGATGGCGTACGTACTGCCATGGGCAAATCGAAAAACGGTATGTTCCGCAATGTACGTGCCGACAGCATGTCAGCTGAACTTATCCGTGCGTTGATGATTCGTAACGAATTCGACCCGAATGAAGTCGAAGATGTGATCTGGGGCTGTGTGAACCAGACTCTGGAACAAGGGATGAACATTGCGCGTAACATCGCATTGTTAGCTGACCTTCCTAAGACTGTTGCAGGTCAAACGGTTAACCGTCTGTGTGGTTCTTCTATGCAGGCAATCCACACTGCGGCTGCACAGATTGCGACTAACCAGGGTGATATCTTCATCATCGGTGGTGTAGAGCATATGGGCCACGTAGGTATGATGCACGGCATCGACCTGAACCCTGCTGCATCTAAGCACTACGCAAAAGCATCAAATATGATGGGCCTGACTGCTGAAATGCTAGGTCGCATGAACGGCATTACTCGTGAAGAACAGGATGCGTTTGGTGTTGAATCTCACCGCCGTGCCTGGGCTGCGACTGAAAATGGTCTGTTCCAGAACGAGATCGTAGGCATTGAAGGTCATAATGCTGACGGTTATAAAGTTCTGTGCGATATCGATGAAGTGATCCGTCCGGATGCCAACATCGAAACTTTCCGTGCTTTACGTCCAGTATTTGACCCTAAAGGCGGGACAGTGACTGCTGCAACATCTTCAGCATTGTCTGACGGTGCATCTGCAATGCTGTTAATGTCTGCTGAACGTGCTCAAGCGCTTGGTTTGAAACCACGTGCTGTGATTCGCTCTATGGCGGTTGCAGGTTGTGACGCTGCGATCATGGGTTATGGCCCTGTTCCAGCAACTCAAAAAGCATTGAAACGTGCTGGTCTGACCATTGAAGATATGCAAACTGTTGAGTTAAACGAAGCTTTTGCTGCACAAGGTCTGTCTGTTCTTAAAGGCTTAGGCATTTATGACAAGCAAGACATCGTGAACCATAACGGTGGCGCGATTGCGTTGGGTCACCCGCTTGGTTGTTCTGGCGCGCGTATCACGACGACATTGCTAAACGTAATGGAGCAACAAGATACGCAAATCGGTCTTGCGACGATGTGTATCGGCCTAGGTCAAGGTATTGCAACAGTGATCGAACGTGTTTAATTCTTAAATAATTCGAGACAGAAAACCCCGCTTATTGCGGGGTTTCTTTATTGCGAACTATCATTCAAAGTTTTGTAAAATACACATAGCCTTATTTATGATAAAGTTGAATATTAAATATAAATTTAAAATAATTATGAAAAAATATTTAGCATTTACAGTTCTGAGTCTAAGCTTGGTAGGATGTGCCAGCACACCAAAAGCACCACAATCTGATTACTTTGCAAGAATTCAAAAAGAATTTAAAACCCAACCTGTGGCTATCTTGACAGATGCCTGCCTACTACGTAAAGAACTTGGTGACAGTCATATTTTACTGGATCAATCTAATCGTACTGCCGAAGCAATATCTCAATCATTGGTAAAACAGTTAAACCAGAATGCGGTTCAAGTGACCAAAACCTTCCAGCCAACACATTGCGGTTTCTTTGAAAAGCGTACCATTCAGACTTATAAAAAACGTAATACTTTAGAGTCGCAACCTGAATATTTAGGCACTTATCCTGTTTTGGCAGCCAACCAACCTGCAATTACTGATCTGGATGGTGCAAGTATCCAACTGCTGCTTCAAAAGAGTTTTAAAGCCAGCCATGGGCGTTATGCGTTAAGCAATAACTATCAACCTGTAGATATTGATATTACAGATCGCCTAACTGACCATCTCAAGCCTGTGTTAGGCACATCTAAGGTTCTGGTCATCCAGGTCTTAGGACAACAGCCTTCTTTAGGAAAACGGATTGGTAATATTGCCGGCACAGCTGCTTTCGCAGTTTTAACAATGGGTGTAGTTGTAGCAGATGATCCAGTACCTACAGAAGGCCAATACTATGTACTTTCTTATGTTGATTTGGATAAGAAACAAATTTTATGGTCTAAGCATCAAAAATTCGATGGAAAACTTTATCAGACCGGCCCAGTTAGCGTAACGACACCAAATATGCTAAAACCTTTGGGTCTTTAAAATAGAAATAAATAAAAAACCCTGTTTAATAACAGGGTTTTTTATTTAAAAGAATGTTATCCCTTTGTAAATTTAGTTGAATATTCAACCAATAAAAACTTATCCATCAGCCACTTATATTTGACAGGCGTATCATAACCCCACATTTCTCTCCTTTATTTATGGGGTTATGCATGAAAATGCTTAAAACACTTCTAGCAACTGCAATCGTTGCAACTTCAGCTTCTGCTATGGCTTCTGCAACAGTTTCTCCTGTTGCTGCAATGAAAGAACAAGCAAAAACTGTTGCCGCTCAAACTGCTCAACAAGCAACTGCGCCTGCACAAGCAAAAGTAGCGACTGCGACTGTTAAAGCACAAGACTCTGCTGCCAAAGCTACTGCTGAGAAACAAGCGGCTGTCGCTAAAGTAGAAGCAACTCAACAACAAGCTGCTCAAACTAAAGAAGCAGCAAAAACTGAAGCGGCTCAAAAAGTAGAAGCTGCAAAAGCTGCACCTGCAGATATGAAAAAAGTAGCGGATTCTAAAGTAGAAGCCGTGAAAACTGATGCAGCTGTAAAAACTGCTGAAGTAAAAGAAGCAACTGTAGCAAAAGCTGAAGAAGTAAAAGCTGCAGCAGCTCAACCAGCAGAAGCAGTAAAAGCAGCACCTGCCGAAGCAGCTGTAAAAGCCGAGAAAAAAGGCTGGTTCTCTTGGTTTAAAAAATCTGCTTAAGATATTTTAAATCCATAAAAAAAGATGTCCGAGTGACATCTTTTTTTTGTTTTTTGGCTCTTTCAGATTTAAAGTCAAAAATATAAAGACCTATAAATCTCTTATTAGACCTTTCGGGCTAGCATGGTCGCAAAATGCTGCTTGATCCGGTTGCCCTGCTCATCTACTCGGTGTAATTCACCGACATTTTCATTATATTTCACCAGATTCCAGCCTTCATAATAGGCACTAAGCTGTCCCGGCTTAAAACTAAACGGAAAGTCTGGCTGTACCGGAATATCATCGGTATCCATCGCACAGACAATCAGGTTATAACCGCCCGGCACTGTCGCCTGCTGCATCTGTGCAATAAGTGGTGGAATGGTATCGGCCTGCAGGAACATCATCACCACTGTACAGCAAATGAAGTCATATTGACCCTGAATACTGGGGTCAAGATTTAAATCCCGTTGCTGAACCTGAATATTCCCGATTTCTTCATTCTGAATGATCTGTCTTAAGGTCTGTAGACTATTTTCATTCACATCCCAGGCGTCGACTTCAAAACTGTTCTGACTCAAATACAACGAATTGCGGCCTGAACCACAACCGACATCCAGCGCACGACCACCCTTTAAATACGGCATAGCTGCCAGAATTTCCGAATGGGTCGGGCTTAGCTGATATTTCTTGTTAAAGTAATCCTCAGGTTTGCAGTAAAAACGCAGCTGACATTCTGCATCTTCACTGGCAGAAATAATCTTATGCCATGCCTGTGGCTCAATGAACGGTGGTTGCTGCTCTGGCGTAAATACATGTTCAGACTGTATATGACCTGACGGATCCAGCATGGCAAAATGCAGCTCACCTTTGAGCACAGTCAGCTTTGCCCAAGTGCCTGCTTTGGTATTGTGTGGCTGCTTGAACCCTTGTGGGATAGCTTGCTGCATCCAGACCGGAAATTCTTTATAACATTTCAATTGTTGCATAAAAGATTGTGCTCCCTATTCTCGCTTTCCGTCTGCAAGCATGCTTCTGGATATTCATTTTTCTTAAGCATAGCTGGTTCTCTTACCAATGAGAACTGGCACATCTTTGATGTAAGCAATGCAACAAGACTAATTCTGACAGAAAAACATCATGTCATTTAGAGATAAGAAATCATAAGATCCTTATACTTAGAGTTTGTTCTCTGCCTCTTTAAGTGCCTGCTGATCCACTTGAGTCATTTGCTGATTGAGCTGCACTATTTCCTGATACAGCTTATTGAATTGCTTTAAGGGTGCATCTTCATAGAACATAAAGGTCTGGTTTTTCTTTTCCCATTTATTGTTTTTCAGCACCAGAAATAGCTGGTCTGCTTTGGCCAGACTCTGTTTTTCAATTTCAAAAATTGCATGGGCATTATCCTGCTGCTGATTGGCTTTCAGATTATCTGCCAGCTGCTGACGATAGCGGTTTTTAATGTCCAGCTGTTTCACCTGCTCTAACTGCTGGGTTGCCCGCTGTTGAATTGTCTGTTCATAACCATCGACAATTTCATGCACACGCTTCAGCATGGCTTCGGTTTCTTTATAGTCTTGGGCTTGATCTTTGGCTAAACGGTCAATGTCCAGAAAACGATCCCAGTCCGCTGCTTTGAGGTCACGTAAATACTGATTGCGAGCCTCGGCACGATCACGCATCTGACCCAGAATAAATTGGGCCATCACGGCATAATCCCCATCCAGACGATCATCTTCCAGATCAATCTGAATCGGTTTAGACCAATCCTGTGCCTGTTGCAAAATAGATCCAGTTTTTTCTTCCAGTACCGTTTCATATTCTTGCAAATCGGCCTGCTGTTTCTGCTCTACAGAATTTTGATAAAATAACCAGATCAAAATTGCCAGTACCACTCCAGCGATAATCATAAAAACACGGGGCATCTACACGCTCCAGGTCTGTCATCCAGATCTTGTTGATTTTTTACACTATGCTTATTTTTCCAGCATAATTCAAGACATAGAGCTTTTCACATTTGTGAACGTGCTTCCTCAATACTGAAAAAATGAATCCAGTAAAAAGCCTGAAGAAAGGAAATAAGTTTTTAACCCACCCTTTCTTCATGACGTGATCTGGCTATACCGAAACTGACTGACCTGATCAGCCTGGCCCATCGGATTGTGTGCTAGCGTGAACCAAAAGGCAGACTGAGCTCAAGCCGATTCGGATCAAACTGTTCCCGGACGATCTGGACATTGGTTGCATTCCGGTCAATACCGAAAGGTTGCAAAATCACATAGATTCCGTTTCTTGGATCTGAGGACTGCAAGCCTTGCGCTACTGCCAGTACATATTCCCGGAACACAGTAGGCAGACTGTCCAGATCTGGATTAGGCGCTGCTGCCCCCATGTCAATATTTGCAACGACATCACCATCGACACTATAAGCCTGGATATCGCGTTCAATTTTCATCAGGCGCATCTGCAAAGCCTTACGCTGGCTGGCACCTTCCTGATAAGGCGTGATTTCAGTTACAGCCCGCATTTCAGGCTCTGCCATGACAGTTAAGGTGGGAAGTACCGTTGCTTCAGAATGAGCAGGAGCTGCATGACTCAGTACAGGGAGAGTAAAAGCAGTACAGGTCAGCATCAGGCCCAAGCTTTGAATGGATTTTAGGAGATTCATCTTATTACCCCTCGGTTGGAAAAGGGAAAGCGTCAGATTAAATCTTACAAGTAATACAGCTTCTTATTGTTAAGTTTGATAAACGGTCAATCGAATCCATTACACCCTCATAAAGCCAACCAGCAAATCAGGAGCAAAGCTCCTAAAAAATATGAATTATTCAGAAGTTAGATTTAAAAAAGCAAAAATCCCCAATATGGGGATTGATTTGCATTACTGGCTCATCCTTTAAGGAGATCTTGGAAATTGCGCTACAGGAGATGGATTGTTGTAGTTTTCTAATAAGCCCAGATTCACCTTGTCCAGATTAATCTGTAGTTGAAGACCGCGTCCTGGTTGCAAGCTGCTGCTACGATCGATCCCGACATTCTCCAGCAGTGTATATAGCCCCTGGGTTGGATCACCAGATTGTAAGCCCTGGGCAATGGTCATCACATACTGTTGCAGTGCAGGTGACAGTAAACTCAAATCTGGAGCTTGAGTCGGCTTAATATCGAGGTTTGCCAGCACATTTGGATTGACCATAAAATTTTCTGCATCCTTAGTTCCCCGGATTACCTGATGCTGCAAGGCAAGACGATTGGCTTCATTCTCAATAAACGGGACATAGCCAGTCTCATTACTCATTTCAGGTTCAGCCATAATGGTCATCGTCGGTAAGGTAAGTACCGGTTTCTGTTCTTCTGCATGTACTGCTATGCTCAATGTACCTAACAGAATCCCAAATAAAGATGTTTTTAGACTATTCATGGGCTTTCCCCCTACTTCAAATTTCACAACCTGAGTGCCTTTATCGGTTGCTAAAGTCTGTATTTAATTATCTATTAGATTACCTTGATTATTTTGAGAACTCATTCCTGCTCAGATGAATGGCAAAACAAGTTAATTCTTAGGCTGAATCAAAAATCACAGGCGAAAAAAAACCTCAAACATTGTTTGAGGTTTTTTCGAATATGGTGGCGAGACCCAGGATCGAACTGGGGACACACGGATTTTCAATCCGTTGCTCTACCAACTGAGCTATCACGCCGATGCGGTGTATTAAGCCGTATCTAGACACATTAGTCAATCGAAATTATGAAAAAAAAGATTGAGTGTCTGAATTTTGGCCTAAAAAAAATCCCTGATGGGATCAGGGATTGAAAACTTTAAAATCGTTTTGAATATGGTGGCGAGACCCAGGATCGAACTGGGGACACACGGATTTTCAATCCGTTGCTCTACCAACTGAGCTATCACGCCGATGTCGCGTATTAAACAGTTTCAGCTCTTAATCGTCAAGTACATAACGTATAAAAATCATCAAATGTTTACTTTTCCATCGATTTACATGCTTATACAGCAATATTTTCACTATTCTCAGCAAATACCTGACTAATAAAACAAATTGAATCCGGTATTTACAAAAAAAGCAGCCCGAAGGCTGCTTGGAATTTATCTGTATCTAAATTTTTTCAAGATTTGCCAGACAACGGTGAATGGCTCCGCATCCCGGTACGAATGCTTTTACTCCTTTTTCCTCTTCCATACGGCATGCCTCACTCACCAGCCTTTCTGCAACCCCGCGTCCACGGTTGGCCGGATGCACCACAATATTTTCCAGGGTTCGGCTTTCGCCTTGTCCCGTGCACCAGATGGCGCCGATGATTTTGGTGTTAAATTCTGCGGTATAAAGTAAGGTATACTGTGCAAGGTTTTGCTCTAGATGTTCAATGGCATCTGCCCCATCACTAAATTCAGGGCTAGTGTCATACAGTCGCTCAAGCTGGCTGCGCACTTCGTCGTTTTCTAGAGAAGTATAAGCATGTACGGTAATAGGCATTGATAAACCCTCCTGAGCAATCTAATATGCGGTGACGTCGTCACGGCGAAAATATTTTCTACATCAATCATTTTGACGTATTTGAGGAACGTGTCTATGACAGATCGTATCAGTGAAGTGGTAAGAAATACCAACGAAACCAAAATTCGAGTTCGTTTGAACCTCGATGGTACTGGTCAAGGCACTTTAAACACTGGTATTCCATTTTTAGATCATATGATTGATCAAATCAAGCGACATGGTCTGTTTGATATTGATATTCATTGTGATGGAGATCTGGAAATTGATGACCATCATACCGTAGAAGACTGTGGTATTACCTTAGGTCAAGCGTTCGCTCAGGCTTTGGGTGATAAAAA
This sequence comes from Acinetobacter sp. YH12046, assembly GCF_013419905.1. NCBI lineage: Bacteria > Pseudomonadati > Pseudomonadota > Gammaproteobacteria > Moraxellales > Moraxellaceae > Acinetobacter > Acinetobacter sp. YH12046. Next base: position 186,968 of record NZ_VOZF01000001.1, read on the forward strand.
GGGCCTACGCCGTTATGGACACTTCTATGCGCCGCTTGATGAATCTTTAAGCCGTGTCGTGGTGGATCTGTCTGGCCGTCCGGGTCTGTTTATGGACATTCCATTTACCCGCGCCATGATTGGCCGTTTTGATGTAGACCTATTCTCTGAGTTCTTCCAGGGCTTTGTCAACCACTCGCTGATGACTGTACACATTGATAACCTGAAAGGTAAAAACAGTCACCACCAGATCGAAAGTGTATTTAAGGCGTTTGCCCGTGCACTGCGTATGGCATGTGAAGTTGATCCACGTGCTGCGAATACTGTTGCTTCAACCAAAGGTACCTTGTAATGACCCGTATTGCCCTTCTTGACTATGGCATGGGAAACCTACACTCAGCAGCCAAAGCACTTGAACACGTCGGTGCAACGGTAGATGTAACCAATGATCCAAAACTGATCGCCCAAGCCGACAAAATCGTTTTTCCGGGTGTAGGTGCAATGCGTGACTGTATGCAAGGCATGCATGAAGCTGGAATTGATGAAGTCGTACGTAATGCCGTGTTCAACAAACCGGTATTGGCCATCTGTGTCGGTATGCAGGCCCTGATGCAACGTTCCGAAGAAAATGGCGGTGCGGATGCACTGGGCATTTTTGCCGGTGAAGTCAAACACTTCCCGGAAATGGCAGGTTTAAAAGTACCGCATATGGGCTGGAACCAGGTACATCAGGCCGATCCAAGCCATCCAATGTGGAAAGACATTGCTCAGGATGCACGTTTCTATTTCGTGCACAGTTACTATGTGGAACCACAAGATCCAAGCATCGTGGCAGCGACCTGTAACTATGGTATTGATTTCTGTACTGCCCTGCATAAAGACAACCTGTTTGCGACCCAGTTCCATCCGGAAAAGAGCCATACTGCAGGCCTTCAATTGCTAAAAAACTTTGTGGATTGGAATATCTAATCCAATACATTCAAAAAGCTCGCATCATGCGGGCTTTTTTATGGGCTACAGCTTAAAATTTTATTTTTGAAAAATAATTCACATCCAAGCTTCCTTCTCTAAGGTATGCTCTATTCAACCTGAATATTCATCAATGGAAGATGCTTTAATCATGGATACCCAACTTAATGATATTCTGCCGAGTAAAGAGGCAATAGCGACTTTTCCACCTTTTCAAAATATCGCGCCTGAAAATATTGTGGTGATTAACAGCATTCAGCAATGTGAAGCTCTACGCGAAGAACTTGGGCAGATCGCAGTCTTTGGTCTGGATACTGAGTCTAAACCGACCTTCAAGGTTGGTGAAGTGTCCACTGGTCCGCATCTGATTCAGCTGGCCACTCTGGAAAAGGCCTACCTGTTTCAGATGAATGCTGCCATTTGGGATTTTCTGAAACCGATTTTTGCCAATCGAGACCAGATTAAAGTTGGTTTTGGCCTGAAAAATGATGCGCATCTTTTCCGTAAAAGAGGCATTGAGCTGAACAGTGTCATTGAACTGTCAAAGTGCTTTGGTGCGTTCGGCATTAAAAATCCTCTTGGATTAAAAAATGCGATGGCTTTGCTATTTCAGGTGAATTTTCCTAAATCGAAACGGGTTACGACATCGAACTGGGCGAAAAAACATCTCAGTCAGGCACAGATTGAATATGCGGCTGCAGATGCCTATGCACCTTTACTGGTTTTTGAAGAATTGCTGCACCGTGGCTTGGGCCCCAAGGAAGTTCCCAATACTTCACTAAAATTGAAAATTCGCCCGCATTCAAAAATTTGAACGAACAAAAGATAAGTTTTCTAATGAAATATCATTTTGATATCAGACTCCATCAGGAGTATTGCAAAGAATAAAAAAATTGAAGAATAAAATCCTGTCACTCCAGCATATCTTCAGACAGGTTTTCTTTTTTCATACCGTTTAAGAGTTAGAAATTTCGACTTTATTTGCTAAGATGAACTCACTGAAATTCATTCTAAAGATTGAGCAAGGAGCGAAAGCATGCTGATCATCCCTGCAATTGACCTGAAAGATGGCAAATGTGTCCGTTTAAAACAAGGTCGTATGGAAGACGATACCGTATTTTCTGACGATCCAGTGGCAACAGCACAGCATTGGGTAAATGAAGGCGCTCGCCGCTTGCATTTAGTAGATTTAAATGGTGCTTTCGCAGGTACACCGATTCATAAGCCAGTGGTAGAAGCCATTGCCAAATCACAGCCAGAATTGCCTATCCAGATTGGTGGCGGGATCCGCTCGCTGGAAACCATTGAGCATTATCTGGAAGCAGGCGTATCTTTTGTGATTATTGGTACAAAAGCAGTGCAAAATCCTGAATTTGTAGAAGAAGCATGCAAAAAATTTGCAGGCCACATTATTGTGGGTATCGATGCCATGAACGGCATGGTAGCAACTGATGGCTGGGCGAATGTGACTGATGTAAAAGCGACTGATCTGGCAAAACGTTTTGCGGATGCAGGCGTGTCTAGTATTGTTTATACCGATATTGCCCGTGATGGCATGATGCAGGGTGTCAACATTGAGCAAACTGTACATCTGGCACAATATTCAGGTCTGCCTGTAATTGCTTCAGGTGGTGTAACCAATATGGATGACGTGCGTAACCTGAAAGATCAGCCTGGCATTTTAGGTGCGATTACCGGTCGTGCGATCTATGAAGGCACTTTAAATCTACGTGAAGCACAATTATTGCTGGATGAACAAGAAGCGCTATAATAGCGTCTGCTGAAAAAGAGGTCTGTGGACCTCTTTTTTTATTGTTCAATTTTTTGATCCTCTCTCCCATGTCGACATCTGTTTCCCAAACATCCTCTACCTGGAGGACGAAAGTTCCTCAACTTGCTCTGATCCTGATTACGATTATCTGGGGTGGCAGTTTTATCACCGTACAATATGGTCTGAATTTTAGTAGTCCGGTGATCTTTGTCGGATTACGTTTTGCAGCAGCGGCAATTGCCGTAACTCTGCTGTCGCTGAAGCACTTGAAAGGCATGACGCTTAAAGAAGTGGCAGCGGGTGCCATCATTGGGGCTGTGATTGCGATCGGTTATGGAACACAAACGGTGGGCTTGCAAACGATTAGTAGCAGTGAATCGGCCTTTTTGACTGCGCTATATGTTCCCTTAGTGCCTCTAATGCTGTGGCTGCTATTTCGTAAGAAACCACATTTTATGACCTGGGTCGGTGCCCTGTTTGCCTTTCTTGGCTTGGTCTTTTTAACCGGTAATGGCTTTGGTGCCATTCAGCTGAATTTTGGTCAGGCTTTGACTTTGCTCGGCTCGATTGCCATTGCGCTTGAGATTATTTTTATCAGTCATTTTGCTCCGAAGGTGAATACTCGGCGTGTCACCGTGCTACAACTCATTTTTGCCTCGTTATTTTGTTTTCTGATGGCACCGATGCTGGGTGAATCACAGTTACCTGACTTCCATTGGCATCTGGCAGGTATTTTGGTCGGTCTCGGTATTGCCAGTGCCTGTATTCAGCTAGTGATGAACTGGGCGCAGGAAATGGTAGATCCTTCTCAAGCTGCGATCATTTATGCCGGTGAACCGATCTGGGCAAGTTTATTTGGACGTATGGCGGGAGAACGTTTGCCTGCGCTGGCACTTCTAGGCGGATTGATGGTGGTACTTGGGGTGATTGCCAGCGAATGGAAACCAAAGTTTTTCAGAAAAGAAAAAATAGAAGAATTGAAGGAAGATCTTTCCTAAGGTCATGAGCTCCCCCTCTTAGAAAAGGGGGGAGTTTTTTATCTAGAGAAATAAATATAGCTAATCTTATTTGGTATACATCGGTCGATTGTCATTCAGACGCATAATGCCGCGAATCGCGCGATAGACAATCCAGATCCAGGAAACAAAGACCACAACCAGACAGAAAGTGGATGCACCAAAAGCAACCCCTGCAAACAGGTCCGGATCTTCATGGGTAAAGAACAGGAATAGGAACGGCACAAAGGCTACAATATTCCAGAATAGATACCACCAGAAACTGCGGATTTGCCAGGTAAAGTGGCTTTCAAAAATCGAGCCTCGTACATCCGAGCGCTTCACATAGTTAATAATCAGTGCAATCACTGCCAGCAAGCCACCACTAAAAATGGCCACGATATATAAGATATAAAGAATCAGGGTTAGCGTGCGATTTGAGTCTTTATCAATTGAATAGTTCATCTACGCTCCTGTGGTTGTTTCTAGATATTCAGGCTGTTAAAGGGAGAAATCAGCCATATAATCAAAATGATGTTAAAAGCTATAGTACAAAAATAAATTTGCCGGAAGGGTTGTTTTTGTGTTTTATGACGTAATTTTTGCTGTGCCAGCCAGGCTGCCGGCCACCCTCCTAGAAATGCCACCAGATGCAGGGTATTTTCTGGAATACGGCGATTGCCCAGTTGTGCCGCTTCCTTATCCTGGGCATATAGCCAGTAACTGAGGACATTCATCAGGCTCACCAGTAACAGGACCATTCCACTCAACAAGCCAGCTAAACTGAGTCCCGCCAGTACCAAAATATAGGCAACAGAGGCAATTTGCATCGGTTGCAGTTTTTCTTGCTGATTTCGGCCTGATATTTTAGTTTTTACTTTTGCCGTTTTGGTTTGTGATGCTTTCAGGTACATAACCTGCTGGGCACGATAACGGCCCTGCTCGTCCAGAATCACCAGATAATCTAGCGCACAACCAACAATTGGCCGTGGACCGGGACGGGCAAAATCCTTGATATGCAAAAACACGCGATCTTTGGCCGGATCATTGGGCTGAATAAAGCCATAGCCTTTGTCATCAAACCATTCTACCAAACGTCCCTGATCGCGCATTTTGCCTGTTCCTGTTTATTTTTAATTTAAGCTGTCACAAATTTTAAACGTTCAATCAGCATGTTACGCATCTCTTCCGGATTTTTTTGCAGAATATCTTCACCGGTGCGGCCTTCAGCAGCATTTTTCTGTGCCACCTGTAAACGCATCATCCAGAAACGGCCCGCAGCCATTGCCAGGTAAAGCTCCAGACATGATTTTTCATCCTCAGTCAATGGACGCACAGTTTCATAGGCTTTTAAAAAGGCATTGGCCTTTTCTTCATTTAAAGTAACTTCCGGATAATTGGTACAGAAGTCATTTAAAGTAATTGCAATATCAAACAGGAATTCATCTTTATTCAGCTCGTAAAAGTCCAGAATACCTTTCAGTTGGTCACCCTCAAACAGGGTATTGTCACGGAACAGATCCGAATGGATAAAGCCACGTGGACGATCCGGATATACTGCGGTTAAAGCTTCATACAGGCCCAGAAGTTTACCCAGTAAGACTTTATCTGCTGCGTTCAGACTCGGTTTAATTTCCTGTGCTACGTTATACCAGTAGGCATGGTCACGGACAAAGGCGCGCTCAAGTTTAAAATCTTTCAGTGCGACATGCATTTTGGCCTGAGCAATGGCAATCGCTTCCGCCTGCGCAACGGTAGATGGCATCGGATGCTCGCCCATCATGCGTGGTGCAATTTGTGCCGGCTTATTTTTTAGCGTATGAATGGCTTTGCCTGAATGGGATAAAGGCACCGGTACGGCCAGACCTGCCTGCCCCAGATGCTGCAAGACCGGCACCAGTTCTCCGGCGGCCTGTTCATCCATATCTTCAAAAACGGTCAGCACATATTGCTGGTTTTCACAGACCAGAAAATAGTTTGTATTCTGGATACCTCCTTGAATGGGAATCAGATCAATCACCTCAAGTCCATAAGGTGCTGCGAAATCCTGAACTTCCTTTAAAGTCAAAGTGGTATAAACCGACATAGAAAACCTGCGAAAAAACTTACATATTTTTGCTAGAATACCGTTTCCATCTACCAAGGTGTAGCGCTTGCGTGGGTGAGTTTCATAATCGGCTGTAATAATTGGAAAAATTTATGCTAGCTAAACGTATTATTCCTTGTCTGGACGTCGACAACGGTCGCGTAGTCAAGGGTGTTCAGTTCCTTGATATTCGTGATGCGGGTGACCCGGTAGAAGTGGCACGCCGTTATAATGAACAAGGTGCCGATGAAATTACTTTCCTTGATATTACCGCTACACATCATGGACGCGACACCACTTACCGTACCGTTGAGCGTATGGCTGAATCTGTATTCGTACCGCTTACCGTAGGCGGCGGCGTGCGTAAAGTCGAAGATATTCGTCTACTATTAAATGCAGGTGCGGATAAAGTCAGCATCAACTCGGCAGCAGTCTTCAACCCTGAGTTTGTACAGGAAGCCTCACAGCGTTTTGGTGCGCAATGTATCGTAGTAGCGATTGATGCCAAAAAAACTGGCGAGAATAAATGGGAAATCTTTACCCACGGCGGACGCAAACCGACTGGTATTGATGCACTGGAATGGGCAGAGAAAATGGCCAGCTATGGCGCAGGTGAACTGTTAATTACTTCCATGGATGCCGATGGCACCAAAGCAGGTTATGACATTCCCCTCATGCGCGCCATCAATGACCGCGTCACTGTGCCAACGATTGCTTCAGGTGGCGTAGGCAACTTGCAGCATCTGGCTGACGGGATTATCCATGGTGGTGCCGATGCAGTACTTGCCGCCTCTATTTTCCACTTTGGCCAGCATACCATTCCTGAGGCCAAGGCTTATCTAGCTGCTCAAGGTATTGAAATGCGTCTTTAAACGACAGCCTTCAAATGAAAAAGAGCGTGAATATCACGCTCTTTTTTTATGTATTATTCTTAGAAATCATTTAAATTCTGGACAAAAAAAAGGAGTCTTGCGACTCCCTATAAAAACCAAGAAGAACTACAGCACTTGGTATCTTTGACATTTACAATATAACTCAATCTGTATGCAGGTTGATAAGACTTTCAATCATCAACAGACGCAAATATAGGTGAAATCCTGAGCGCAATATTGACAATATATGCAGAATTTATTGACAAATCACGACAGGGTTAACCAAAGTGAGAAATGGTTAACATTTTATGTGGCAGATTACTCGAATTTTAAGTTATTTAATCACGATCTTTAGCCCATTTAGCCGGGAAATAACGCTGGGTTAAGTGGGTTAAGCGCATAGAGATCTGTTCCGGCAAGACAATACCAAGGGGATTTTTCTCCTGTAAATCTGCTGAGGAAATCACCCGGGTTCCCATTAAATAATCAAACCAGGGCTTGGTTACACACCAGTTGGCGTCTTGGTTACTATTCATATGGTGATCATAATGCCAGGGAATTTTTTTTCTGGCCCATTCTGGCTCCAGATGTGCCCGCCGATGCATATAAAAATAATTGCCTGCACTATACAGCGTGGCCAAAAACATACCTTTGGACAAGGGATAAAAAGCCAGCCCGAATACGCTTGCTGCGACGGCCAGTGAACCGATTTCATTGCGGATTCGCCAGTTTTTCAAACCTTCCACATAGGCATAATCAGAAAATCTGGTCTTGCGAACTTCACGATGATGTTCCCAATGTGAACGCATGCTGTCCGGCACTGGGCTATAACGCGTCTGCCCTGCTCGATGCGTACCATGCAGCACATATTTATGCGCAAACCATTCAAAGCCATTGGCTACGACCAGTCCTGCTAGAAAGCCTTTCCACATGATCTTTTCCTCCCTGTTTGTTTACACTATAGGTCAAACAAAGGGCTAGATATTGACCGATAATTTCAATATCATTGACAAAAAACGACAGAACAAAAGAATTAAAAAATGCACGTTCCCCAAGATTATGTCGGTTCGGTATATGGTGGTTTAGGACATTTGCTTTTGGACTATTACCAGCTCAAACAACTGGACATCCCCAAGAAATTATTTGCGATCCAGAACCTGGAGCGTTTTGATTATATTCTCTGGCGCGATCTGCTCAGCCAGCTGGACCAGGAGTTGCAGCGGCCGGCACTCGGCCTGGAAATCGCGCAACTGGTGCAGGCCAAACATCTGGGTATTATTGGCTATCTGGCATTATCCAGTGAAACGCTGGGCGAAGCCTTTATGCGTTATCATGACTATCATCGCCTGATCTATGATGGCAGTCCTTTACAGGTCAGTCTGGATCGAGATTACCTGTCCATTTCCTGGAGCGAGATTCCGTTTAAAGTGAGTACGCAACTCACAGACGAGATTGCTATCGCGCTCATGACTGAATTTATTCGCTCAAGCATTCTGGAGCAGCATCAACTGCATCTGCATGAAGTCCATTTTCAGCATCCGGTCAATAAAAATATTGCGGTCTATGAACAGTATTTCCGCTGCAAGGTCCGTTTTGGACAGGCCAGAAACCAGGTATTGATTCCTGTGAGTGAAATGTCTACGCCTTTAAAGAAAGGCGATCAGACCTTACAGAAATTACTGATGCAACAGGCAGAAGCGGTGCTGGAAAAACTCCCGAACTCCACCCAGATTGATCAACGCTTGCAACAGGCGATTCTGGTGGGTCTGCAGAAAAATATGTTCCAGATTGAACATATCGCCAAACAGATGAATTTTTCTGTACGTCAGCTACAACGTTACCTGCAAAAACAGGGCCAGACCTATCAGCAGCGTATGCAGGAAATCCGCTGCATGATGGCCATGCAATATCTGAAAGATCCTCATCTGAGTCTGCAGGAAATCAGCATGCTGCTTGGCTATTCTGAGCAGAGCGCATTTCAGCGTGCCTTCAAGCAGTGGACGGCTCAGACCCCACAACAATGGCGCTCAGAATACCTGGAAACCCAGGTGCAGGAAAAATTTCTGGACTATCCTGCTACTGCAGAGATTAATGTCCCATATCAGATTTAAAAATTTGAATAAAATAAAAAAGCTCCTCATTAAAGAAGCTTTTTTCTAGCCGGAATAGTGATTTAAGAAATTTCTATAAAAATGGATTTTCAATTTCATCTGCATCATTGCGTTCAATTTTTTCTGGCAGATCCGGTGTTTCTTCGAGTTGCTGCACAATATCATTTAACAGTGCCTGCAAAACTTTGGCCGCCTTGAGACCAGCCTGGTCTTTAGTAATTTGCAGATTGCCATACAGACTGACACAGTCCAGATCATTCTCAACTGTCAGATCATGAATCGCATGCGATTCGGTTCCATTTTCAAATGCTTTAAACATTAATTTCTACTCTGTTTTATTATTTTTACTCACCTGTCTTCAGCATGCTACCTGAAGCCTGCTTTTTACAGCAAGCTCCTTTTCACTATTTCAGCAGCTGTAGGATGTATTGCAGTAAGGCCTCAATCAGCTGTTTAACAATCGTGTCCTGGGTATCATGATCGATCCCGTTCTTATTAACTGATGAGCTGGTATTGCTTGTACTGGCCGAACTTGAAGCCGACGGTTTGAACTCACGCTGCAGTTTTTCCAGATCTTCTTTTGGCACGTCTTCAGCACACTGGCTTTCTGCATCCCAATTCGAATAGGCAATTTTCTGGTTGGCCTTCACGGCATTTGCAGTTAACGGCAGATGATAGGTATTACGTTTCTGTTCTTCAGTTAACTGAGGAAATAGGTTAATGCCAAGTTGCTCTTCCAGATAGCAGACACTGACAATGCGAACCTTGAGCGAATTATCATTAGGTGCATAGTAGGCACCAATGGCACCAGTTTTCGGCATGTAGATCGCTTTATACACGGCAGTTGGTACAATTACACCCTTGCCAATAGTTTTCAGCTTTTTGGCAGCAAAGACTGGCCCGGTCACTACATACACGTCCTGCTTCTGCTTGGTCACAATTGCTCGGGTCGCTTCTTCCAGCTCGCGCCAGACCTGCTGATTGTTCTTTGGTGCCTGCGGGACCATATTGGCCAGCGAGAAACTGTCAGACTGTGCAGCATTATTTGGCATATCTGCATTTGGTGCCATATGGCCACGGTCATAGCCTGAACCACGATAGTCAGCCAAAGTCGCGCGATGAGCAGCACTCAGTCGTGTTTCTTCATGGAAATTGTCTTCACGTGGAATTTTCTGGCTCAGACGCTTCGGTGTTAAGGCCTCCGCCACCCATAGTGGCGTTTTGGATACCCCAGAATAACCCACATTAAAGCCATTAAAACACAGTGAATAACTGTCTTTTTTCAGGCTGTCTTTCATTAAGTAAGGCGGGATGTCCCGGTAAAACTGTTCCAGACAGCTCGAATTCGATGTAGAAGGCAGAGAAATCCACTGACTGATTTTTTCCTGGCCAAACGCAATCGCAAAACTCCCGGAAGCGACCATTGCCAAGATCACTTTCACGCTATTTTCATTAAAAAACTGAAAAACTGAATTCTTCGACTTACGCTGCTTCTTTGCCATGCTACACGTGCTTTTAAGATCAAAATCGGGGGTTTTGCGAGCTTAACAAGCCATGTATATGAAGTATATCTTACCCTCTTTATTTGCCTAATAATTACACAATCTACCCCTATATTCTTAAATCTTGTAACAAAGTGTCGTTTTTTTAGTGAGCTTTCAGCGCGGTTTTTTAACCTTTAAGTAGCTTTGATTGTGACCTCGTCTTGAGTGTGCAAAGCTATTTGACTACTCAAATTACGTACAATTATTAGCAATGGAGTTAATTTATGAATTCCAAACTATCTAAGTTATTAGGTCTCGGAATATTTACAAGTGTGATCAGTGCCGGCGCATTCGCTGAGCCTCCTGTACAAGCGGGTGAAACACTTGAAAGCTTATCTAAAGCTAAAATTAGTACCACTGTAAATGGTCAGCAAGCCTCACTGGAAAGCCTGGTGAACTCTGGACAGATCCGTCTGGTAAACCAGCCAATGTCTGCACCTGCTCAGCCAGGCCAGCAGCCACAACAATCAATGCCAAATCAGCCAATGCCAACACCAGGCATGCCTGATGCACCTGTTGCACAACCAGAAATGCCGGATACCAATCCAGCTCCAGCCAATCTTGAGTCTGAACCAGCAGCCCCTGCTACAGAACAGGAAATGACTATGGGTGAAGCTGTAGAGCAATCAGCTCTTGAAGAACAGCAAGCTGCTGCACCTGAAGCGGCTGCGATGACTGAGCAAACTGAAATTGCAGTAGAAGCTGAAGCTGATCCTGCGGTAGATGCACCTTTAAACGCCGCCCCTGAAATGCCGGTTGAGACAGAAGCAACAGAACAATAATTTGTTATAAAGCTTTCTAAATTTCTCTCCCCTAAAAAAACCAGAGCCTAGCTCTGGTTTTTCTATTTTTACATCTCGATCTGGCTACCCAGTTCAACCACCCGGTTGGTCGGGATCTGGTAGAAGTCGCTGACCGGACTGGTATTACGCTGCATGGAAACAAACAGTTTTTCCCGCCAGGGTGCCATTCCCTCTCCCACCGTATGCATAATCCGTTCCCGGGAGATAAAGAAACTGATCTGCATCAGGTCATATTCAAAGCCCCATTCTGCATACGCATGTTGCAATGCTTCCGGGATATTTGGCTGATCCTTAAACCCGTAATACATCGTGACTCGATAAAAATGTTCACTGAGTTTTTCCAGTTTGATGCGTTCTTCATCGCCTACAAAAGGAATATCCCGGGTAATAACCGTCACTAGAATATTGCGCTCATGTAGCACCTTGTTGTGCTTGATATTGTGCAACATCGCATGCGGCACAATGGTCGGAGTTCCGGTCAGGAAAATCGCTTCACCCGGCACAAACTTGGTGCCTCCCCCAATTGAGATACTCTTAATAAACAGGTCAATTGGTAGCGCATCTTTTTCCAGACGGTTCAAGACCAGTGCACGACCATCTTTCCAGGTCATCAGAATCGTAAATAATGCCGCCCCGAGCAGGATCGGCACCCAGCCACCTGATGCAATTTTTAAAGAAGTTGAGGCTACAAAAACCAGATCCAGCATCAGGAATGGTGTGGCAAATAACACTACTTTCCAGATTGGCCAGCGCCAGAAACCATAAGCCAGAATGCTGATTAAAATGGTACCACACAGCATAGTCATGGTGACTGCGACCCCATAAGCACTCGCTAAGCGGGCGCTATTTTCAAAGAGTAAAATCAGAATCACTACGGAAATAAACAGCATCCAGTTAATGAAGGGCAGATAAATCTGGCCACGCTCTTCGGCTGAGGTATGTTTTACGCTCAGACGCGGTAAATAGCGCAGTTGAATGGCCTGATTCACCATGGAGAATACCCCGGTAATGACCGCCTGTGAAGCAATCACAGCAGCTGCTGTTGCCAGACCAATCATTGGATATAAGCCCCATTCCGGAAGCAGCATATAGAAAGGATTTTCCAGTGCTTCAGGACGGCGCAGCAACAACGCGCCCTGCCCAGCATAATTCAGTAACAAACAGGGTAACACAATAATAAACCAGGCCAGACGAATCGGCAGACGACCAAAATGCCCCATATCGGCATAAATGGCTTCACCTCCGGTCATGGTCAGAATTACGGCCCCCATGGTCAAGAAGGCTACAAAAGGCTGATCGACCACAAAATGATAGGCCCAGTATGGATTCACCATGGCCAGTACTGTCGGGGTCTGGATAATACTCCACAAACCGAAACCACCAATTGACAGGAACCACAGTAAAGTCAACGGACCAAAAAATTTGCCCATGGTTCCAGTGCCATGACGTTGTACCAGAAAGAGTCCCGCAATAATCCCGATCGATAAAGGCTCTAACCATTGATTAAACACAGGTGTGGCAATACTCAGCCCTTCAATTGCAGATAATACGGAAATCGCCGGGGTAATGATCCCGTCACCAAAAAACAGCGATGCCCCAATAAAGCCGAGCGCAATCAGGTAAATTTTCTTGTCATCAGAAATACGTGTGGTTCGCAAGTTGAGAGCCAGCAAGGACATGATCCCGCCCTCACCGTTGTTATCGGCACGCATGATAATGGTGACGTATTTGAAGCTCACCGTCAGCATGATGCACCAGAAGATCAAGGACAAAATGCCCAACACCGAAGCTTCACTAATGGCAAGGTGCGACGTCAGAAAACATTGGCGTAGTGCATACAATGGACTGGTTCCAATATCTCCAAAAACAACCCCAAGCGCAGCCAGCGTAATTACCGGGAGAGCTGCTTTCTGTGCAGTGCTTTGCATATATCGTCTTCGTTTTTAACAAGCATTTTTGCGAATCATAACACTGCGCTCAAAGTTTTTCCGCAAATCAATTGTTTCAAGCTTGGCAGAGTGGCTTTTTTTCTATATCATCCACGGCCATGGTGAGGTGTCCGAGTGGCTGAAGGAGCACGCCTGGAAAGTGTGTATACGTTTATAGCGTATCGAGGGTTCGAATCCCTCTCTCACCGCCAAATTTTATACTCATGCAATCGTATGCAGTCCTAAAAGGTTTAAATCTAAAAGGTTTAGGCCTTTTTTATTATCTAATACACTCCATAGCATAACAGTAGAATACCCGCACTTTTGCGGGTATATTTGCGGGTATCAGCCTTCATTCTCTAAGGAATGGACGACAAAAATGTCATAGTCATTCAAATTTATACCCGCTTGAACTGTTCTTGCGTGTGATTATGATCAGTTTTGAAACGAGGGAGATAGTGAAGGCTTTACCGAAGCTGGATATTTGAATATTAAGTTTTAAGGCATTAGAGGGGGTCTAATGCCTTAATTAAAATTAATTTATGAAAGAAATAATTTATGAATTTATATGAAATATTGCATATTTCTCAAGATGCACCAGAAGAAATTATTAAGCTTGCATATAAAGGGTTGGCTCAAAAATATCATCCAGATCGATATAAAGGTAATGATGCAAATGAAATAATGATTAAAATTAGAGAAGCATATGAAACTTTAATCGATCCAATTAAACGTAAAAATTATGATCAATTTCTTACAGAACAAGCCCGACGTAAGCAGCAACAAGAAGAATATATTAAGAAGAAGGAACAAGAAGAGTTTATGCGAGCTCAAAGAGCAGCTTTTGAACAGCAAAATAAAACCAACTCCACTAACGGCTCAAAAGACAACAGCCAAGAAGCTGATTCTAAAAGTTTCAAAATGAATATCTCCATTGATGTCCCAAATAGCTTTTCTATTTTCTCCCCTTTTATAAAATTTAAAAATTGGATAATTTCAAAGAAAAAAGTTTTCATACAAATAGGTAGTACTTGTATTGCATTAGCTTTGATTTTCATAATTGTAATTGTAGCAAACTCATATATGCAGAGTTTATCGGATAAATCCGATGTAGAAGCAATTCTAGCTGCTGAAGAGGCAAGAGAGGCTGCTGAAGAAGCTGAAGCAGCAGCAGATGCCGCTGCGGTAGAGGCGACAGGAATTGAAGAAGATTACAGCCTAGCTGATTCAGAGTTAATGAATGATAGTGAAGAAGTTTATGCAGAAAGTGATGAAGCCAATACAGTTACTGATGAAAGAGCGATGTCCACATACGAAACTGGACTATTATATTACTTACAACCTAATCCTGCAGAAATTAAGACATCGTCCAAACAAGTGTATGATACTTTTAAAGAAAGTGGAATTATAGGAATTAAAGATCTTATCTCGAATTGCTATATTACATTTCAAAAATCAAAAAAATGTTTGTATTTAGACTTGGCTGGAAAATATATTAATGATTCAGGAGCAGATGCTGGACTTCCAGCAGATGAATTCTTTGAGAATGAAGCTATTATAGAAAGAATGAATAATAATTTTTATATTCCTAATAAAGTTGGAGCAGATTTAGCTACGCCTCATGCTGAACAAATAGCTCATCAAACCTATGAAACAATAGAAAAAATTATATCTGATGAAATGGCAGAAATGTAGTGTAATATGATCAGCGTTGATCAATTAAGCTTTTGGGACTAAAGAGTAATCATGTATCTAATTATAATTTCCCCAACCTAATTGATCAAAAAACTCAATTATTATTTTGTTTGAGGGTATTTTTGTGGGAAAATAGTCAATAATATTTATAACATTCAAATACTTAATTATAAAACCTAGCTTCCTCACTCTCACCGCCAAAATTCATTATCATGTAGCCACATGATGTCTTAGAAGGTGCATTAGAAGGCTTAATCCTAAAGGATTTAAGCCTTTTTTTTTGCCGAAATTATTAGGGAATGGATTAAAAATAAAAGAATAACTATACAAGTTACATAAATGATGCCGGATGGCTGTTGAATGACACTGAGGAATATTCGAGCATGATCCTATCTTGGTAAAAAATGATGGATCGCTATGAAAGATGATGAAAAACCCCTAAATTTTGATGATGATAACGAGCCTCTGGATTTCGAAGATGAAGAGTTCACTGACGATAAAAAAGAGGATGAAATGTACAACCCGATCACCAAAGATGGATCAAGTGTAGATCCTGCGGATGATGGCACACGTCATCTTCGTCCTGAAGATGGTGATCCGCTAGAAGTCGAGCCTTAAGCCCTAGCCCAATTTTATATTGGGCTTTTTTTATAGTCTAAAACCTTAAAAGTGAGCATCTTGGACAGATGAATTGAAAAAGGATAATTCATTTTACTGGTTATTTTTGAGATGAGTATTGCTTGCCTTTTCTTTTGATAGATTTAAAGATGTAAGGATATAGGCTGGGATATATTGAAATAAATTCTCTGGATAAAACCATGATATATCCATTTTTATTACTTTCTTAACTTTATGTTCTTCTTTTAGTTTATTTATATGATGGAGACAAAAACTGGCATAAAAATAGCTTAATTTCATTGTCATCATCGCTATGTTATGGTGGAATCAAAACAGGATAAAAGGAGAATAAAAACCTAAAGATAGAAAACGTTATTGCTTGAGTCTTCCTTATTTGGGTTAGAAAAAAGTGGAAACACTGCTATTCGGAGAGTGGACATGAATAACAGCGCAAACTACATGAAACAGATAAAAAATGCCAAACGCGGTGGTTATACCCCGACCATTGCCAAAGACGTCAACAAACATAAGATTCAAAAAGCCCTAAAATTAATTGAACAGTGGAGAAGTCTTGCTCAAGAACTCAAACCTCAAATGCAGTTTGATATGGCCTTTACTTTAGAGGAATGCGCACAAGACCTGGATCGGATACTCAAAAGCAGATAATTCCCTTTTAACTCACTCATAATAGATTTTAAATATCAACCCCTTATCCTTGCCCATATCACTGATATGGGCAATTTCATGATTTAAATGTAGATGCCTGAGTGAAGATGATTCAATGATCAGCAATAAAAAATTGGTTATAAGATTGAACGGTTATTTTTTGGCTTGCGCCCTTAAGAAAAATCTGTAAAATGCACTCCACAACGCCGGCATAGCTCAGTTGGTAGAGCAACTGACTTGTAATCAGTAGGTCCACAGTTCGAATCCGTGTGCCGGCACCATTTTCTTAGCCTCGCTTTTTAGTGAGGCTTTGATGTTTCTGGACTTGGTATTTTTATCTAGCTTGTCTCTAGTCTTCAGATCGCCTGCGCTGTCACCTGTACATATCGCACGATCCCATCCTGATATAACTTCCGACAAAGCTTTGCCGTCATCTGAAGTTTAAACTGATCCAGTCTTTTGCCTTTCTGTTTCAAGTCCTTTGAATTTAAATTCTGCGTTACATAATCAGCAAAACCTGAAAATACCGCTTCGGACAGATCTTCAATCTGAATATTCTTAAATTCAAAATTTTCCAGACAATGATAAAGCTCATTTTTCAACATCAGGTTTTTTAAATTGACATCGGCGGATTTCAGCAGAAACTGATATTTACGCTTTTGCAGCGCATTCAAGCTGTTCCATTTTTCAGACAAGATCAGATGATGAAAGCCAATCCGTGCATTGGTGTTCAAAACACTGCGTACCTGATCTAGAAGTTCGGGAACGGAACTATGATAGGCAGCATCCAGACATAGCACCACATCAAAGCGCTGGGAAAAATGCATGTCTTTTAAACGCAGGAAAGAAGCCGGATAGATGGCATTGAGATCAGGTAAATGTTGCTGAATATTCGCCACACAAGCAGGCTGAAGTTCTACACCGGCCAGATATTGCACCTGATAGTGTTGCTGCCAGTGCAACAGGCTGGCACCCTGGCCACAGCCCAGATCCAGCAATTTATCCTTTGAATTTAAACCGACCATTTCTGCCAAATGGTCGGCCAAAGTTTGACAGGCAGCTACATAATCCTGCTGCCCTGCCCACCAATAACCCAGATTGCTCCAGGGCAACTGTGACTGATCTCCCAGCAACGATGCATCAATTGCATATTTGTGTTGAGGAAGACGCTGACAAAGTGCCTGAAACCATTGCATCAATCAATAACCGAGTTGGGGTGCTACCTCGATCTTAGGTTTAAGTCCTTCAAATGGCAACGGTGCTCCCATAATTGCAGCAATTTTCATGGCAGAAGTCACTGCAGATTCCAAGATTGGTAAACCGTCCGATGACCACGAACCGCAGTAGAAGACTTTACGGTTCATTTCCAGATGACGATGCTGTAATTCTTTATTGAGAGCGATAGTATTGGCATCCACTACCGCACGGGTCAAGGTCACTGAGGAAATCACTTTTTTCGGATCAATCTCAGTCACAGGACGCCAGGTCTGGAATACCGGTGATTTACCCACCAGACTCGGTTCAACCGCATTCAGCCAAACCGTAAATTGCTGACGGGTAAATTTGCGATCCATCATATAGCTGAGTACAGCCCAGTCCTTACGCTTTGGTGGCATCACGCTGCTATCGCGGTGAATGACCAATTCACCCTGTTCAAATTTGAATTTCTTTAACAGCTCGATATCACGGCCAAACTGTTCATGATCCAGGAATTCATCAATATGATTGGTTGGTGTCGCAACCACCACGCGATCAAAGGTTTTCGACAGACCAGCTGCATTTTCTACCAGTACTTTGTCGCCCTGCTCTTTTACCGAAACGATCGGCGCACCACTTTCAATGTGAATGCCTTCAATCAGCTTGTCTACCAAAGCCGGAGTACCGCCCTGCATACGTAATAAGGCATCACCATCCGTTAGCTGACGCAGGAAAATCAATAAAGGTTTGGCTGGCCATTCACCAATGGTTTTTGGATTACAGGTACAGATGGTATACAGCACCGGCATCACCGCACCATGCCAGAACACTTCTTCAATCTCATTGCGATTGATAAATTCTGCCAGGCTGATGTCCTGATTTTTGGATTTAAAGAATTTTGCCAAGGCTGTTTTGAGTTGCAGCAAACCTTTAACCAGACGCCAGCCATATTGCTGGATGCCTTTGCGGTTATTGATAATCGGAATATTACCGATCCGGCTACGTGATGTGGTTAGCCAGGTTTCTACCCGGTCTTCAAACAGCCAGCTACAGGCCATATAGGTACGTACCGGGTAAGTTTTAATGCCCAGATGAGTCGCCAGACTTAAGGTATTTTTCCACAGATAAGGATTCATCACACGTAAAGGTGCGTCAATGAGGCCTCCTTCAAATTCGAGACTATGACTGTCCATGCCGCGACCTTGAAGCGCTTCAAAAATAGTAATGCGATGTCCTGCGTCCTGAAGAATTCTGGCAGTAGCCAGTCCAGCCATGCCACTACCAATTACTGCGATATCCAATCTGATCATCCGTCATTGAAAAACTAAAAGAAATTATGAACCATGCTTTCAGCAAATAGGTTATTAAAATCTTCCAGAATACTTTTTTTTCGTAAGTCTAGGTTAACGCAACTTTACAAATAAATTACATTTTTTGAATAGCAAAAAACGTCTTTATATAGAGTGACTTAAACCGCCATTATATTTAAATATTTAAAAATAAATCTTTAAAAAACAAATGATTTAATTAACCGATTTTTTAATCATCGGTTTACAAAGACCGCAAAACACTCTATAATATGCAGCACAAGAAAGAGATAAATTCATAGAGATAAACAAAATGAATTTATCCCAGAAACTCGTAAAAACGACAAGAAATTCCAGCGCATTAGAAAAAAAGCCTCTGCTTGTGCAGAGGCTTCTTTGTTTTAAGACTGACTGTATTATTCGGCCTGTACCGCGATTTCACCAAATTTACCCTGATTAAAATCTTGAAATGCCTGAATAATTTCTTCCTTGGTATTCATCACAAATGGGCCATAGCCTTGAATAGGTTCATTCAGCGGCTCACCGGTCAAGAGCAGAAATTTAGTGTCCTGATAGGCCTGTAGCTGAATTTCAGGATCATCATCGCGCGCAAACATGACAATAGAGCTATCCAGGACTTTTTGACTGCCATTTACCATCTGCTCACCCGCCAGTACAACCAGCAAAGCATTATGTCCGGTAGGCACATGCAACGTAGTTTCATACTTCGCTTTTAGCTCGCCGTCCCAGACATTTACCGGACTAAAGGTATGTGCTGGCCCATGATGGCCTCCGAACTCTCCGGCAATCACCCGAATATGTCCTGCGCCTTCATCCATTTCAATCCGTGGAATCTCAGCTGCAGTAATGGCCTGATAACGTGGCGCGGTCATTTTGTCTTTAGCTGGCAAATTGACCCAGAGTTGAACCATTTCAAACAGGCCACCCTTTTGAGCAAAATTTGGGGAATGAAATTCTTCATGCACTACACCTGCGCCTGCGGTCATCCACTGCACATCACCGGTCTGTATCGTACCGCCACCGCCACTGGAGTCCTGGTGGGTCACTGCACCCTGATAAGCCAAGGTTACAGTTTCAAAACCACGATGCGGATGCGAACCTACACCATGCTGCTCAGTAGTCGATGCAAAATGATACGGCGCTGCATAGTCCAGCAGTAGAAATGGACTAATGGCCTGCCCCAGACGATCATAAGAAAACAGGTTTTTCACCGGGAAGCCGTCACCGACCCAGTGCATGTTTTGATTACGGTAGACACCAATGACTTTTTTCATCTTTTACTCCTATATACAATAGGATGAACATGCAGCCATTGTATGCTTTATCAGCAGTCATCAATACCGTACTTCTAGAATGCAGTATTTCAAATATAAGACGATTCGACTCTTAGATTTCTGTGTAGCTACTTATAACTTTAGCTTTGCTATAAGACGTTAATTTAAGTAGTCATGAGCAGTAGATAATAAAAAACCCAGCGCTGAGGGCTGGGTTTTTTCAATTTCGATAAAGTGTTATCGAATTAGATTTTACCGACCAGGTCAATTGAAGGAGCAAGAGTCGCTTCACCTTCTTTCCATTTTGCAGGACATACTTCACCTGGGTGAGCGTGTACATATTGAGCCGCTTTTACTTTACGAAGCAGTTCTTGTGCGTCACGACCGATACCGCCCGCGTTGATTTCAACGATCTGGATTTTACCGTCTGGATCGATCACGAAAGTACCACGGTCCGCCAGACCATCAGCTTCAATCAGAACTTCAAAGTTTTTCGCCAAAGTCCAGGTTGGATCGCCAATCATTGGATACTGGATTTTACCAATTACGTCAGACGTGTCATGCCAAGCTTTATGCGTAAAGTGCGTGTCTGTAGATACTGAGTAGATTTCTACGCCCAGTTTCTGGAATTCAGCATACTGATCAGCAAGATCGCCTAATTCTGTTGGACAAACAAATGTGAAGTCAGCAGGATAGAAGAATACTACAGACCATTTGCCTTTCATGTCTTGCTCAGACACTTCAATAAATTGGCCATTGTGGTAAGCAGTTGCGTTGAATGGCTTAACTTCAGTATTGATTAAACTCATAAGTCTATTCCTATCTATTCGTGAAAGTGTGTGTTCATTTGATGTAGTTAAGAATACGCAAAAACCACCAATAGGTAAAACCGTAACTTTTCATAAAAACTATCGGTTTTTTAGATTTATAATTCCTTTTATTTTTATCTTTCTGATTTGTTTAATCGATTTTGGTGGATTCACTTTCTTGAAAATGCTGTATAGATTTCCAGGTCGATTTTGCCAGGGCTGCTGTATAGTGTTTAGGGGAGGTTTGAACTCGACCAGATAACCAGCTCCGGCAATAACTTTCAGTGGGTCCAATGATCAGTGACATCAGCAGTTCTAAGGGAATAGCTTGTAATTGACTGATATCTGCCTGCTGAGCTAGCCATTGTTTTAATTCCTGATTGCGCTGCTGATTCGACTGCTGCAATTCCTCTTTGAAGTCACTATTTTGAACTGTATGATGCGCGGCATAAAGAAAGCGGGCAAAATCAGGATATGCTACAACCCAATCTATATAACTCTGAATAACCGCCTGTATACCTCGTTCAATACCCTGAACTTGTGACAAAGCCTGCAAACGCTGCTCCGACTGATCTGTAAGTGCTGCAATATATAGTGCTGCAATGATCCCTTCCTTGTTTTTAAAATGATGGTAGATCGCCCCGATACTGGTATCGGCCTGATCACGAATCATTTCAATCGTAGTCGCAGCAATGCCTGTACACAGAAATTCTGTCAATGCGCATTCCAGAATCTGACGTTTGAGTAAAGCCCGTCTTCCCTTAAAAATCCTTTCCAGCAATTCCATGTTTTGCATCTTTAATATTAAATCCTCTCTATTTTTAAAAGCAGGCTGGCAGCCTGACGTCTGTTTTTTGTCAGATGCGCCAATACAGAATAATATTCTGTATGAGAATATTATTCTGATTAAAAATAATATACAGGAAGTTATAGATGAGCCAAGCCCTAAACATCTGGAAAAGCCTAGAAAATAAGCCAGCCGGTAAATATCTTTTTTCTAAATTACTTTGTCTAAAAGCACCCTATTTCGGCAGTATTTCTCCACTATTTGAAGATTTAAAGCCTGGATATTGTGCAGTGGGCATCAAGAAACATCGTGCCGTGCTGAATCATTTAGGCACTGTACATGCGATTGCCATGTGTAACATGGCTGAACTGGCAGGCGGCACCATGACCGATGCAACCGTTTCGAAAACTCATCGCTGGATTCCCAAGGGTATGCAGGTCGAATATGTCAAAAAAGCCACCACTGACCTAGTTGCGATTGCGACACCCGCCGAGCCTAACTTTATATGGAACGAAGGCAGCGATTATCTGGTCAATGTAGAAATTAAAGATACTACAGAAGAAGTCGTGTTTCGGGCAGTGATCACCATGTGGGTGTCCGTGAAAAAATAGAAGAACCCAGATATGAAAAACCCGCCAAATGGCGGGTTTTGATGATGATTTGCCTTTCTAATGTCGGGATTAGAACGGAAGATCATCATCCAGATCGGCTGCAGGTGCTGCTACTGGAGCAGGTGCAGATTTCGGCGCATAACCACCCTGGTTATTTTGGTTATTGTTGCCATAACCACCGCCCTGATTATTGTTAAAACCGCCTTGCTGAGGCGCTGAGCCATAACCACCTTGAGGATTATTGCCATAACCGCCACCCTGGTTATTGTTATTAAAACGTGGCTGGTTAAAACCGTTATCGCCTTGCTCGCCTTGTGGACGACCAGAATCCAGCATTTGCATTTGCTCACCACGGATTTCCGTTGTGTAGCGTTCTTGACCGCTTTGATCTGTCCATTGACGGGTACGTAATGAACCTTCGATATAAACTTTAGAACCTTTGCGCAGATATTGCTGTGCAATTTCACCTAAACGGTTATGCAGCACAATACGGTGCCATTCGGTTTGCTCTTTACGTTCGCCCGTATTTTTATCAGTCCATGAATCGCTGGTTGCGATAGAGAATTGAGTGAGAGAACCACCATTTGGGAAAGTTTTGGTCTCAGGATCTCGACCTAAAGTACCAACTAAAATGACCTTATTAACACCACGCATCAGACGTACACTTCCTATTTATTTCTATATTTTACTTTATAAGAGTTATGTTTAAATGGCTACCTCTTTACCTAACAAGTGCGTTAATTGTTGTCGCGAAACATCATCAACCTGCTGTTTATCGACCTTTACAAAGGCGACTTGCTGTTCAGACATGACCACAACCTCTTCAATACCACGAATCGCCAAAAGTTGAGAAGTCCATTCATCTGTTTGTTTACTCTCTGGCAGACGAAGCACGAGCGATGAAAGATAGCGTGGTTGAGCCAACCCAAAACTCATGAGCAGCCAAATTATAGCAATTGCCGATAAAATACTCCAACCGAGCGAAGTGTTGTTGAGTAACAACAATTGTCCACCAATGATCCCGCCAAAGAATGCGCCCAGGAACTGACTACTGGCATTCACGCCCATCGCAGTGGCTTTGGATTGAATCGGGGCTGCTTTGGATAGCCAGGAGGGCAGTAAGGCTTCCATGACATTAAAAGCAATAAAGAATAATCCCAATCCACCGATCAGCACATATTTAGACTCAAAACCAAAAATCATGATCAGCAGACCCAGGATAATACCGCCAATCGCTGTCAGGAAAATGCTGCGCATCTTGCGGTATTTTTCTGCCAGTACAATGCTCGGAAAAGCAAAGAATAGACTGACGACCAGCAGCGGCAGATAAACCCAACCATGGCTCGATAATGGCAGTTCAGCAACTTCAATCAGTTGCGATGGCACATAAATAAACATCGCTGTAAGTAGCAAATGCAGGGTAAATACTGAAATATGCAGACGGTTCAGATCCCCCATTTTCAGGACCTGTTTCAGCTGCTCCAGATAACCTTGCTGAAAATTTTTATGATGACGGGTAACTTTAGGAACCATCAATAGCATCGCAATCGCAGCCAGTCCCATCACTGTGGTCACCCAGAACAGACCAGAAATGCCGACCAGTCCTGTCACCCACGGCCCCATGGTAAAGGCCACCACAAAGGACAGGCCGATACTCATGCCCATCACCGCCATGGCTTTCATGCGGTTTTCTTCACGGGTCACATCAGCCAATAAGGCCATTACCACTGCTGAAACTGCCCCACCACCGGCAATCGCACGACCAATGATCACGCCATAAATGGTGTCAGACATTGCAGCAATCGCACCACCTAGAGCGAATAGTAACAAGCCTAAAACCACCAGTGGCTTACGGCTATAACGGTCCGCAATCAGGCTAAACGGAATCTGTAAAATGGCCTGTGTCAGGCCATAAATACCCACCGCCAGACCAATGAGTGCAGGCGTAGCATATTCATATGACTGCCCTGCTACAGAGAATACAGGGATGATCATAAACAACCCCAGCATGCGCAGTGCGAAAATACTGCTCAGGGCAAAGGTCGAGCGACGTTCTAAGGCATTCATCATAAAGTCTGGCGATCGAGTTAGTTAATCTTGATGTGCAGATTATAGGCCATTCCGCTCAAAGGAATGCATGAATTTTATTTGAAATAAAGATGAGGACTATCTGAAAAATAAAAAAGCGTAGCCGGAGCCACGCTTCTGTTCAGTGATCACAGGACTATTTGCCTGCTTTTAATAACTGACGCTTGGTATATTGAATCGAAGCAATGACTGCCCAGATAATGAAAGCCACACCGATCAGACCGGTCACTACTTCAGGAATATGTACACCGGTACTGCTTGCCAGCATGATAAATGCCAGAGCACCAATCGCATAGTGCGCGCCATGTTCCAAATAGATATAGGCATCCAGCGTGCCTTTATCGACCAGGTAAATGGTCATCGAACGCACAAACATCGCACCGATGGCCAAGCCCAACATGATGATCACCACGTCAGACGTAATCGCAAAGGCACCGATTACACCGTCAAAACTGAAAGAGGCGTCCAGCACTTCTAAGTACAGAAAGCCACCAAAGCCGGCTTTCACCACGCCAGTCGGTACGCCTTCAGCATCATGACGAACGGCGTTGCCCTCTTCGTCTACTTCCGGTTCCCCACCTAACATATGGCTTAGGACCTGTACCCCGATATAAATCACGATCCCCCAGATCCCCGCCAGAATAACATCCAGACGTTTCGCTTCTTCGACCTGGAAATCCATGATCAACAAAGCAATCAGGGTAATAAAGACTGACATCGCCGGAACGTTTGCCAGATGTGCCAGACGGCGTTCCAGCATGCGGAACCAGTGGGTATCTTTTTCTTCATCCAGGAAGAAGTTCAAGAATACCAGCATCAGGAAAGCACCACCAAAGGCAGAAATCTCGGCATGATGTGCCATCAGTTTGGCCGAATATTCTTTCGGTGCATTTAAGGCGAGCTGCACCACTTCCATAAAGCCCATATCCGCAGTCACGGCCACAATGACCACCGGGAAAATCAGGCGCATCCCGAAAACTGCAACCAGGATCCCGACCGTCAGGAAAATCATTTTCCAGAAATGATCCCAACCGCGCAGGACGGATGCATTGACAACCGCGTTATCAAACGACAACGACACTTCCATAATCGCCAGAATAGCGGTGATGGTTAGTGCTGTGAACATGGTTTGCAGGCCCGCTTCCGGACCATGGGTAAATCCCCAATAAGCAGACAAACCAAGGCACACGATCGAAAATACGATTGAGAAACCAAAATGTTTCAACATATATATCGACCTTAGATAAATTTCATTAAATGCATTTCTTTAAACGTAGAGAAATACTAAGACTAAAAGTTGTCCCAATTATGAAACTTTTGCCGCATAAACCAAAGCACTTCCTGAACCATTTTTAGGTATTTTCTGCTTTCCAGATTTGCTGATCTTTTAAACAGATTCATCTTTGCTATAGTGCTGGATGTTTTGACTTCAACTGCTAAGGATTTCAGTATGAGTTTCTCTCAAGACGTATGGCAACGTAATCTTGGACTTTATCAAAAGACATTGGCGCTGCCTTTTAACCAGCAACTGGCGCAGGGAACATTAAGCCGTGAAGCTTTTAGTCATTATGTAATTCAGGATGCGCATTATTTACTGGCCTATGGTCGTGCGCTGGCGGTCTGTGCAGCCAAAGCTTTTGAAGCAGATGACGTGATCCAGTTTAGTGAAGCAGCTAAAACTGCCATTGTGGTCGAACGTAGCCTGCATGATGGCTTTATGCAGGATTTTGGCATCAGCAAAACCCAATTCGAAAATACACCTTTGACTCTGGCCTGCCATCACTACACCTCTTATTTACAGGCAACGGCTTGGGCGGAAAGTTATCCGGTAGTTCTGGCTGCCCTCTTGCCATGTTTCTGGATCTATGCGGAAGTGGGTAAGGATATTGTCGATAAGGCAGCGCCGAATAATCCTTATCAGGCCTGGATTGATACCTACGCCGGTGAAGATTTTCATACAGCGGTACGCAATGTAATTGCCACTGTGGATCGGGTGGCAGCGCGGGTCGATGCTGATACTCTGGAAAAAATGCATCAGGCCTATACCCATGCAGCACGTCTGGAATGGTTGTTCTGGGACAGTGCTTATGAACAGCGCCAGTGGCCAGGTCTGGATGATTAATTTTAGTTTCTATTAACTGAGTCCTGTTTAATACAGGGCTTTTTTATTTTATAAAAACTATAAATGATGGAAAGTGAAGCTAATTTTATTGCATTATACAGTATGACATTTCATCCATTAGACGTTTTGAAGAAAGCAAATTCACTCCACGTTTTTACTCAGTTGCTTTAGTACTGATCTTTTGACCAATATCCGACACAACTTGACGTTTAAAATACTTTTATTTGCACTTGAACATTTTTCATTCGGTATCATATAAAGGTTTTTGATGAATTTTCTAGGATCATTGCATGAGCCAAAGTCACATCCGTATTCGAGGTGCACGTACCCATAACCTGAAAAATGTGAACCTTGATATTCCACGCGACAAGTTTGTGGTGATTACGGGACTGTCTGGTTCAGGTAAGTCCTCATTGGCATTCGATACGTTATATGCGGAAGGTCAACGTCGTTATGTAGAATCTTTGTCTGCCTATGCGCGTCAATTCCTTTCGCAAATGGAAAAGCCGGAAGTTGATTCGATTGAGGGTTTAAGCCCAGCCATTGCTATCGAACAGAAATCGACTAGCCATAACCCGCGTTCGACTGTAGGTACCATTACCGAAATCTATGACTATTTACGTCTGCTCTATGCACGCGTAGGTACACCTTACTGTCCGGAACACGACCTGCCTATGGTGGCACAGACCGTAACTGAAATGGTCGATGCGGTTAAAGAACTGGAAGAAGGTACTGCACTGTTATTGCTAGCGCCTGTCGTGCGTGAACGTAAGGGTGAGTACACAGCGCTATTTGAACAACTGCAAAGCCAAGGCTTTGTGCGTGCGCGTGTCGATGGCGAGATCATGGAAATTGATCCGCCACCTGAGTTGGACAAAAAGAAAAAACATACTATTGAAGTCGTGGTTGACCGCTTTAAGGTGCGTGATGATCTCGGTAACCGGATTGCAGAAAGTTTTGAAACTGCGCTGCGTCTCGGTGGAGATATTGCGATTTTGTCCTGGATGAAAGGTGAAAATGATGATCGCGTATTTTCTGCCAAACACTCCTGTCCGGAATGTGACCGCGCTGTGGCAGAACTGGAGCCACGCCTGTTTTCATTTAACAATCCCTTTGGTGCCTGCCCGGTCTGTGATGGTCTGGGTACCCGCAGCCATTTCAGTGCGGACAAACTGATTCCCAATCAGGAAGTCAGCATCAGCCAAGGTGCGATTCGTGGCTGGGATCGTCAGCGTCCGTATTATTATGGCATGCTGCAAAAAGTAGCCGAGCATTTCGGTTTTTCTCTAGAAACGCCTTGGAATGAACTGGATGCCAACACCAAGAAGAAATTCCTTTACGGTACCGGCAAAGAAAAAATTGACCTGAGCTATATTGATGAACGTGGTCGTCGTCATAACCGGGTGATGCCATTTGAAGGTATCTTGCCGCATCTGGAACGCCGTTACCGCGAAACTGAAAGCAATTATGTGCGTGATGATCTGGCGCAGTATCTATCCAATGCCGCTTGTGATGCTTGTGATGGTTCACGTCTGAATGAAATCTCACGTAATGTGAAAATTCTGGACAAGACCATTGCCGACGTTACTCGCATGTCGATTGGCGATGCCGAGAGCTATTATCAAGGTATTAATCTGGAAGGTGCGCGTGGTGAAATTGCGGACAAGATTTTTAAGGAAATCCGTGAGCGTCTGCATTTCCTAGTATCTGTCGGTCTGAACTATTTGAGCCTGTCCCGTTCTGCTGAAACCCTGTCTGGTGGTGAAGCACAGCGTATCCGTCTGGCCTCACAAATTGGTGCCGGCCTCATGGGTGTGATGTATGTACTGGATGAGCCTTCGATTGGTCTGCATCAGCGTGATAATGATCGCCTGTTACAAACCCTGATTCGTTTACGTGACCTCGGTAATACTGTTTTAGTGGTCGAACATGATGAAGATGCAATTCGTGCTGCAGACCATATTATTGATATTGGTCCGGGTGCCGGTGTGCATGGTGGCCATGTGATTGCAGAAGGTACCTATCAGGAACTCGCTGAAAATAAAGATTCCCTGACTGGTAAATATCTGTCTGGCAAACTGAAAATTGAAGTGCCGAAAAAACGGGTTCAGCCACCGAAACCGGAAGAACAGATCAAATTGATGGGTGCTGCCGGGCATAACCTGAAGAAAGTCGATATGACCATTCCATTGGGAATTATGACTTGTGTTACCGGTGTTTCAGGTTCTGGTAAATCTACGTTGATTAACCGGACTCTGTTGCCACTGGCAGCGACTCAGCTGAATGGTGCAACCACGCTGACTGCCGAGAAGTTTGACTCAATTGATGGTCTGCAATTTCTGGATAAAGTGGTTGATATTGACCAGAGCCCGATTGGCCGTACGCCACGTTCGAACCCAGCAACTTATACCGGTTTGTTTACTCCAATTCGTGAACTGTTTTCACAGACTCCGGAAGCCAAAGCGCGTGGTTATACCGCTGGCCGTTTCTCGTTTAACGTGAAAGGCGGACGCTGTGAGGCCTGTGAAGGTGATGGCATGATTAAGGTAGCGATGCACTTTCTGCCGGATATGTATGTGCCGTGTGACGCCTGTCATGGCAAGCGTTATAACCGTGAAACGCTGGAAGTGAACTACAAAGGCAAGAATATTTCTGATGTATTACAGATGACTGTTGAAGATGCCATGCATTTCTTTGATGCGATTCCAGTGATTCATCGTCGTCTGGAAACCTTGCATCAGGTTGGTCTGGGCTATATCCGTTTAGGTCAGTCAGCGACGACCCTTTCTGGTGGTGAAGCACAACGGGTAAAACTGGCACGTGAGCTGGCCAAACGGGATACCGGTAAAACCCTGTATGTCCTGGATGAGCCAACCACTGGTCTGCATTTCCATGATATTGCCAAGCTGCTGGACATCCTGCATGAGCTACGCAATAAAGGGAATACCATTGTGGTGATTGAACATAACTTGGATGTGATCAAGACTGCAGACTGGGTGGTAGACCTTGGGCCTGAAGGTGGTGCGGGTGGCGGTATGATTATCGCGGAAGGTACTCCGGAAGATGTTGTGAAAGTTAAGGCTTCACATACAGGGAAATTCTTAAAGCCGTTATTGAAGTAATTTTATTCTCTCCAATCCTCCTTTGAAAAAGGAGAGAGTGCCCCTCTTTGAAAAAGAGGGGGCTTTTATTTTTGACTATGCGATTGAGCGAATATTTTCAGCCAATTGTGCCAGCGCTTGATCATCCGCCCTTCGAGCATCATGCGATGAAATATAGCCCTCATAAGCATCAAAATACTTATCGACTGAAGAATTAATTGGCTGCCATTTTTCATGGGTATTTTTAGTCTGATGCATTGGAAATAGCTTGGCATGCACATGATCGACACCAAATCCCTCGAACACCATTGCTGTTCGGCCAACGTCATCAAAATAACGATCCAATTTTAGGGCTACCTGCTTGGTATATAAAACCAGATTTGTCAGCACCTGGTCACTCAGTTCAAAGGCATAGCTGGAATAATGCTGTTT
Source organism: Acinetobacter sp. YH12046 (assembly GCF_013419905.1). NCBI lineage: Bacteria > Pseudomonadati > Pseudomonadota > Gammaproteobacteria > Moraxellales > Moraxellaceae > Acinetobacter > Acinetobacter sp. YH12046. The sequence continues at coordinate 216,754 of NZ_VOZF01000001.1, forward strand.
TGGAATCACTACGCTTGCGCCCAATGTATTGGGAAATATAGTAAGAAACGCCATAAAATCATCATTTTCATCGATTAAATGACATGGCAATTCCCCTTTTACCATTTGACAGAAAATACAATTTTTACTCATTTTAAGATCCCCTAAATTTTTATATTTTTTAAAAACTTCAATGAAATTTACTTTATTTTTTAACAATATAAATTATAAAATTATGACTCTTCAGACTGTTTAGCTTAAAAAATTCAGTTAAGTGGTTTAAACCTCAGCCACCACATTACGTCCTTTCGCTTTGGCCTTAAATAACGCCTCATCGGCCTGTTCCAGTAAAGCAATCCATGACTCTGCACCAATCGCTACCCCAATACTCACCGATACATGAATATCTTCATCAGCTGCGGTCAGAATAGAATGTTCAGCGACTTCGGTCCGGATTTTATTCGCCAGCATGAAAGCATGCTGCATCTCGATATTTTCAATCAGGACCAGAAACTCATCACCGCCATAGCGAACCAGCAGATCCGAAGCTCGAACATTGGCTTTTAAGCGTTCTGCAACCAGCTGAATAACCTGATCACCAATAATATGCCCATATTGATCATTGACCTGTTTGAAGTGATCAATATCAATAATCATCAGGCAGGTTCGCTTAAACTGGGTCGGATGCACTTCCATAAAACGGATATATTCATCGAGCGCAAAACGGTTAGCCAGTCCTGTCAGGGAATCGGAATGGGCAATATTTTTCAGTCGAAATTCTAATGCTTCACGCTCTTGCAGCATGTGCTGCAGTTTTTGAATTGCTGTAAATAAGGATTCAGTAGGCCGGTCTATTTTTAGTTTTGATTGGGCTTGCTTCCGTTCAGACCCAGTGGACAAATCAAATAAAATTTTACGTGCCCGAATTAAAGGAATAAAGATGCGTTTACGCGCAAAAATCATGGTCAAAATTGCCGTAATCAGGGAAATTCCAGATAAGGCCACCGTCCAGATCAAATGATTCAGACTATGGCGCATTTCCTTAATAGCCACATCTTTGGTGTATTGCAGTAAATAGTTCTGCAAATCAATCACTGTTGTAAATTTATCTACAATAGCTTCAGTCAGCTGGGTTCCAGTTAAATAATAAGGGCGCTGCTGGCGGCTATCTTCAATCAGTCGCTCCACAATCGGTAAACCTTGCTGAATAAATTCAGTTCCGACCCGTTGATGTAAACGAATAAACTCATCAGTTTTGTCCTGAACAGGCTGTAGCGTATCAATGATATCCCAGAGGTAGCGTACCTGATGCTGGACTTGTAAGGAACGGGTAATGTTTTGCTCTGGAATGTGGGTTCCAAATGTCACATGTGCCATGACATTTGACGCTACCCGACCCGATTGATCCCTGAGATCAGATAAAAACAGGATTTCACTCATGTAATTACCCAAACGGGCAGATGGCGTAGCAGAGGCAATCACTACTCCTTTCAGAATTTTACGGCTGCTATCCCAGGCAGTAAACATGGCGAGAATAGCCTGATCCATTTCCTGTGCAGTACGTTCCGGGCGAGGTATTTGAGTATAGAGATCGACCTGCTGACGTCCATTCTGCAAGCTCGGTTTCAATTCAGATAAAAGTTGCTGGCTTAGGTGATTAAAACCAACCTGATCAAGTGCCTGAGCCGTAATTTGCATCTGTTGATCGACTTCCTGACGGTAATCGCTTAACTCCTGCTGATGTTTGGCAAATTCCTCAACCGAGCTAGACATTACTTTGTTGGCAGGTGCCCGTTCCCGGGAGATTTTATTGGCGAGATCGGTGACCTGTTGTAAGGCATAAAGCTGCTGATAGGTTTGTTTTGATTTTAAATAATGTTGACTACTATCAATAATTAAGGGAATACAAATACACAATAAACATAAAATAATGATCGACATCGACCAGTACAGATGTTTGCTGATTTTCTCAGAGCGCAAAGTATTCATCTTGATTTTTAGTCCTTCACATGAATCAAGGACTCCCCATTTAATAGTAGATAGATTATACAAATAAACGCCTACTCATCATCAATATTTCTTCCCAATTGCTTTGATTTTCAGAAGGTTTTTCTTATGTTCTTAAAGGTTTTAACTCTTTATATTTTCAGGATTTTTCATCTGTTATCACTAAAATATAAATAGGAATGAAAATTTCATAATTTAAAATATAAGAAAATTAAAAAACTCGCTTTCTGAACTATTTACACGTGCAACAATTAGGTGCATAATGCACTGCATTAGGGCGAGTTAAATTATTCCTCAGCAGATTTTTTGATTTACCCGCAAATTTTGGCGAAAAAACCTCAATTTTATATAGAAATTGAGGTTTTTTTTTGCAACTTTATAGAACGAAGCAATTTTTAAATTGAAATAATGCACCATTAAGGTGCACTTAAGAATCATCTTTGACGGCTTTCTATACTAGTTTTTCTAATCTTCTTTTATGAACTAATCCGTAGACTGATGCTTCTAAAAAATTCTGGCAAAAAAAAGCCCAACCTTGGGGAAAGCTGGGCCGATAAAAACAAAAATATGTGGAGAATCAGTCAAATTATCATGTAAAAACATGAACTCTAACCTGATTTTTTTATTATCAGTCAATTTGGTAACAATGTAAAGCACATTAATTTACTAGGATTTATGACATATCACAATTTATAGACAAAACAGTGAAATACATCACATTATAACCCTGATTTTGTCGCTAAACCGATCAATTCTTTCATAAATTTGCTTTATATTACAGTTTTTACGCCTCTCTTAAATTCAGTGTAATAAACATGATTATTTTCATGATAAATAAATTGGTTTTTTGAATTAAAATCCACTATTCAACTTAATTAAACAATCAAAAAATCCTTTATTAATTCATTTTCCTGATTAGATGTAACAATTTATTTAGTATACAACATTGTTATTTAAGCTTTTTTCTAAAATAACTAAATTTTCTAATTAAAAGACTATTAAACAAAATCAATACAATGATTTTGTACAAAAAAATAGCGATTTCGAATTGGATTGACTTAATAAATTGTCACAATACAATACGTTCCTGTTGTACATCTTTTGTAACAAAATGGTAAATATCATGAAAAAACTCGGTTTAGCCACTGCTTTATTATTAGCCATGACCGGTGCTCAAGCATATCAATTCGAAGTTCAAGGTCAATCAGAGTTCATCGACAACACTGTAAATGACAAAGATTTCACTGGTGCTGTTCAAGGTACTTACTACTTCAAAGATGTAGACGCTTCTAAAGGCCCTTTAGCTGAAGCTGCTTTCATCAACCAGGCATCTAACGTTTCTGCTGCTTATACATATGGCGAATATGATGTAGATGCTGATGATAGAGACCAGACTTCTCATACTTTCGGTGTGAAAGGTGAAGCTTACATCCCAACTAAAGTTGTTCCTGCTTATGCAAGCGCTTCTTATAGCCATACAATTACTGATGGTAAAGGTGGCCAAAATGATGACAATGGCGACCGTTATGCATTAGAAGTAGGTGTACTCCCTATTCCTAACTTCCTGGTAGCTGTAGGTTACACAAGCGTTGCAGACCAAACTTCTTATGACGCTTTCAATATGTTCAACAACGGCGTTGCTAAAGCTGCTCTTGAGTCTCGCACAATCGATGAAGACCAAGATGCAATCACTGCTCGTACTAAATATGTAGGCGCAATTGACGGCACTAACATGTCACTTGGCTTCGAAAGCGGCTTGGTTTATGGTGAAGATACTGCTTACAACCTAGGTACTACTTTGTACATCAACCCTAAATTAAGCGTTGGTGCATCTTATATGGAATCTAGCTACGCTAACTCTCCAGACAAAGCTTGGGGCGCAAACGTAAACTACTTCATCACTCCAGCAGTTGCTGTAGGTGCTAGTTATGTGAACTCAAACTACGAAGCAAATCTTGCTCAAAATGCTGTAGTTCGTGATACACAAACTGTAGGCTTAAATGCTAAATTCCGTTTCTAATTTCTGAATTAGTGACTGAATAAAAAAAGGACGCATCAGCGTCCTTTTTTATTGGATCAAATATTTATTCTGGAGAACGGACCAGACTTAAAAAGTGCAGATGACGTTCATATTGGTCAATGATGTCCTGGATTAAATCTTCCTGAGTCCATTCCATCACATCATAATTTTGCCCCCCTTCCCTTAAAAAGACTTCTGCCTGATAAGATTGCGGAGAATCTGCATCCGGCATAAAGCTCGGTGCTAAAGTCTGGGTAGCAATGACCTGATAAATAAAGTTCATTTCATTCTGATGATCGACACGTAACTCGATCCCATCTTCCAGTTTAAAGATTTTCACCTGGATGTGACGACGTTTCAGTTCAACCTGAAAACTGTTAAAAGCTTTGCTGACCATCGTATCAATATAATCACGTACTTCATCATGCGTATGCGGATAATGCATAATTAAACCGAGTCGCTGTTGCCAGCTACGCGGGTTCTGAATGGCCCGCGGGGTAATACGTGCAGCTTGTAGCGCATGCATTTTCGTTACATCCAGATGCAGGGCCTTAATCAGTCCCCAGCAAATCAGCAGCATAATAAATGTAAACGGCAAGGCACTCATAATCGTAGCCGACTGCAAGGCTTCCAGCCCACCTGCCAGTAACAGAATGATGGCCAATAAAGCCATTAACACGGTCCAGAACAGACGCTGCCAAGTCGGTGAATTCTCGGTTTTCGCCGTGAGATAATCCGTGACTAATGATCCAGAATCTGCTGAAGTGACAAAGAACAGGATAACCAATACCGTAGCAATAATACTGGTGACTGAATTAAATGGCAGATTACCTAAAAATTCGAACAGCGCTACAGAGGAGTCACGTTGTACTGCCTCAAGCAGATTAGTATTGGCTTCATGCATGATACTGAATAATGCAGCATTGCCCATAAAGCCCATCCAGATCAGGGTAAATCCGGTAGGAATCAGTAGAACCCCAACAATGAACTCACGGATACTGCGGCCTTCGGATACTCTGGCAATAAACATCCCGACAAATGGTGACCAGGAAATCCACCAGGCCCAATACATAATGGTCCAGCCACCAATCCAGCCACTAGGCTGATAGGCATACAGATTGAAGGTCATACTGAACAGGTTTGCAACATACTGTCCAGAATTCTGGATAGTGGTCTGCAGAAGATAGATACTTGGACCGGTAACAAAAACAAAGATGAGTAACAGTAAAGCAAGCAGCAGATTCAGTTCAGCCAGGCGTTTGATGCCCTTATCCAAACCAAAAAATACGGACATTGATGCCATTACAGTGACGGCAATAATCAAAATGACCTGAGTACTGGGGGTCTGCTCAACTCCAAATAGGTAATTCAGACCCGAATTAATCTGAGTCACCCCAAAACCTAAAGTTGTCGCAACCCCAAATACTGTCCCTAAGGTGGCAAAAGTATCTACCCCGTCTCCGATTGGGCCATGAATCCGGTTACCGATCAGTGGATATAAGGCGGAGCGAACTTTTAAAGGCAGATTATGTCGATACGCAAAATAGGCCAATGACAGACCCACAATGGTGTAAATCGCCCAGGCATGCAGGCCCCAGTGGAAGAAAGTCACGCGAATAGCTTGCTGCGCGGCCAGTACAGTTTCCGGTTCACCAGCAGGCGGTGTGACATAGTGCATAACCGGTTCGGCAACACCGAAAAACATCAGGCCAATTCCCATACCTGCGGTAAACAGCATGGCAAACCAGGATGCCTGGCTGTATTTTGGCTGACTATGGTCGGGCCCGAGTTTGATTTTCCCCATATCAGACAGGGCAATATAAATCAGGACAATCAGGAAGATCGCCACGGAGAGGACATAAAACCAGCTAAATGAAGTGGTAATCCACGCATTCATTTGCTTGGTCAACAGGTCGAATGAATCAGGTGCCAGTATTACCAGTCCCAAAAAAATGGCGATAATCACCACTGTACTAATAAAGACATTCGGATTGATATTGGCAAACCAGGATGAAGGTTTGGAAGGCATAGATCCCCCATTTTTTTAATAGATTGGATGCCGGGAGGCTTGAATCATTATTGATAAGTAAAAACATTCTGATCGAGAGAATTACGATCAAAGATACGTTTTGGACCTTAAGATTTTAAAATATTCAGGAAAATAAAGCCGTTAAGTTACTGTAACCAAGCTATGCAGCTCTGTACGTTCTATTCCTCAGGCTTTCTATGCTTATGTTGTATATGAGTCTGTTTAGGAAGATGGGAAATATACTGTAAGGCAATCAGACGGGAAACAATCAAGGCCAGATACATTACCCCGACAAACATTTGGATAATGGCAAGCATCCGTGCGACCGGGCTGACCGGCATCACATCAGATAATCCTGTAGCAGACTGCACACTAAAACTCAGAAAGAGCAGATCCAGCCACGGCTGATAAGCTTTTAGATCTGGGTCCGAAAAGCTGTAAGGTACCCATAACTGGCAAATGCTATAGAGAAAAGCAAAGCCCCAAGCCAGCAATGTGAAAACTGCTCCCGCTGCAAATAGTTCGTCTTTGGTCAGATAACGGTCATGAAACATATAACGTAACAGGCCATACGCTGCACTGAAGTAGGCACTGGCTTCAAACAGATGCGCGACGATCATGATCCAGGTATAGCGCAGCCCCAACACAATTAATGACGAAAAGAAGATGGCCCCTGCGACAAAGATGAGTCCCAGAATGGTAAACATCGGAGTCTGACGAATTACCTTGGCAATCACCAGCAAGACCACCACTCCCAGCATCCATGTACCCGCGCGATAAGAAACGCTGTCATAACTCAGCATCGACAGAATCAGAATCAGTAACTGCAGGCATAGCAGCCAGGCAGAAGGCAGATACTTAAAATGGGTCCAGAATCGTAGCAGGGAGTGCTTCATGAGATTTGTCTTGATGTCCTGTCGAGCATCATTATTGTTATCGCTGGCTTAACATAGCATGATCTGTCGAATGGATAGAAACAGGATTGTATAAAAATCATTGAAATCTCAGTTAAAAATAGCTGTATTTAATTTTAGATAAACTATCCCAAAGTATTTCATTGGGTAGCTCAGGTATTTTATCGCTATAAAAAAAGCCCCCATCAGGAGGCTTTTTTAGGACATCAGATCTTAGTGATCAGATGCACCTGAGATTCCAATACCTGTTTGTGAGCGAACAAACTGTGCATCGAAAGCTTTGCGTTCTGCTTGTGCTTTCACTGAGCGGTCTGTGATGGAGAAGAACCAGCAGCAGAAGAAAGACAGTGGCATTGCAAATAATGCAGGACCATTAAATGGAACGACTGGTGTATCTGAAATCGCGAAAGTATCTACCCAAACTGCTTTAGACAGTATGATCAGTACTACTGCAGTCACCAAACCAACCACGCCACCAATGACAGCACCACGTGTGGTCAGGCCTTTCCAGAACATAGACAGAACCAATACCGGGAAGTTGGCACATGCGGCTACCGAGAATGCCAGACCCACCATGAAGGCAACGTTTTGCTTCTCGAACAGGATTCCCAGAATCATCGCAAAGATAGCAAGACCAAGAGTTGCAATTTTAGACATGCGCAGTTCAGATTCAGGTGTAGTACGGCCTTTCTTGAATACGTTTGCATACAAGTCATGTGAAATTGCTGAAGCACCTGACAAGGTCAAACCTGCAACTACCGCAAGAATGGTTGCGAATGCCACTGCAGAAATGAAGCCCATGAACAGGTCACCACCCACAGCATCTGCCAGGTGAACCGCGGCCATGTTGTTACCGCCCACCAGCTCTAGCTTGCCTGTGATTGCCATTTTTGCAATGTCTAGGAACTGCGGGTTGTTCGCTACGTATAGAATCGCACCGAAACCGATAATGAAGGTTAACAGGTAGAAGTAACCGATAAAGCCTGTTGCAACCACCACTGATTTACGTGCTTCTTTGGCATCTTTTACTGTAAAGAAACGCATCAGGATATGTGGCAGACCTGCTGTACCAAACATCAGCGCCAGACCAAGAGAAATCGCATCGACCGGATTCGAAGCGAGATTACCCGGACCCATAATCTTGGTTGCATCTGCAAGGCTCAAGTCATGTACTTTAGAGTAAACCTGAATCGATTGTTCAAACATATTGGTAAAGCTGAAACCTACGCCCTTCATTACCATGAAAGCCATAAATGTCGCACCAGACAACAGCATTACTGCTTTAATGATCTGTACCCAAGTGGTCGCTAGCATGCCACCGAAGATTACGTAAGCCATCATCAACAGGCCAACAATCACCACAGCAATATTGTAGTTCAGACCGAAGAGTAACTTGATCAACTGACCTGCACCTACCATCTGTGCGATCAGGTAAAACGCCACCACAACCAGTGAACTTAATGCAGCTAGAGTACGCACCGGTTTTTCTTCCAGACGGAACGACACTACATCAGACAGGTTAAATTTACCCAGGTTACGCAAACGTTCTGCCACCAGGAATAAAACGATTGGCCAACCCACCATAAAGCCTAGTGAGTACAGCAATCCGTCAAAACCGGACAGGAATACCATCGCGGAAATACCGAGGAAAGATGCTGCAGACATGAAGTCACCAGCAATGGCCAGACCGTTCTGGAAGCCAGAAATCCCGCCGCCGGCAGTATAGAAATCATTAGTATTTGTGGTTTGTTTGGCAGCCCATTTGGTAATAAATAAGGTTGCTCCAACGAAAATCACAAACATGATAATCGCGTGCCAGTTGGTCGCTTGCTGCTCCGCAGCACCCAGATCTGGTCCAGCAAATGCCATTGCCGAGCTGAGCAAGGTCAGCGCTGCAGCAGCAAGCGCTTGATATGAAATCCCTTTCATCTTAGTGTTGCCCCTTTTCTTTTGTAATCGCTTCCACTTCCTGAATTGCTTCTCTGTTCAGCTGATCAAGTTTGTTATTGGCAATGTAGGAATACACCCAGCACAATATAAAAGACAAAATAATGATACCGATACCTAGAGGTACACCCCAGGTCGTTACACCGCCAGAAATTGAAGACAATAGAAATTCTTTGTTGTAGCCAACAAGCAACATGAAACCGACATAGACAAATAGCATGATGCCGGTTAAGGTCCAGCTCAGCGTACTTTTTCTACGTACCATTTCTTTGAATTTGGGATTCTGTAGAATTCTTTCTACTTGAGCCTCATCCATAGTTACACTCCTGTAGCCCCACCATGGGCTTACTATTTTTTAATTCGAATTATCACTGTTGCAAAATAACAACATTTAGAATGACTTGTAATTTAGACTTTGGTCGTTAAAAAATGATCAATTTAAACTGCTGAGTGCATGATGCGGTATCATAGCGTCATGCACAGTACACATCAGGCTATATGAACAGTTGGCTCATCATAGGGGTGCTCGCCCTCTATATCACTTTACTCTTTACTTGCGCTTTCTATGGGGAAAAACATGCCAGCCGGCTGAGTACCCGTGGCCGCATGCTATTGTTTAGTTTAACTTTAGGCGTCTACTGTTCTTCCTGGACATTTTATGGCGCGACCGGTGCTGCGGTTCGTGAAGGAATTATTTTCCTGCCGATCTATCTTGGTCCCCTGCTCTTTGTCGCGATTGGTTACGATATCTGGCGCCGTCTGGGACGGGTACGCCAGCATCATGCGATTTCCTCTATCGCCGACTTCGTCGCTGCACGTTATGGTAAGAGTGGGCCTCTGGCTTCGCTGGTCACCATTCTGGCGGTGATTGCCATCATTCCCTATCTGGCTTTGCAGTTACGTGCAATTGCCTTGAGTGCGGCGGTCATTCTGGAACCTTCAGCCGGGATTGCCAGTACCACCAATAGCGTACTGTTCCTGACTGGCGTCCTGGCGATTCTGGCGATGATTTTCGGTACCCGGCAGATTGCCAACACCGAACAGCATGGCGGTCTGATGCTGGCTGTCGCCTTTGAGTCTTTTGTTAAGTTATTTGCCTTGCTGGCCGTAGCCTGTTTCTTCATTTTTGAAGCACCAGAAAATCTGCCTCAGATCAGTAGCGATATTCAGTCAACCTTCCATGATGTACAGCTGTTTGGCGTACCGGAAAGTTTCTGGGTACAGACCCTGTTGGCTGCACTGGCGATTATCTGCTTGCCACGTCAATTCCACGTAGCAGTGGTTGAATTACGGGATGAAAAACATATCCGTGGTGCACGTCGCTGGTTTGCCATTTATCTGATTCTGACCACACTGGCAATTATCCCGATTGCCAGCTGGGCACTGCATGCGGCTCCCCAATATTTAGCGATTCCAGATGTCGCGGTACTGTCTTTACCGCTTAGCTATAATCAGGACTGGCTGACCTTATTGGCCTTCTTAGGCGGTTTCTCGGCTTCGACTGGTATGTTACTGGTGTCTTCAGTCGCCCTGTCGATCATGCTGAGTAATGACCTGATCATGCCAGCGCTCTGGCGGTTAAACCTGATCTCACGGCATGACAAGCGTTTACCACTGGTACTGAAATTTACCCGCCGGATCTGTATCCTAGCCGTGATGTTGATGGGCTTTCTGTTCTTCAACTTTTTTAATGATATTGACCAGCTCTCAGTCTTTGGTCTGCTGGCCTTTAGTGCCGTGGCACAATTCGCCCCTGCCCTGATTGGTGGTCTGTATTGGCGTGGCGGGAGTAAGCAAGGTGTATATGCTGGCCTGCTGACCGGTTTCGCTTTATGGTCGTATACCCTGCTATTACCAACGATTTTGCGCAGCCTGCCAGAAGCCTATCAGCAGTTCAGCCAGAGTTTTCTGGAACAGGGTCCTTTGGGCTGGAACTGGTTACGTCCTGAAGCCCTGATCGGTTTCGAATCTTTTGATCCTTTAACGCATGGTGTGGTCTGGGCACTAGGTCTGAACACATTCCTATATATCTGGGTTTCCCGGATGTTCCGTCCAAGTGTGGCTGAACAGATTCAGGCGGAAAGTTTCTTCTACTATGAAACCAAGCCGCTTCCTTCTCAAAGTCCATCTACTGATGTCAGCTACTCGCATCAGGATGTCGCCCGTTTAAAAGTTGGTGACCTGATTACGCTGGCCAAGCGCATTACCGGTGAAGGTCCAACCATGCAGGCCTTCCAGCAGTTCTGTGCTCAAAATAGTGTGGAACTGAATGAAAATAGCAGTGCCAATGGCATGTGGTGGCGTTTTACTGAGCAGTATCTGGCCGGTACCATTGGTGCAGCCTCGGCACGTACCCTGCTGACTACCGCGATGGTGAATAATGGCCTGGCCCTCGGTCAGGTGGCGAATATTCTGGATCAGGCCTCACAATGGCAGCGTTTTAACCAGAACCTGATCATGACCATGATCGACCATATGACCCAAGGGGTGAGTGTGGTTGATGAAAATATGTGTCTGGTCGCCTGGAACAACCAATACCTGAAACTGTTCGACTATCCAAAAGATATTGTTTATGTCGGCTGTCCAATCGCTGACCTAATCCGTTATAACGCTGAACGCGGTGAATGTGGTCCGGGCTCGGTCGAAGAACATGTGCGTAAACGGATTCACTGGATGCAGGTCGGCAGTGCGCATGAATTTGAACGGATCCGTAAAGATGGCCGCGTGATTCAGATGCGGGGTAACCCAATTGAAGGCGGTGGTTTCGTGACGACCTTTGCCGATATTACTGCCTTCCGTGAAAATGAAGCATTACTGGAAGCCCGGGTTCAGGATCGTACCCAGCAGCTCGCTGATGCCCTGTCTGAACAGCAACTGGCGCGTGAACAAGCCGACAAAGCCAATATGTCCAAGAGCCGCTTTATTGCTGCCGCCAGTCATGACCTGTTACAGCCAATGCATGCTGCACGTCTGTTCAGTACGGCGCTGGAGCAAAGTGTACAAAGCGAAGAAGATCGCAAGACCCTGCAGCAACTGGATCGTGCCCTGCATGGGGCAGAAAGCATGCTCTCAGCGCTGCTGGATATTGCCCGACTGGAGGGCGGTACGATTCAGCCGAAACGCCAGGCTTATCCACTGCATGATTTATTAAGTGATCTGGAACTGCAATTCAAATCCATTGCGGCACAACGTGGCATCAAACTGCGAGTGCATGATGCCCAGTTCTGGATTGACACCGATCCACAATGGATTCGCCGGATTATCCAGAACTTTGTCAGCAATGCCCTACGTTATACCGCCAAAGGTAAGGTCGTGGTCGGTGTACTGCGTTCTAGCAACCGGCCAAATCATATCCGGATCGGGGTTTGGGATACCGGTCCCGGTATTGCTGAAGAACAGCGCATCAAGCTGTTCCAGGAATTCGAGCGTTGTGGCCATACTTCGCCTTGGGGTGAACAGGGTCTGGGGCTTGGCCTCGCCATCGTGCAACGTATGACTGGTCTATTGGATTATCCAGTTCATGTTTCTTCCGAGCTGGGCAAAGGTTCCTGCTTCATGATTGAAGTGCCACTGACCGCAGCACCGAAAGTCGTTGCCGCCCCTGTTCAGGCTGTGCCGTTGAAGTCCAAGGCCTTTAAGATTCTATGTCTGGACAATGATGAAACCATTCTGGAAGGTATGTCGACCTTATTAACCAAATGGGGTTATCAGGTCTTTAAAGCCACCGAACCAGAACAGGCAGCCGAAATGATCCAGCAGGAAAATATTCAGGTCTGGCTGGTGGATCAGCATTTAAATCAGGACAAGATCGGTCTGGACTTTATTCTGGAACATCGCAGCAGTGATATTCCGGTGGCATTGATTACCGCAGATTCTGATCCGGAACTGCCACAGCGCCTGAAGGATTTAAATATTGTCCTGCTGAAAAAACCGTTAAAGCCTGCTTCACTCCGTTCCTGGTTATCCGGTCTGAAAATCTCGGGTAGCTAGAACTTTTTATTTTCATCTCAATGCCCATTTTAATGATTTAAAGTGGGCATTTTTTATATCAAACAAATACCTTTCTTTACCTGACTGGCAAAAAAATCAGGCCAATGTGCTAAAAGCACCAAATTTCACATAATTCCTGCTGATAAATTGCTCAAAATTATCATTTCAGCATTCTCTATGGCAAAAGCCACCAATTCTATTAATATACATATGTACACCTAGTTACAATTATTTAAGTTGTTGTTTTAAATTAATTTTTAATCCTATTTTATGGCAGATAGAACTTTGGTCGTATTTTTAATACAACAGGCTTAGCTCTAAAAATAGACAATATAAGAAACGATCAGTTTCCATCTGACAATGCCTAAATCCTTTTGGCAGCTGGTCTATTTGCACTGCTAGATAGGAGTTATAAAAATGAAACTCGATGAATCAATTGCTCAGCTTCCCGCACAGACTCAGCAATTCCATCGCCAATATGGTGCTAATGCCTTATTACCCAGCATCGACTGGACGCAAATGTTTAAATACAGCAAACTCGACGATACCCAGATTCAGGCGCTCGAAACTCTGTATCAGCATGCAGTTCCTTTAGCCCTGCAAGTTTTTGATGAACTGCATTTTGATGTCTTTGAACCTTATGCCTACAAACCGCAAGGTTTAGGCTTATTTGAACGTCTGGCTGAACAGGAAAACAAGCTGATTGAATCTCTGGAAGCGGAAGCCGAAGATTTGCCAGCAAAAACCCGCCATCAGATCTGGAGTATGCTGCTGCGTGGTGGTGCCGTACTGGTCTTTAAAGCGTGGCTCGGCAAAGTGAAAAATGAAGAAGATTGCCTGGATACCACCCAGTTTGATGAACTCTCTGACTTGCTCTTTATCAAAACCTGCCCGCATGAACTGGCAGAGCACCTACAGGTCGATCCGAATAGCACAGACGAGCATGTATTCCTGATGTATGAAGATGAAGTTTATCTGGACCGTTTTAACAGTCTGGAAACTGCTGCCCTGTTTGTAGACTTAGGTGTGTATGATGCGACTTTCCTGAGTCTGCGTGATGATCGCGTAGCAGAATACCTCATCTCCAAAGGCTATGTCACTCAAGAACAGATTGATGAACTGCAATCCGCACTGAATCCAATGTTCTGTACCGATGTCACCCAAAAACAGGATTATATTGCTTAATCTGGCAATATATTCGCAATAAAAAAGACCTCAATTGAGGTCTTTTTTATTTTGTAAGTTAAATCCCTTACATTTTCTTTTCTTCAATATTCAAGGCATTGATAGCAAGCACCGCCTGGGTACGGTTTTGTACACCCAGCTTACGGAAGATTGCTGTTACGTGCGCTTTAATCGTAGCTTCTGAAACATCCAGTTCATAAGCAATCTGTTTGTTCAGCAGGCCTTCAGCTACCATCATCAGGACGCGGAACTGTTGTGGTGTTAGCGACTGAATCCGTTCTGCCAATGCAGTTTCGTCTGCAGCACGCGGATCGAAATTCATGTTGGCTGGCAGATTGGGTGGTAACCAGATTTCCCCTTCGAGGACTTCACGAATCGCTTCACCAATATGGCTTGGATGTGCAGATTTTGGAATATAGCCCATTGCACCATGTGCAATCGCACGCTGGATAATGCTGGCTTCTTCGTGAGCAGAAACGACAATAATTGGAATCGAAGGATATTGGGCGCGAACGTGGACCAGAGCAGAAAAGCCCGATGCACCTGGCAGGTTTAAATCCAGAAGGACAAGATCAGGCTCAGGACCATTTTCTAGACGTTCATAAAATTCATTGACTGCTGCAGTTTCATGAATCTGCGCTTGTGGCAGACTATAACGAACAGCTTGGATCAGAGCATGACGAAACAGTGGATGATCATCAACGATTAAAATATTCATAGGACGTGAGAGAGATCTTGTGCACAGTAGCTCCTATTCTAACCACACAAGCCAGTTTATGGATATGCAAGATCACCAATTTTTTAAATAATGTGGAGTTTTTCTTTAATTTTTTTAAATTTTGGCTTATTTCAATAATTCTTTAATTCTCATCACTTTTTTATATATGATTTATTCCTATTCTGCATAGCTTATCTTTATTCAATATAAATATAGTTATCAGCCATTTATCCAGCTCTCTATGTTTCAGAAGCACATTTTCCGCTTATATAGAAAAATCAGATAACTTTTCAGCATTTCGTTATTTTACACCTACTGCGGCAATCGGGATTAATAGGGTCATTCCGAGCTTAACCATTTTTAGGTACTTCACATGTCCCATTTTTCCGAGCAAAAACCTTTAAACATCGTGGCTGTTTCTGGCGGCCTGAATCACCCATCTAAAACCGAAGCATTGGTTCAAGCCATTCTGGATGAACTGGGTGAAGCGACGCCAATCAATGTACATTTCATTAAATTTAGCGAAATCGGCCAGCTTTTAGGTGGTGCAATTTACCGTAACCAGTTACCGCAACGCGTGCAGGATGAGCTGGCAGCCGTTGAAGCAGCAGATGCCCTGATTGTTGGTACGCCTGTTTACCGCGCTTCATTTACGGGCCTGTTCAAGCATTTCTTTGACTTCGTAGAACAAACGGCGCTGGTAGATGTACCGGTTCTTTTAGCAGCTTCTGGTGGTAGTGACCGTCATGCGCTGGTTCTTGAGCACCAATTACGCCCATTATTCAGCTTCTTCCAGGCACAAACCTTACCAATCGGGGTATATGCCACAGATCGTGACTTTACGCCTGAATATACTATTCACAGCGAATTACTTCGTGCCCGTATTACCCTGGCAGTGGCTCGTGCCTTACCGATCCTTGAATGGGCGCCAGCAAAGGGGCAGCGTGCTGAGGTCATTAAAGAAAAATCTCAGCAAGCCAACCAGAGCCTAGGCATCAACAAGCAAATCGAACAGGAAGAAGTTTTACCTTCAGCTGCAGTGCCAAGCCTGGATGCCGCAGAATCCCGTTTGCACAGCAAGAAAGTGCCAAAGACTCAAGTGGCTTAATGGCCACTTCATTCAGAGGGTAAGAATAATGTCACAAGATAAAAAT
The DNA here is from genome assembly GCF_013419905.1 of Acinetobacter sp. YH12046. Classification (NCBI taxonomy): domain Bacteria; kingdom Pseudomonadati; phylum Pseudomonadota; class Gammaproteobacteria; order Moraxellales; family Moraxellaceae; genus Acinetobacter; species Acinetobacter sp. YH12046. The sequence continues at coordinate 232,697 of NZ_VOZF01000001.1, forward strand.
ATTGTATTTGCTTACTGGGTTCCAAATGTCAGTGGCGGTCTGGTGGTCAGCGATATCGAACAGCGTACGGACTGGAGCTATGACTATAACGTCCGTCTGGCGCAAACTGCTGAGAAAGCAGGTTTTGATTATGCCCTGACCCAGATCCGTTTTACTGCGGGCTATAACGCTGAAAACCAGCATGAATCAGTGAGTTTCAGTCATGGCATCCTGGCGAAAACTGAACGTTTAAAAGTGATTGCCGCGATCTTGCCGGGCCCATGGAAGCCTGCGCTGGCAGCGAAGCAGCTGGCCACCATTGACCATCTCACCAATGGCCGGATTGCGATTAATGTCGTAAGTGGCTGGTTCCGTGGCGAGTTTGATGCAATTGGTGAAGAATGGCCGGAACATGACGAACGTTATGCACGTTCAGAAGAATTTATTCGCAGCCTGAAAGGGGTCTGGACCCAAAACAATTTTAGTTTTGATGGTAAATACTACCAGTTCCAAGACTATACCTTGAGTCCAAAACCGGTACAAAAACCGTATATTGAAATCTTCCAGGGGGGAAGTTCCCGGGCAGCACGCGATATGGCATCTCGCGTGTCTGACTGGTACTTCACCAATGGCAATACGCCGGAAGAGCTGAAAAAACAGATCGATGATATTCGTGAAAAAGCCAAAGCGAACAATCACTCTGTGAAAATTGGCGTAAATGCATTTGTGATTGCTCGTGACACCGAAGAGGAAGCGCAAGCAGTACTGCGAGAAATCGTGGCCAAGGCCAATGTTCAGGCGGTGAAATCTTTCGGTGAGGCAACGCGTGAAGCGGGCGCAGCGAGTAAAGAAGGTGAAGGTAACTGGGCCAAATCCACATTTGAAGATCTGGTGCAATATAACGATGGCTTCCGTACCAACCTGATCGGTACACCTCAGCAGATTGCGGAACGTATCATCGAACTGAAAAAAGTTGGTGTTGATCTGGTTCTTTCAGGCTTCCTGCACTTTATTGAAGAAGTGGAATACTTCGGTGAAAAAGTCTTGCCACTCGTGCGTGAACTCGAAACGCAGCAAGCTGAACAGCAACAAGAAGAACAAGAAGCTGAGCTCGTTTAAACTATAATAATGCTCAGCATAACGATTCATTCCCTCAAGGCTCGGCTTGAGGGATTTTTTTTGTGCAATACAGTGTTCTCGGCATAGAGATAGCCGCCTGCTTCATTCTTGACTAGAATGAAGCCAAACCCGATGAGATAGAAATTTAAATTATGTATACCGGTATCGTACAAGGCTTGGAAAAAGTCGTGGATATTCGCCAGGGCAATGGCTTCATTACCATTATCGTGAGCAACGAAAATCAGTTTTTTCAGGATGTCTTTATTGGCGCCAGTGTTGCGATCAACGGCGTCTGCCTCACCGTAACGACTATTGATCAGAAGCTAAACCAGATTCACTTCGATATCTCCGATGTAACCCTTGCCCTCACCACCTTAAAATCTCTTCAAGTAGGTGATGAAGTGAATGTCGAACGCTCTGCCAAAGTCGGTGCAGAAAATGGCGGGCATAATCTGTATGGGCACATCGAAGGCACAGCAATCATTAAAAATCTGGAACATCGGGGTGAAACCTACCATATCGATATTCAGATCCCGGATGGCAATATCAAATACTTTTTCCTGAAAGGGTTTATTGGTCTGAACGGCTGCAGCCTGACCATCAATCGCGTCGATCGCGCCAATAGTGAAATTTCGATTGATCTGATTCCCGAAACTTTGCGTCTGACCACCTGGAAAAATGCCAAAGTAGGTGATGAAGTCAATTATGAAATTGACCAGACCACGCGTACCTTGGTGGATACGCTAGAAAATATTCACCAGCGTTAAAATGAAAGAGCCGCTTATACCATAGGCGGCTTTTTTAACTGATCATTCTGCCCATATCTACGTTTCTATACAGAATTTTCAGGTGGAATGAATAAAATAATCTGATTCCGATTCAGAACGTTATTCCCATGCAGTTGATCTGGTTCCGCCAAGACCTCCGTATACATGACCATGCCGCACTCTGGCATGCTACTCAGCAAGGACCTTGCATTGCGCTAGCAGTCCTCTCTCCCGAACAATGGCAACTGCATCAGGATGCCCGGATCAAAATTGATTTTTATCTGCGCCGGCTCAAATATTTAAAACAGCAGCTACAGCAACTGAATATCCCGCTGATCATATTGAATATTCCTTTGTGGGAAAATTTAGCGCCAGAAATATTGAATCTGTGTCAAACCCTGAAAATTGAAAGCTTGCATGCCAATATCGAAGTTGGCGTCAATGAACTGGAACGTGATGCTCAGGTACAGCAATTACTGCAACAGCAGCAAATCAGGGTCGAGTTCTATCATGATCGCATCCTGTTTCCCCTTGGCAGTATCCGGAATCAGTCTAATCAAGCCTATCAGGTCTATAGTGCCTTTAAGAAAAAATGCTATGAGCGGCTGATTCTGGATGTACCCGCCTGCTATCCTGAGATTGAAACTCAAGATCCAATCCAATTACCTACTGGGCTCACGGATTTTGATCTGGAAAAATTTTCGGCAGATTATGTGGTAGAGCATGCTGCCCAATTTTGGTCTGCGGACGATCAAACTGCCTTGGATCTGCTCGATGACTTTATCGAGGACAAAATGGCTCATTATAAAACCGACCGTGATCTGCCTGCAGTTGATGGCACCAGCCGTCTTTCCCCTTATCTGAATATCGGTGTTATTTCAGTTCGCCAATGTATGCAAGCTCTTTTTCAGGATGGCTATTTCCAGATTGAGGATGTGGGTCAGCAGACCTGGTTAGATGAACTCTTGTGGCGGGAATTCTATCTACAGACCCTGTTTGATTTTCCACGTGTCTCCAAACACCAACCATTTAAGCAAAATACCAATAAGATCCAGTGGCGTAATGCCCCCGAAGACCTAGCTGCCTGGCAGCAAGGCCAGACCGGAATTCCAATTGTCGATGCTGGCATGCGGCAAATGCTGGCAACTGGCTGGATGCATAACCGGGTCAGGATGATTACTGCGATGTTCCTGTGTAAGAACTTGCTGATCGACTGGCGACTGGGTGAAGCTTGGTTTATGCAGCACCTGATTGATGGCGATCTGGCTGCGAATAATGGCGGCTGGCAATGGTGCGCATCAACCGGCATGGATGCTGTGCCCTACTTCCGGATTTTTAATCCGGTCAGCCAGTCCCTGAAGTTTGATCCCAATGGAGACTATATCCGCCAGTGGGTGCCTGAACTGGCGCATCTGGATGCCAAATCCATTCATGAACCTTATGCCAAAAATCCTGATCTGGAACTGGATTATCCAAAACCGATTGTCGATTTAAAAGCCTCTCGTGTACGAGCCATAGAAGCCTTTAAGCAGATTTAGAAGAAACTATCACTTCATCTAATATGAAAAGCCTCCAATATTGGAGGCTTTTTATTTTCATATTAAGAATAAAAACTTGGATCAGGCACTTTCCCGGTCAATATCCATTCCCCAACTTCCTGATATTTATAATCTACCGGATCATGTAAGGTCTGGGTGCGAACATTACGCCAGAAACGGTCCAGATTCAGTTTGGCTGTGGTCGCACGCGCGCCCATCACCTGAAAAATATTCTGGGTGATATAGAGAGATGTATTGGTGGCCGCGATTTTGGCTGTAGCAATCGCCACTGAAACTTCACCACGCTGCTCGGCAGTGAGATCATTGCCCAGATCCCACGCGGCCTGTAAGGTTTGAATCGCTTTATCAGCCAGCAGACGTACACTTTCGAGCTGCACATAAAAATCGGCAAAATGCTTCTGGGTAAAAGGGTCATTCACAGCCTCTTCTACCAGTGATTTAGACCAGGCTTTTTGAGTCTGTACGGTTTGTTTGGCCACTTCAAACGCACCTTCTGCTACACCGAGGAACATGTGTACAAAGATCAGCTGGGCAATTAAAGGACGTAAGCTTGAATACGGTGTACTCAGTGGACCGGGATTTAACAGCAATTCATTTTCATGAATTCTGACCTGCTCAAAATGGCTGGTGCCGCTATCGGTCTGGCGTTGACCCATATTATTCCAGTCACCGAGAAAACTTACGCCCTTACGTGCTGTTGGAATCACCCCAATGAGTAATTTTCCAGCATCGTTATAGCCTGAGCACAGTAAAATATCGGAGTCAATGGAGCCCGAACAGAAGCTTTTATGTCCATCAAAAATATATTCTTTTTCAGCAATTTTTGTTGCGGTAGTTCGACGGTCCAGTGGATTTAAGGTATTGCCCCAGAACAGGTTTTCCCGAGCGGTCTGTTCAAACCATGGGCCATACTGTTCTGGTTGGGAAAATAATTGAACCGTTGCAATCAGCAAATGATGAAACCCATAAACATGTGCTAATGAACTATCGACTCGGGCAATAATTTGAATGGTTTTAAAAATTGTCTGCCAGTCTGCTTCCTGACCGCCGTACTGTTTCGGAATAGACAGACCCAGTAAGCCGCTCTGGCGAATCAGATCACGCTCGGCTTTAGGATTACCGCCCTGCTTGTCACGAACTGCGGCCGTTTGAGCAAAAGTTTCTGCCAATTGCTGGGCAATTTGCAGGGGAGATTGATCTAGATATTGTTGTCGTATATTCATTCTTTTGACCTAAGTTCAGCATGGTTTTAGCTTAGCAGATTGCAGCTTGGCACTATATTCGAAAGCATGCAGAGCTTATTCCTGAGACAAAAATACCGGCAAATAATGCCGGTATTTGAACGTCCCAAATTTATGCCTGATTACGCTGCACTTCAGCGATCAAGTGATCCACGACCTGTGGTTCTGCCAGGGTTGAGGTATCGCCCAGACTGTCCAGTTCATTGGCAGCAATCTTTCTTAAAATCCGGCGCATAATTTTTCCTGAACGGGTTTTAGGTAAAGCGGGTGCCCAGTGCAAGGCATCTGGCGTTGCCACTGGCCCTAAAATTTTACGTACCCAAGCTACCAGTTCACCGCGCAGCTGTTCAGTACTTTCAGTCCCTGCCTGCAAGGTGACAAAGGCACAAATCCCCTGACCTTTGATGTCATGCGGCATACCCACTACGGCAGCTTCGGCAACTGCCTCATGTGCAACCAATGCACTTTCAATTTCTGCCGTACCCAGACGATGGCCTGAAACATTGAGTACGTCATCGACACGACCGGTAATCCAGTAATAGCCATCTTCATCACGACGTGCGCCGTCACCAGTAAAATAGGTACCCGGATAGGTCGAGAAATAGGCGTCAATAAAGCGGTCTGGGTCACCCCAAATGGTGCGCATCTGACCTGGCCAGGAATCCTTAATTACTAGATTCCCTTCTGCCACCCCTTCAATTTCCTTGCCTTCTGCATCGACAATGGCGGGTTGCACACCAAAGAATGGCCGGGTTGCAGAACCCGGTTTCAGGTCGGTCGCACCTGGTAAAGGCGTAATCATGAAGCCACCGGTTTCGGTTTGCCACCAGGTATCAATCACCGGACAGCGGCTTTCACCGACTACCGAGTAATACCAGTTCCAGGCTTCCGGGTTAATCGGCTCACCGACCGAACCTAAAATTCTCAGGCTGCTACGATCACTTTCCCGTACATAGGCATCCCCCTCACGCATCATGGCACGAATGGCTGTCGGTGCAGTATAGAGAATGGTCACATTGTGCTTGTCGACGATATGTCCGGTACGTGCCCAGCTCGGATATTGCGGCACTCCCTCGAACATGACCGTAGTCGTACCATTAGAGAGCGGACCATACAGTACATAGGAATGCCCGGTAATCCAGCCGACATCGGCAGTACACCAGAACACATCATCCTGTTTGATGTCAAAAACTTCTCGGAAAGTACAGTTCACATAAGTCAGATAGCCGCCTGTGGTATGCAGTACGCCCTTAGGTTTTCCGGTTGAACCCGAGGTATACAGGATAAACAGCGGATCTTCCGCATTCATCGGCTCAGGCGGACAGATCTCATTGACGGTCATAATTTCCATGTGATACCAGAGATCACGCCCCTGTTGCATTTCCACCGGATTGCCAGTGCGATGTACAACGATGACATGTTCAACCGATTCGGTACCGGCGACTTTCAGGGCTTCATCCACATTGGCTTTCAGTGGAATGGCTTTGCCCCCACGCATGCCCGAATCTGCGGTAATCACCATTTTGGCCTGACTGTCTTCAATCCGGCTGGCCAGAGAATCAGGTGAGAAACCACCAAACACCACACAATGCACTGCACCAATTCGGGCACAGGCCAGCATGGCAATTGCGGCTTCCGAGACCATTGGCATATACAGCACCACCCGGTCGCCTTTTTTAATTCCGTTCTTTTTCAGTACATTGGCAAAACGGCAGGTTTCATCATAAAGCTCATGAAAAGAAATAATCTTGTGACGGGATGGATGATCCCCTTCCCAGATAATCGCCGGTTTATAAGGATGTTCCTTAAGATGGCGATCCAGACAGTTGGCACTGACATTGAGCTGGCCATCTGCAAACCATTCAATTTTAAAATTGTCTTTATCAAAACTGGTATTTTTAACCTGGGTAAAAGGTTTGATCCAGTCCAGGCGCTGTGCCTGTTCAGTCCAGAACTGATCCGGTTGTTCAATGGATTGCTGATAACGCTCAAAATACTCTGTATCAGTGGTACGTGCGGTTTTCTTAAATTCTACTGGTACTGGATAGATTTCTTTCATTGTTCGCTTCCTTGATCTTGTTCTATCTCATCACGAGAGCTTGATGGCATTTTGTTGATTGTTTTTTATGCATAATGGCAGTATGTACTGCATATTTCAAATCCGACAATCATGCTTTCGTCGTAGATTATTTATTCAAATTCAATCAGAATAACTTCGGATAATGCTCAGCTATGGCCAAAGTCAGCTAGATATTGCTATCGTCAAATAAAATGAGTCTCCCACTCTCGCTGTATTTTATACAGGCTTAGGATCTTGCCCATGAATTCAACTGAACCTTCCTATTTCCCTCCTCCTTTTCCTGCAGCAGATCATCCCTTATCGATCAGGGGCCGATTTGGACGTTTGAGTTTTATTGCCTGGTCCGCATTTTTACAGTTTATTTTCTTATGCAGCAGTATTGCGCTAGGTTTAAGTATTGATATTGTGAACATTGCCAGCCTATCGGTAGATTCAAACTGGCAAATTTCCCTGCACGGCCTGTCCAGCCTGTTTGCCTTGGCGATCATGCTGGTCTACCTGTATTTCGGTATTGTGATTACAGTACGGCGCTTACACGATCTGGACCGCAGTGGCTGGTGGATGCTGCTATTCTTCGTGCCTTTGATCAATCTGTTGGTCTGGATTTATATCGTACTTTTTCCAGGAACAAGAGGTAGCAATCAGTATGGTCCGATACGTACAAGCCCCGTCTGGGAAAAGATTGTGGCCTGGCTGGTGATCATTTTTACCGTACTCAGCCTGTTGGCGACGACTGCATTATTCTCTTATATGAGTGAAGGTGAGCCTTCAAGAATCCCAAGCGAAGTGAAACAAAAAACGACTGAGTTCTTTTAAGGCAGTTGTGTCTGTTTTGCATAAATATATTGTGTATAAATTTCGCTGTTGTTAATTTTTTGCTGTAGTTGAGGCAAAATAAGCGAAATTTAAATTGTGGAGTTTTTGTGGCTGAGCAAGAGAATACTTTAAGCCAGGTAACTGAAGGGACGACTGAGCTCCTGCATCAGGCGACTGAAAAAACTGCCCAAACCGTGATCGAACATACCTCCAAGTACAATGATGCCTATAGCACCATTGACAAGATCATGGAGGGTTTCTGGGAGCGTGTGCCTTATTTCTGCATCGCACTGACAGTCATTGTCATTTTCTGGTTACTGTCAAAACTGTTTAAGTTTTTTGTCCGTAAGACTTTAGAAAACCGTACTTATACCCGACAGAATCTGGTACTGGTGCTGAACCGTGTCGGTAGTACGGTGATTGTTTTCTTTGGCGTATTAATCGGGCTGGTGATTGCGATTCCAGGTTTCACCCCAGGTCAGCTGATGAGTGCGCTTGGGATTGGTTCGGTGGCGATCGGTTTCGCATTTAAGGATATTTTCCAGAATCTGCTCTCAGGTGTACTGATTTTGCTGGGTGAACCTTTCAAGATTGGCGATGACATTATCGTGAATGGTCTGGAGGGTACCGTGGAAGATATCCAGATTCGTGCAACCTTTTTACGCTCGCCAGATGGTCGTCGTATCGTGATTCCAAATGCTACGGTCTATACCAGTGCAGTCACGGTGAATACTGCTTATACCCGTCGCCGCTGTGAATTTTCGGTCGGGATCGGTTATGAAGATGATATCCAGAAAGCCAAGGATATTATTACTGCAATTCTGGATAAAGATCCGACCATCCTGAGTCAACCTGCATTTAGCGTCAATGTGATTGCACTGGCAGACTTCTCGATTACTCTCAAAGCCTTATGGTGGGTCAATACCACTGAAACAGGCATAGGCACCTCAATCAGTGCAGTTCAGGAACGGGTGATACAAGCCTTTGCTGAACATAATATTTCGATTCCATATCCGGTGCAGGAAGTGAAAGTCTATCGTGGCGATGGCCATGAAGATGCCTCAGCTCGCGCTAAACAGTCGACCTAAAACATATGAAATCGCCGTTTCAGTACGGAGAATACGGTTGCCAAGGCTCACTGCTTGGCAGCCGTTTTTTATGAGCAAATCAACTTCATACGGAATAAAGCCACCTTCGGGGCCAATGACAATCGTGCAAGGATGCTGAAGTGCATATGGCATCGGCTGTTCGGCATAAGGATGTGCAACAAAGGCTGGACAGTCTGCTGTAATGAGTCCCGGCAAAATATCTTCAACAAAAGGTTTAAAGCGTTTATACAGCTCAATTTTCGGAGCAAGCGTATCTCCTGCCTGTTCTAGCCCGAGATCGATATAATGATTCAGCTGCTGCAAAAATGGGGTCTGCCAATAGCTTTTATCCACCCGATAGCTATGCAATAAAATGATCTTTTCTACCCCCATGGTCACAGCATCCATGATCAGACGGCGCAAAACTTTAGGACGTGGCAAGGCCACAATCAAGGTAACAGGCAGCTTTGCAGGGACTGATTCTTCTTGAATCGGTTTCAATAAAACTGCTTTTTCAGAAATTTCGACAACTTCAGTTAAATACCGTTTCCCTTCCCGAATCCCAACTTTTAATGTGTCACCAACCTGAATCTCAAGATGCTGTTGCAAATGCTCCAGTTGTCGCTTTGAGCTAATCGGCCATAGTTCAGATTCGGTTTGGCGGGGATCAAGCAGGACGATATTCATAAAAAATTAACTCAACAAATCCATCACTGGATACGCGGAAACTTCATCCACAATTGTCCGAGGCAGGACTCTTTTTGCCTGATATAGGTTCTGCGATATCTCTGCAAAAAGATGGTATATGACGAGTTTTGTGGATGACAAATGGTTTTGTTACTTTTGCCGAAACAAAAGTAAAAGAAAGAAGAGCGCTAGCATTAAATCTATAAAGATAAGGCTTAGTTTTAACCTTATACAATCAATCCATGAAAATCAGCTTCTTCACAAATCAGAATATAATCAAAGATATTGATCAATCACCTGAATATGCCTTTCAAGTGAACCCTGATTTTGCTGCATAATCTTTTGTGCAGCAGTATTCAAGCTTTCAGCTTTAGCTGAATTATTCAGAATTTCTAGCAAAGTCTCAGCAGCCTGCTTAGCATCCTGCACCACTTCTACGGCATGCGCCTGGACAAACTCATCGACAATCGTCTGAAAGTTAAAATAGTTTTTACCCAGAATCGTTGGGACATTCAGCGCAACCGGCTCCAGAATATTATGCCCACCACCTGGTTCATTCAAAGAGCCGCCAACATAACAGGCTTGGCTCAAGGCATACCACAGCCACATCTCGCCCATGGAATCTGCCAGATAAACCTGAGTATCTTCTTCGATACGTTGCCCCACACTACGGCGCTGGGTTCTTAAACCTAAGGACTGTGCAGCCTGGAACACCTCATCAAAACGTTCCGGATGGCGTGGCACTACGATACAAACTAATGCTGGATCTGCATCCAGTGCAGATTTAAGTTCAGCCATCAATTGCTGTTCTTCAGGCGCATGCGTACTGGCTAGCGTAATGATCTTCCGGCCTTGCAAAGACCATTCCTGTTTCAATTGAGCCGCATGATCAATAAATTGCTGCGGTGCCGTAATATCAAACTTGATATTGCCCAAGACCTGAGTTTTTTCTAAAGCTATACCTAGATCAATATAACGCTGCTGGGTTGCGGTATCCTGAACCAAAAGACCTGTTAAATTCTTAAGCATGCCACGGGTTAGGCCTTTGACTTTGCCATAGCCTTTGGCAGATTTTTCAGAAAGACGGGCATTCAATAATAGGCAAGGCACATTAAAATTCGGTGCCTGGTCAATCAGATTTGGCCAGAGCTCAGTCTCCATCAATAACAGCAATTTAGGCTGATATTTTTGATAAAAATCACGAATCAGGGTTTTCTGGTCAGCTGGCAAATATACAGCCTGAAATAAGTCTAAATAAGGTTCTTTCAAGAAAAGTGATTTAGCACGTGCCTGCCCGGTCTTGGTGGTATTAGTCACTAGAACCGGATGCCCAAGTTTTAAATAATATTCAATTAAAGGTTGAGCAGCATTGGTTTCCCCTACGGATACCACATGAAACCAGATCGCCTGCAGGTTTTTAGGGGACTGGAAAGGGCCAAAACGTTCCAGCAGCTCTTGTTGTAATTGTTCCGGACTGGTTGCACGTTTACGTATACGGGATTGATAAAGCGGTTTCGCTAGCGCCAAGGCTGCGTTATACCAGAATGGAGTAGCCACATTGCGCCCCAAAACAGATTCAATCGGCAAAATATAACAGAGCCACATCGACATGTTAATCGATGTGGCTCTTATTTCGAATTATTCTATGGTGCTTAATACTCTAACTTCTGCCAAAGTTGGATAATCAATATAACCTTCAGCCACCTGACTGCCGATCATATTTTCCATTTTCAGCTCATTAAGCGGTGCATTATCAAGCAGACGTTCGTATAGATCAGGATTTGCAATGTAGGCTTTACCAAATGCGACTGCATCTGCCTTTTCAGCTGCCAATAGCTCAATCGCATCTTCACGACTCAGTTGCATATTGGCAATATAAGGTACTCCACCTGAACGCTCTTTCATATATTCGGAAATACTGTCTTCAGCCAGATATTCACGGGTAAAGAAGAAGGCAATCTTGCGCTTGCCCAGCTGCTCCATGGCATAGCCAAATGTTTCACGTGGATCATTATCACCCATGTCATGGTCATCACCACGCGGAGCAAAATGCACCCCTACACGATCCGCACCCCATACTTCAATCAGTGCATCAGTTGCTTCTAGCAGGAACCGTGTACGGTTTTCGACTGAACCGCCGTATTCATCTTCACGCTGATTGGTTTTGCTTTGCAAGAACTGGTCAATCAAATAACCATTGGCAGCATGTAATTCAACACCATCAAAACCGGCTTCTTTAGCACGAATCGCGGCTTGCTTGTATTGCTCGGTAATCGCGTGAATTTCAGAAACTTCCAAGGGGCGTGGCGTAACGTATGGACGCTTTGGACGTAATAAGCTGACATGACCCGCCTGTTGTACTGCACTTGCAGACACTGGTGTTTCACCATTTAACAGATCCGGATGTGATACACGACCAACATGCCAAAGCTGGGCAACGATTAAACCGCCCTTCTCATGAACCGCTTGAGTGACCTTTTTCCAGCCTTCGACCTGAGCATCGGTAAACAGTCCTGGAGTATTTAAATAACCGTTGGCTTCTTCGGAAATCACTGTAGCTTCAGAAATGATCAGACCAGCACTTGCACGTTGCGCATAGTACTCAACCATCATGGGGGTTGGAACACGATCAGCAGTTGCACGGCTACGGGTCAGCGGCGCCATGATGACACGGTTTTTAAGCTCTAACGCACCGAGCGTTAAAGGAGAATTTAATTCAGCCATCGTTACTCCCACCTGTTAAAGGTGTTGTTGTAGGTGTTCGATAAATTGCTGAATCAAAGTTTCATTGCGGGAGAAATATGACCACTGTCCATGCTTGGTCGCAGTGATCAGGCCAGCCTGCTGTAATACCGACAGGTGATTGGACATGGTGGACTGTGAAACCTGGCCTAAACGTTCAATTTGACCTGCACAGACCCCACGTTGAAAGCCACCACACTCTTCCGCAGACAGATATTGCTCCGGAGATTTTAACCATTCCAGAATTTGTCGACGGGTCGGATTGGCTAAGGCTTTAAAAATTAGATCAAGGTCCATAGGCACATCACAATCAGTGGCGCAACGAAACCTCATTCAGCATCTGCGACCATTATATCGTATTTTTTCGATTTATATATCGAATAATTTAGATATAAGAGTCACAGTCTGTTAAAGCTTTGTTACGCCAGCTTTTAAACGATTTCTTACAGGCCCTGTTTCAGGCTTGCTTCGATAAATTTGTCCAGATCACCGTCCAGAACTGCGCCAGTATTGGAATTTTCCACTCCTGTACGCAAATCCTTGATACGTGAATCATCGAGAACATAAGAACGGATCTGGCTACCCCAGCCAATATCGGACTTAGAATCTTCCAATGCCTGTGCAGCTTCATTACGTTTATTCATTTCCAGCTCATACAGCTTGGCACGCAGCTGCTTCCAAGCATGGTCACGGTTGGCATGTTGTGAACGCTGGTTCTGACACGCCACCACGATACCAGTTGGAATATGAGTCAAACGTACCGCAGAGTCAGTTTTGTTAATGTGCTGACCACCCGCGCCTGACGCACGGTAGGTATCGGTACGGACATCTGAAGGATTGATTTCAATTTCGATATTGTCATCTACTTCAGGTGAGACAAACACGGCAGAAAATGACGTATGACGACGGTTGCCCGAGTCAAATGGTGATTTACGCACTAAACGGTGTACACCAGATTCGGTACGCAACCAGCCATAAGCATACTCACCTTCGACACGAATCGTCGCAGATTTAATCCCGGCAACATCCCCATCAGATTCTTCCATCAGTTCAGCTTTAAAACCATGACGTTCGATCCAGCGCATGTACATACGTAGCAGCATAGATGCCCAGTCCTGTGCTTCGGTACCGCCGGAACCTGCCTGAATTTCCACATAGCAAGGGTTTGGATCCATCGGATTGCTGAACATACGACGGAACTCAAGCTTCGCCAGTCCTTCTTCAGCCGCATTCAGCTCAGCCTGCACATCTTCCAGCATGGCCTCTTCATCTGCTTCAACCGCAAGGTCAAGCATTGCTTGGGCATCTTCAAGCTGGGTCGTTAAGCCGTCCAGTACATTAAGTACATTTTCAAGCTCGCCTTTTTCTTTGGCCATGGCCTGAGCACGACTCTGGTCATTCCAGATCGCCGGGTCTTCTAATTCACGCAGGACTTCTTCTAAACGCTCTTTTTTCAGATCGTAGTCAAAGATACCCCCGTAGTGTTTGACCACGTTCGTTTAAGTCTTTTAATTGGTTTAGATACGGATTAATTTCCACGTGAATTACTCTCAATCAAAATTAGGTATAAATTCTTAGGTCAATATTATATCACAGTCTATTTCACCAATTTATAGCGATAAATCCATCTTTAAAGCTAAGCAAGAAAATGTCACTAGCACATTTTTTAATTACAAAATTTGTCAGCCCGATAAAATAGCTAAATATTATTTTTAATACTTTCTCATTCTATTCTTAAATATATTTCGCTATATTTTTATACTCAGTTTTTGATTCATTTTAAAACCCTAAAACCCCTACAAAATAAGATAAAAAATAGCATTTTCAATACATTCCACAATATCTACACACTTTTAATAAAACAAAACATTTTATTTTTAGTTTTTAAATTCAATTAGTTATTAAATGAAAATTACATAATATTACCTTACTCACAATGTAGTAACTTTCCTTTGATTGACGATTATTGGAATTGGTCTAGACTTAAAGTTGTAACAAAAAGTGTATTAATTTTAGCCATATTTTTCAGAGGGGAGTATCCGCATGAAAAAACTAGCAATCGCTTCAGCATTACTTTCAGCCGTAGCTCTTACAGGTACAGCAGCTCATGCTTATCAAGTAGAAGTGGGTGCATCTGCAGGCCTAACAGACCCGGATAATGGTAGCTCAAGCGGCTCTTTTGGTGTTGATGGCACATACTACTTTAATCCAGTTGAAACACGTAATGCACCATTAGCCGAAGCAGCTTTCCTTGATCGTGCAAGTAATGTGAAAGCTCAATATCAATATGATGATTACGACTCTTCAGAACGTCACCGTTATGGTGTAGGTGCTGAATACTTCGTACCAAACTCAGATTTTTATTTGAGTGGTAGCGTAGGTCGTGATGATTCTAAATACGACTATGCACCTGATTTTGACGAAACCGTTTATAGTGCTGAAGTCGGTTATTTACCTGCACCAGGTCTGTTAATTGCAGCAGGTGTGAAAGGTTATGACAATGACTATGATGACGGTGTAGATCCAACTTTACGTGCTAAATATGTGACTACTTTAAGTAATGGTAAAGACATTAACCTTGAAGCTGGCGCTGCCTTTGGCGACCTGGATGAGTACAACTTAAAAGCTGACTACTTCATCGACAAAACTTTAAGTGTTGGTGCTGATTATCAAAGCAAAGACAATGGCCCATATGACTCAAATGAATTTGGTGTAAGTGCACGTAAATTCTTTAATGAACAAGTGAGCTTGGAAGGTCGTGTAGGTTTTGGTGAAATTGGTAACCAAGACTACAACAAATTTGGTCTAGCTGCGAAATACCGCTTCTAATCCAAACTAAGAAATTTCATTCAAAAGAAACCCATCCTCGGATGGGTTTTTTTATTGCACTTTAAACAAGCATTTAGGTAGTTTTTGCACATTGACGGGGCGATTATTATCTGTACAATTTGTTACAACTGTTAATAAAACAGCCATATTTTATAACAAAGAGAGAAAATCTAAATGTTTAAGAAACTTGCTCTTGCTACAGCACTTCTTGCTAGCCTAGGAACTGCACATGCTTACCAAGCTGAACTTAATGTAGGGTATGAAAACACTGATATCGATAACCTTGGGGATCTAGATACATTTTTCATCAATGGAAAATATTATTTAAATGATGTTCAAGTTAAGAACTCTCCACTTGCAGAAGCGGCTTTCCTAAATAAAGCAAGCAATATTGGCTTAGGTTATGCAAATGCAAGCGGTGATGGCGATGAAGATATTGATGTGTTTGGTGTAAGTGGTGAGTTTTATATTCCAAATACTCAATTTTATGTAAGCGGTACTATTAACCAAGTTGATTTTGCAGGTGACGATAATACCGGTTATGCGCTTGAAGTAGGTTACCTACCAGTTACTGGCTTGTTGCTAGCAGTAGGTGCCGCAAATGAAAGCGTAGACCCAGTTCAAGTGGCAAACTATGGTTTCACCGCAAATCTTTCAAATGCACTTACTGTAGGTGATGACACTGCATTATCTTTACGTGCCAAATACGTGACTCAAATTGGCAATCATTTCACCAATTTTGAAGGTTTAACTTATATTGGTGATGAAACAACCTATCGCTTAGCTGCTGATCTTTATATCGATCCAACTCTCAGTGTAGGTCTATCTATTGCTGATTCTACTGCAGATGGTTCAGATACACTGTTCGGTATTAAAGCTCAAAAATTCTTTACGCCAACTATTGCAGCAGGTGTAAATTACCACACAACTGACGGTATTGACTCGTTTGGTAT
This sequence comes from Acinetobacter sp. YH12046, assembly GCF_013419905.1. Classification (NCBI taxonomy): domain Bacteria; kingdom Pseudomonadati; phylum Pseudomonadota; class Gammaproteobacteria; order Moraxellales; family Moraxellaceae; genus Acinetobacter; species Acinetobacter sp. YH12046. Next base: position 248,557 of record NZ_VOZF01000001.1, read on the forward strand.
CAATGGTACTTTCCGCTTCTAATCTCTCCGATTAGAAGTCAAAAAACCGCTCACTCGAGCGGTTTTTTATGGCCTATTGCTCTAAATGGATAATCCGCATTTGCAGGCTAACATTGCCATTAAAGACATTTTTATCCAGTTCATAGGCCAGACGTACATGCTGCTTCATCGGATCAAACTTGTATTTATCGATAGCACTAAAAGCAATCGCATCCACAACCTGTCCATTCTCTAAGGCAACACGTAATTTCAGATGTACATCCTTGAGCCAGCTGTAATCCAGAATCTTAAAGATGCCTTCAAAAATCGGTTGAGGAAACTTTTGTCCCCATGGACTTAAGTTTTGCAGTAAATCGACCGTTTCAATTTGGAAAGCTGATGCCGGTAGTTCCCCATCAGTCCACAGCGTAGCGGTAAATAGGCTTTCATCCATCTGTGCAATCAGCTGTTCAAAGACCTGTTTAAATTCAGCAAAATGCTGTTTTTTAATAGTTAGTCCCGCTGCGGCCGCGTGCCCACCAAAATGGCTGACCAGATGCGGATACTGCTCTGCTATCCGTTCAATACTATCCCGGATATGAATCCCTTCAATGGAACGTGCTGAACCTTTGATATGAATCCCATCTTCATCTGCTGCGAACACAATACTTGGACGATGGAACTGTTCTTTTAAACGCCCCGCCACAATCCCGATCACACCCTGATGCCAGTGCTGTTCAAACATGATCAGCGCGGCTGGCAAAGTATTCTCATCCAGCTGGATTTTTTCCAGTTCAGTCAAAGCTTCCTGCTTGATTTTGCCTTCTACCTGACGACGTTCGACATTGAGTTTATTCAGCTGTTCTGCGAGTGGATAAGCGGTTGCCAGATCCGGAGCAAGCAAACACTCGATCCCGATATCCATGGTTTCCATACGACCCGCTGCATTAATGCGTGGGCCAAGCACAAAACCCAGATCCTGCGCTTTGAGCGTAGCTGCATCACGACCAGCAATCTCTAGCAAGGCACTGATGCCAGGTCGGCAAAGATGATGTTGAATCCGTTTTAAGCCGGCATCCACCAGAATACGGTTGTTATAGTCCAGACTTGCGACATCTGCATAAGTACCTAAAGCGACCAGATCCAGATAATTGGTAATAACCGTTGAAGATTTACCCAACTTTTTACGATGAGTCGATAGATTTGCCAGAACATAAAAAGCTACCCCTACACCTGCCAAAGCCTTACTTAGAAAATCACAACCCAGCTGATTGGGATTGACCACAGCCTCTGCTGCAGGTGTAGGCTTGGTAGTTAAGTGGTGATCGGTAATAATCACCTGCATACCATGATCTTGCGCCTGTTTCACGCCTTCATGACTGGAAATCCCGTTATCCACTGTGATTAAAAGATCCGGCGTAAAATTGGCAAAAGCCAGATCCGCAATCGCAGGTGTCAGGCCATAACCATACTTAAACCGGTCAGGAACCAGATAGTCGACATGAGCACCCATATCACGCAGAGCAAGTACCATCAGTGTGGTACTGGTCGCCCCATCAGCATCATAGTCACCGACAATTACGATTTTCTGGCCGGCATCTATAGCCTGATCAATCAGCTGGACCGCTTCCGTTAAACCTTTCATGGTCGGAGCCAGCAGATGCTTGAGTTTCAGCTCCAGCTCCTGTTCAGATTCCACGCCACGGCGTGCCAGAATGTTAGCTACAAATGAAGGCACGCCCTGAAAAGATTCAGGGCGTGTCAGTAAAGGTCTTTGCTTGATTTCAAGTTTAGGCATTGTTATGGCATCAATCGTTGTAGTTTCCACGCCCCATCGATTTTTTCATAACTCAGGCGGTCATGTAAACGGTTGGGGCGCCCCTGCCAGAATTCATAATAGTCCGGCTGCAAACGATAGCCGCCCCAGAATACCGGTTTATCCAGCTCTTCCTGATTGGCAACCTGCTGATGCAGATTCCAGAAACGTTGCTGTAGTTCTTCACGACTCGCAACCACACCACTTTGCGGAGTACTGATATGAGCAGCGATCTGACTTTCACGTGGACGTTTATGATAATAATCAGTCGATTCTTCTTCCGAAATTTTAACTACCTTACCGCTAATCCGGATCTGACGTTCCTGTTCCTGCCAGTAAAACAGCAATTCTGCATACGGGTTTTCGGCCAGATCCAGACCTTTTTGACTGTCATAATTGGTATAGAAATCATAACCCGCTTCAGTGGCACCACGCAGCAACACTGTACGCACATGCGGACGACCTTGTGCATTTGCAGTTGCCAATGACATGGCATAAGGTTCATGCAGCTGTGCAGCAAGGGCATGGTTAAACCACTGCAAAAACTGCATATGCGGATTGGGATTGACCTGATCTTCATGTAGCTCGCCTTTTTGGTAGTTCAGACGCAGTTCACTTAGATCCTTAATCAGATCGCTCATTCACTCTTCCCCCATTTAAGCGGCGTTGGCACGTACCGCATCAGCCAATGAATTTGCCAGTGTGGTTACCTCTGCAAGATCCTCGCCTTCCACCATGACACGGATCACCGGTTCAGTCCCTGATTTACGGATCAGTAAACGGCCACGGCCTTTGAGCTGTTCTTCAGCTTTGCTAAATTCTGCAGTCAAAGCAGGCACTGAGTACGGGTCAAACATGGTATTCAGACGTACATTCACCAAGACATTCGGCAATAATTTAAAATCAGCCACTAACTCGTGCAGTGCTTTATTCTGCTCGACCATCACGGTTAAGACTTGCAGCGCAGCAATAATCGCATCGCCTGTGGTGCTCTTGTCCAAAGTCAGGATATGGCCTGATGGCTCACCACCAATCGACCAGCCTTTTTCTTCCAGACCTTGCAGTACATAACGGTCACCGACTTTGGCACGTAGCAGCTCTACCCCAGCTTTCTCGAGGGCCAGTTCCAGCGCCATGTTGCTCATCAAGGTACCAACAATCCCAGCTGGCTTATTTTTTGCCTGAGTCGCAAGAATATACAGAATATGATCACCGGTAATTTGCTCACCGTTTTTATCGACCATAATCACGCGGTCAGCATCACCATCGAAGGCTATGCCTAAATCAGCACCATGCTCAACCACTGCTTTTTGCAGATTTTCCGGATGAGTTGAACCACAGTTCTCATTGATATTCAGACCGGTCGGTTCATCATAGATGGAAATAACCTTAGCACCCAGTTCACGGAAAACCGCAGGGCCAACGCTATAAGCTGCACCATTGGCACAGTCAACGACAATGGTTAAATCATTCAGGTCTAAATGGTATGGGAAAGTCGACTTACAGAATTCGATATAACGACCATTAGCATCTTTCACACGGAAACTTTTACCCAAGTTCGCGTTATCTTCAATTACTAGTTCTTTTTCCAGTTCCTGGTTGATCTCATCCTGCAAAGCATCAGGCAGTTTTTTACCTTCACTCGAGAAAAACTTAATGCCGTTATCGAAATACGGATTGTGTGATGCAGAAATGACAATACCGAGACTAGCATGCAAAGCACGGGTCAAATGGGCAATGGCCGGGGTTGGCAAAGGTCCAAGCAGATGCACATAAACACCTGCCGCATTGAGTCCTGCCTGTAGCGCAGATTCCAGAATATAACCAGATAAACGGGTATCTTTCCCCAGTACCACCAATGGTTTGTTTTTTTTGCTATTTCGTTTTAATACTTTTCCTGCCGCAAAACCTAATTTCAGGGCAAATTCAGGTGTAATCGGTAACTCACCAAATTTTCCACGAATACCATCGGTACCAAAATAACTCATGCTTTGTCTCACTTCTTAGCGGGTGATTTACATCATCCTTTTTCATTGTGCAACACTGTACACCAAAACAAAAAAGCCGTCATGAGGATGACGGCTTTTTTAGAGTAAACAATCAGCGAAAGTTAACCCATACGGTAGTTTGGCGCTTCTTTGGTGATGGTTACATCATGCACGTGAGACTCAGACATACCGGCAGATGTGATTTTCACAAACTTGGCATTTTGACGAAGTTCATCAATCGTTGCAGAACCAGTATAGCCCATAGAAGAACGCAGACCGCCCATCATCTGATGCACGATATTGCCCATTGGGCCTTTGTACGGTACGCGACCTTCAATACCTTCAGGAACCAGTTTTTCAGCACCGGCTTTAGAATCCTGGAAGTAACGGTCAGCAGAACCAGTTGCACCGGCCATCGCACCCAAAGAACCCATACCACGGTAAGCCTTGTAGTAACGGCCCTGGAAGAATTCAACTTCGCCCGGTGCTTCTTCAGTACCCGCCATTAATGAACCTACCATGATGGTACTTGCACCAGCGCCAATCGCTTTTGCCATATCACCAGAGAAACGGATACCACCATCAGCAATCAATGGAATCTGCTCTTTCAATGCACGTGCAACAGAATCAATTGCAGAGATTTGCGGCATACCAATACCAGCCACAATACGAGTTGTACAGATTGAGCCAGGACCGATCCCCACTTTTACGGCGTCCGCACCCGCATCAAGCAAGGCAAGCGCAGCATCACCAGTGGCGATATTACCGCCAATCACTTGAACTTGTGGGTAGTTCTGTTTGACCCAGCGTACACGCTCGATCACACCCGCAGAGTGACCATGTGCAGTGTCCACAACGATCACATCTACACCAGCATCAACCAGTGCTTCTACACGGCTTGGTGTTTCAGCGCCAGTACCAACTGCTGCACCTACACGTAGACGACCTAGATCATCTTTACAGCTATTTGGATAAAGTTCCGCTTTACGGAAATCAGTTACCGTGATCAAGCCTTTTAATTCATTGTTTTCGCCGACAACGATCACTTTTTCAATACGGTTTTTTTGCAATAAGGCCTGAATGTTTTCTTTCGATTCGCCTTCACGCACAGTCACCAGACGGTCTTGGCCAGTCATGATATTGCTAACCGGCTGTTCCAGATTGGTTTCAAAACGTGTATCACGACCTGTCACGATACCAACCACTTTACCGTCTTTAACCACGGGTACGCCACTGATGTTATTCGCTTGAGTTACAGCGATCAGTTCACGTACTGTAGTTTCTGGGGTAACTGTGATCGGATCTTTCACCATACCGGCTTCAAATTTTTTCACACGGCGTACTTCTGCGGCCTGGGCAGCAATATCCATGTTCTTGTGCAGAATACCGATACCGCCATTTTGTGCCATCGCAATTGCCATACGTGACTCAGTCACAGTATCCATAGCTGCTGAAACAAGTGGGATATTCAGGTTAATGCCGCGAGTCAGGCGTGTCTTTAGAGAGACATCTTTTGGGAGAACAGTAGAGTAGGCAGGGAGTAATAGGACATCATCGAAGGTTAACGCGTCTTGAACGATGGTCAACATAACAGTCTCACTGGTAATTTCCGTGCGCTATTATAAACAAATTTAGCTCTAAATTTCATTGCAATTGCAAAATTTATTTTGTCTAAATCTGGACTTAGATTTAATCCGAATATCTAAACCTGTAAATTTGACTATTCAATCAACAATTTAAATATGCCAGAGTAGTCATCATATTTATTTGCTTTACAAAATCCCTTACTAATTTTTTCTCCCATAAAAAAAGCAGAGTCCATACCCTGCTTTTTAAATCTTGAGTTTGAATTTAGCTCACCCGTTCGAAATTATCATCATTTTCGGCTTCATCCGGCTTAATCTGGATGAATGGAATCATATTGTGTGCCATCCGTGCTTTATTGCACTGGGCATCAGCGATCTGCACTTCTTTACAGGATGAGCTACGTAGCTCGTACATGCCGCAACTCACCTGCTCGCCAATCTTGCCTTCTAGCGCAACACAGCGCGGATTTTTCTGATTGGTTCCCGCCATGCATGAATAGACCGAGGTGACAGGCTCAGTATAGTGCTCAGGCATGGGAATCCCCTCTGCCCAATAAAATGAAACCCTGAAATAGGCGCAACATGCGCCACAACTTAAACATGCATCTTGTGTAGGAACTTGAGACAACATTTCTTATAAATTCTCGTCATCAAAAACAGTTTTTTTGCCGGCGGAAAATATAAAAAATGTTGTTTTTCTACTCAAGAAAAAATTTAAAATTTTCTTGAACTATTCAGGACAAGTAAAAACAGTTTCATCCATTAAATCAGTGCCACATTCCAGTGTTTCAATCCAGTCCAGAAACTGGTTAATCTGTTCTTTACCCACAAATGGTGTTCCATGTTGTGGCACAATCATGTCTACATCCATGGTACGTACCATCTGTACCCATAAACGAATCACCTTGTTATTGCACATATAGCGCTGGTGAAATCCTTTCATTTTCGGAATGTGCGCTGCAAAATTTTCCAGTGGCTTTGAAGCATCCTCGACCATTGACGCCCCCATATCACCAGAAAACAGGATCTTGGCAATCGGGTCATAAAACTGGAAATTACCGACTGAATGTAAAAAGTGCGCTGGAATAGCAATAATGCTGGATTGACCGAGTGGAATGATCTGACCATGATCCGGCAATTCAACCAGACGATCCAGCCAGTTACCTTTCATACGGTCACTCATAAAGGCTGAATTCAGATGCGGCAAGAAACGCGCCCAGAGCTTGGAAGCGACGACTTTGGCTTCGGTATAGACCAGCCAGCGCGGCATGGACGTAATAATGTCCGGATCCTGATGCGATGCCATCACATAATCCAGATTGCTTAACCGGGTATAGCGGTTCAGTTCCATGGTCAACGGTACATAAGTTAAATCACCGCCCGGATCAAGTACTGCAGCACGCTCATTGTCTAAAATCAGAAATTGGTTTGCCTGGACACCTTCACCTTTAACGAGACTGGTAAAACTAATACATTTATGTGTCCCATTATCAAACAAGACTTGCGATGTGGTGCGCTCGAAGGCCATCAGTAATCCCCAATTTTTTTCGTTTAGGATGGTTTTTCTATAGGCATATAACATATAGGGAATTAAATGAACTTACAATCAATAAAACTGGATATATCACTTTATTTATCAGTAAATTGAGCACAATTTCACAATAAAAAATCCCGAGTTTTTAGCTCAGGATTTATACGAAATTGATTTTTATTTTTAAAATAAATAATGTTGTGCCAAGGTGCCCACACCGATGATCAAGAAAATACTGGCGCCAATTTTATGAATCAGGCCGATTGGAAGTTTATTCGCCAGTTTATCACCGATAAATACCGCAGGTGCGTTGGCAATCATCATTCCGACGGTAGTACCCATCATCACCCAAAGCACACTGTCAAAACGTGCTGCCAGTGCCACTGTCGCAATCTGGGTTTTATCACCAATTTCAGCCAGGAAGAACAGCACAAAAGTCGCACCAAACACGCCGTACTTTTGCCATTTATTGATACTGTCGTTTTCATCCCCTAATTCATCCGGAATCAGCATCCAGATTGCCATCCCAATAAAACCGACTGACACGATCCACAGCAAAATTTCTGGCCCAATAACGGTAGTGACCCATTGCCCCAGGGCTGCTGAAAGACCATGGTTAATCAGGGTTGCCAGTAAAATTGCAATTAAAATCGGTGTCGGTTTGCGGAAACGTGCTGCAAGAAGCAAAGCCAGTAACTGGGTTTTATCACCCATTTCGGCAAGTGCAACGATGGCCGTGGAAAGCAGGAATTCGTACATGCGGTCTTTCTCTGGCTGGCATTTTCTACCGATGATTCACCCTTCCCGCCAGCCAAAATCTGCAGAATGGTAAATCAAAGGTCTTGCCAACAAAAGAAAGCTTCGAGAAGCTTATTTGGTTCTTTGCTATGATGACCATGCCCTGTTGAGCAAATATGTTGACCATCACCCTTCTGCTTTGCGCAAAAGGCGGCTACTCCCCAATGAAGTGCGCCCATTATAGCCAAGCGTGTTTATATTTACAAATTGTCATATAAAAAAACCCTGCCGGAGCAGGGTTTTTATTTTCATACATTCATGAATCAGATCAAGAGTGTACGAATATCCTTTAACAGCTTGGTCAGCTTATTGGTAAAGCGTGCAGCATCGGCACCATTAATTACGCGATGGTCATAAGATAGTGACAGTGGCAGCATCAAACGTGGATCAAAGCCCTCCCCATTCCATACCGGTTGCATGGTCGCAGGAGAAATACCCAAGATCGCCACTTGCGGCCAGTTCACCAACGGCGTAAATGCTGTACCGCCAATTGAGCCCAAGCTGGTGATGGTAAAGTTCGCACCTTGCAGATCTTTAGGTGATAATTTCTTATCACGCGCTTTCTGGCTTAACTCACCGAGCTCAATAGCGATCTTCTTGATCGACTTCTGGTCCGGGTTACGTAATACAGGAACAGTCAGACCATCTGGCGTCGCAACCGCAATGCCCATATGGATCTCATTCCGTAGCAATACCGATTTACCGTCATCAGACAGGTGACCGGCAAACTCACGCTCTTCTTTGAGCAGATAAGCTACAGCCTTGATAATGAAAGCCATGATGGTCAGGCCAATACCTTCTTTTTTGAAGTTGCCTTTCAGCTCATTACGCCAAGCTTCCAGCTCAGTGATATCGGCTGCATCAAACTGGGTCACTTGTGGGATGTAGTTATTTAACGATAACTGCGGAATCGAAACCTGTTGCAGACGCGTCAAGGCTTTCTCTTCTACCCCACCAAAAGCACTGAAATCAGGCAGTTTTGGCAAGCCAGCAGGAGCTGCAGCTACCGCAGGTGCAACTGTTGTTTGCGGTGCAGTCAGGCGATCTTTCACATACGCAAACAGGTCTTCTTTCATTAGACGCTCATGCGGACCAGAAGCTTTCACTTCTGCCAATACCACACCCAGTTCACGAGCCAGTTTCCGCACAGCAGGACCAGCATAAACTTTGGCATTGGCAGCGTTCTGCTCTTTGGTGAGCTTGTCTGCACTATGCGTTTCAGGCGTCGCAGCAGCAGTGTCAGCTTTTGGCGCTGCGGCTGGTGCAGGTGTAGCTTTGGCTACAGGTGCTTCTGATTTTGTCGCTGGAGCTGCAGCAGGTGATGCTTGTCCTTCAGCTTTAATCGTAATCAGTGCCACACCTTCAGAAACACTCTGGCCCAGCTCAACATGAATCGCCTTAATCACTCCGGCAGTCGTGCTCGGCACTTCTACTGTCGCTTTATCCGATTCGACCACGATGATGCTCTGGTCTTTCTCCACCGTATCACCGACCTGTACCAGAATTTCTGCTACAGCAGCCTTGTCTACACCCAAGTCAGGTACTTTTACTTCAATATCGCCTGCAGGGGATGCCACCTGTTGTGGTGCTGTTTCAGTTTTGGCTTCAGGTGTTGCTTGAGCTTTTGGCTTTTCTTCTGCTTGAGGCGCTGCTTGCTCAGCAGCTGGTGCTAAATCTGCAGTTTTCACTGTCAGAATCAGCACCCCCTCTTTGACTGAATCACCTTCCTGAATATGAATCGCTTCTACAGTACCTGCAACTGTACTTGGTACTTCAACTGTTGCTTTATCCGATTCAACCACGACCAGGCTTTGATCAACTTCAACTTCATCGCCAACCTGAACCAGAATTTCACCCACCAGGGCCTTTTCTACGCCAATATCCGGCAATTTCACTTCTACAGTAGATGTAGAAGCCGATTGAGAGGCCTGTTCACTTTGGCTAGAGGCTTTAGGCTGATGTGCCGCCACTTCCTGCAGGATTTCCTCATCAGGCAATTCAGTTGGGGTATTTTCCGAAGTTTTGTCAGCAGCATCAGCTTCCTGACTTTCTACCGTACCGACATCATCTTCAGCCTGCAGTTCAATCAGGACAGTACCTTCAGATACTTCATCACCCTGATTGATCAGGATGTTTTTGACCACACCTGCTGAAGTGCTTGGCACTTCAACAGAGGCTTTATCCGATTCCAGCAGCACAATACTCTCATCTACAGAAATGGTATCGCCCACCTTCACCAGGATTTCTGCCACAGTTGCCTTATCTACACCAATATCTGGAGTCGTAATTTGCATGATTAGTTCTCCTCTTTGTAGTCAGCAACAGCATGCAGTTCCGGGGTCGCCTGTGGCGCCCAAGCCACCGGACGATCAGTATCTAACTCAAAGCTAGAGATCGCATCTTTCACTAAACGTGCATCGACTTCACCTTCATCTGCCAGCTTCTTCAAGGTTGCTACGACAATATGTGCAGCATCGACACCAAAGTAGCTACGCAGGTTGCCACGGGTATCTGAACGGCCATAACCATCGGTACCCAAGGCTACGAATGGACGGCTATCTGGAAGATAGGCACGGATCTGTTCGCTATAGGCACGCATGTGATCGGTGGCCGATACCACAATACCGTCCTTGTCACGTAACTGCTGAGATACCCATGGTTCTTTCGCTTCTTCAGCCAGAGGATGCAGGCGGTTATATTCCTCACATGCCATACCATCGCGAGCCAGTTCATTAAAGCTGGTCACGCTCCAGACATTGGCATGAATCTGATATTCCTCACGCAGGATTTTTGCAGCCTTGACAACTTCACGCAGAATCACACCTGAACCCATCAACTGAACCGTCGCTTTCTCGTCTTCTTCCAGCAGATACATACCACGTTTGATGCCTTCTTCTGCACCTTGCGGCATTGGTGGATGTTCGTAGTTTTCGTTCATCAGGGTCAGGTAATAGAACACACGTTCCTGATTCACATACATACGTTGCAGACCATCATGCACGATCACGGCAAGCTCATAGCCAAAGCATGGGTCATAAGAGACACAGTTTGGAATGGTGTTGGCCAGAATATGCGAATGACCATCCTGATGCTGCAAGCCCTCACCATTTAAGGTAGTACGGCCAGCGGTTGCACCTAGCAAGAAACCTTGCGCCTGTGCATCACCTGCTGCCCAGGCAATATCGCCAATACGCTGGAAGCCGAACATTGAGTAGTACATGTACATCGGGATCATTGGCAGGTTATTGGTTGAATAACTGGTCGCCAAGGCTGCCCATGCACTCATTGCACCGGCTTCGTTAATCCCTTCTTGCAGCATGTGACCGTCTTTGGCTTCACGGTAATGCATCAACTGTTCCTGATCTTCAGGGGTATATTGTTGACCATGCGCTGCATAGATCCCCAATTGACGGAACATCCCTTCCAGACCAAAGGTACGCGCTTCATCTGGCACGATCGGCACCACACGGTCCTTAATTGCTTTCTCTTTTAATAATGCAGAGATGAGGCGAACCATGACCATGGTGGTGGACTGTTCTTTACCGTTTGAACCTTTAAGCACAGCATCAAATACAGAAAGTTCAGGAATCGGTAAAGATTTGCTTTCTTTGCGACGTGCTGGCAGATAACCACCCAGTGCCTCACGGCGTGCCTTCATATATTTAATTTCAGGCGAATTTTCACTTGGGCGGTAGAATGGAATTTCTTCCAGTTGTTCATCAGTAAATGGCAAGTTGAAACGGTTACGTACGTATTTCAACGATTCCAGCTGCATTTTCTTGATTTGGTGGGTCTTGTTCACCGCTTCAATTTCATCAGACAGACCATAACCTTTTACGGTTTTCGCCAGAATGACCGTTGGTTGACCTTTGGCCTTGGTCGCTTCTGCATAGGCAGCAAAGACTTTGTACGGGTCATGACCACCACGGTTCAGATTATCGATATCTTCATCGCTCAGGTCTTTGACCAAAGCTTCTGCTTCTGGATATTTACCAAAGAAATGTGCGCGTGCATAAGCACCACCTTTCACCTGATAGCGCTGATAATCACCATCTACTGCTTCTTCCATAATCGCTTTGAGTGCACCAGATTTGTCTTTATCCAGTAGCGGATCCCAATGACGACCCCAGACAACTTTAATCACGCGCCAGCCAGCACCACGGAACAATGATTCAAGTTCCTGAATGATCTTGCCATTACCACGTACCGGGCCATCCAGACGCTGCAAGTTACAGTTCACTACCCAGATCAGGTTGTCCAGCTTCTCACGACCCGCCAGTGAGATCGCACCCAAGCTTTCCGGCTCATCCATTTCGCCATCACCCAGGTACGCCCAGACTTTACGGTCTTCTTCCTTAATCAAGCCACGGTTCATCAGATACTTTTGAATATGCGCCTGATAGATCGACATGATTGGACCCAGGCCCATCGATACCGTCGGGAACTGCCAGTAGTCTGGCATCAAGTAAGGATGAGGATAAGAAGGCAGACCTTTGCCGCCGACTTCACGACGGAAATTATTCAGATGCTCTTCAGTTAAGCGGCCTTCTAGAAATGAGCGGGCATAAATCCCCGGGGCACAGTGACCTTGATAGTAAATCAGGTCGCCACCGAAGCTGTCGTTATTGGCACGGAAGAAATGGTTAAAACCCACATCGTATAAAGTGGCAGATGAAGCAAAGCTGGCCAAGTGACCACCTAAGTCATCACCGGTTTTATTTGCGCGAAGCACCATTGCCAAAGCATTCCAGCGGATCAGCGCGCGAATACGGCGCTCCATGTCCTGGTCGCCCGGCATCGCAGGTTGTTCTTCTACAGAAATAGTGTTTAAGTAGGGAGTATTTAAACGCTGAATAGGAACATGTTTGGCAATTGCGCGTTGATAAAGTTTTTCAAGTAAAAAGGCGGCGCGCTCGGTTCCCATGTGCTGCAAAACGGAGTCAAAAGCGTCTTGCCATTCTTGGGTTTCTTGAGCGTCGGTATCTCCATAAAACGCCATAATCTACAGTTCCTGAAAGCCAAATTGATCACTTATATGTATCATATTTACGGCTTATGCAGGTATGGCTCTGGCTGAATGCGGTTCTGGAGTACTATTTATTATCTAAATATCCATTGACACTTTCTTACACAAAGTAACAAAAAGAAGTCAATAATGGCGATTTTTTATACGACAGTTATAATTCTCGGTGATAATATAATATCTAAAAGCAATTAGACCGAACTCCTTCTCTACTCCCTAGAAGAAATGTTCAGCCTAATTGCCTTAAAAGCGGTTTGATTGATTTTTTATGAGTATCAAGTATCAGACGTATTAAAGTATTTCAGTTATTTTGAGCAAAGCTATGCTTAAGGCAACATTGCTAAATAAGTTGAAGGATTTTTACGTTGACCGTCTTTTACTACTTCATAGTGTAGGTGAGGACCTGTACAACGACCTGTACAACCTACATTCGCAATATGATCACCAGCTTGCACCTGATCTCCCACACGTGCAATCAAGCGTGAAGCATGGGCATAACGAGTAAGGTATCCATTACCATGGTTAATTTCGACATACTGACCATAACCTGTACCCCAACCCGATTTGGTTACGATACCAGGACCAGTTGCATAGATCGGTGTACCGCTTGCAGCCGCCAGATCTAGACCTGAGTGATTTTCAGCACGACCACCCATGGTACGGCCGCCAAAATTTGAGCTGACACGTTTCATGTCGGGTAATGGATGAGCCACTAACCACGAATAAGGATTATTTGAAGATGCAACTTTACTGGATGAAGAATTGCCATATTTTTGAGCAATGGTCTGATTATTCAGTTCAACCGGTTTTTCACGTAGCTGAACATTTAATTTAGTTTGTGCGGGAATATCAATATCTTCAGGATGGGTATAAGAACCCTGCGATAAAGTACGTGTTAACTGCTCAAGACGGTCAGGTGTAGCATCTTGTTGATTCAGATCCACTAAATCTGCAAAAGCTACTGAAGCAGCTGAAACCGAAATAGAAAATGCCAATAGGATACGTCGCATAGGCATATGCATAAAAAACCTCTCTAAACTGCTAATCGAGTTTCTTGAAGATCTCTTCCTTGATATCCACTTTAAGAAGCGCATAAGATTAAGACATAAACATGTAGGAATTATGTATGTCGGAACCTGTCAACGTCTTTCAAAAAACAAGAAAACAGATAAAAACAGGAAACTTTTCGTTTCTCTCATCACAAGTTTCTGCATGGCAGAAGCTTACGAAACTCGTACAACCGCTATTGCCTCAACCCGAACAATGGCAAGTTGCCTGCTATCAAAATGGTGTGTTAACGATTACTGGTGAAAACCAAGCCATGATTTCTCAATTGGCCTATCTTCAAAAGCAATACATCTCACAACTCTCTCAAATAAACGAATTAAAAGATCTCACTAAAATCCAGGTTTGCTTAAGGAATCCATCCCCTGTTCAACCGGTTCCAGAAAAATCTGAAAGAGCCTTGAGTCCAGAAACACAGGAATTACTTCGCGGTGCTGCTGACTTTATAAGCGACCCTAAGCTTAGCCAAGCTTTACTACGTTTGGCAAGCAATAAAAAGTAACATTGCAATGAGATGTAATAAATTCCAATGTTGTTTTTATGTGACAGGTGTCACATTAGATGCAGCTAAGTTATAACACAAAGACACAAAGACAAGGACTTATGTCACAGTTACATAACTAATTGGACATTGAGTTACGTCATCAAATGTTACAATTTCATAGCTGCTTGGGTCACTTTTCACGTTACGCAATAGTTGATTATTCAAAGCATGCCCTGATTTGTAACCATCAAATTTGGCAATAATCTGGTGGCCTAGCAGGTATAAATCACCAACTGCATCTAGAATTTTGTGGCGTACAAACTCATCCGAGAAACGCAAACCTTCTTCATTGACTACGCCGGTTTCATCTACACCGATGGCATTTTCCAAGCTTGCACCCAAAGCCAGATTATTGGCTTTCAAGTAGTCAAGGTCTTTCATAAAGCCGAATGTACGCGCTTCACTGACTTCATAAACAAAGGTTTCTGTAGAAAAATCGATGCTGGCAGATTGATGTTCTTTTTTAAAGGCAGGATGATCAAAATCAATAGTGAAATTTAGCTGAAAGCCGTCATGTGGGCTGAAAATCGCCCGTTTATCATCGATCAGGGCTTCAACAGGTTTAATAATTTTAATAAATTTCTTTGGTGCATCTAGTTCTTGCAAGCCGCCCTGCATGAGCAGATAAATGAAAGGTCCGGCACTGCCATCCATAATGGGAACTTCTGAAGCTGACACTTCAATAATCAGGTTATCAATACCCAGTCCCGCAATGGCGCTCATCACATGCTCAATCGTACCCACTTTGGCATTTGACTGAACCAGATTCGAACACATGAAAGCTTCCTGAATCAATAAGGCATCCGCAGGAATATCGACAGGTGGATCCAGATCAATACGACGAAACACAATGCCCCCATCGGCGTGGTGTGGCACAAAGTTAATCATAACCTTCTGCCCACTATGAAGACCGATTCCGCTCGCTTTCACGATACGTTGCAGGGTACGTTGTTTCAACATGCTTTTTATCATCTGTTCACCAATAAAACCGCTATACGTTAGCATATTTGGCCATTGATAAAAAACAAAAGGTGGCTCTAAAGCCACCTTTTCTGTGCAATCATCGTAAACACATGCTGTTACATATTATTTGCGCTGTTGATTTTTAAGATAATCTTGGATGCTCATTGGCGTTGGACGCGGACTAGAAACTGAAGCGGCAGGATTAGCTGCTGCACCTGCTTCATTTTGCTGGCGCTGAATTGCCGGTACATCATCATCTTCAACTACTGCCTGTGATGATGATGGACGTACTGCCTGTACATTCGCACGTTTAGTCGGCTCAACCGAATCTGCAGCATGGCGAGTCAAACCAGTCGCAATCACCGTTACACTGATTTCATCACGTGCATCCGGATCAAATACTGTACCGTAGAAGACCTGACCTTCATCCAGATCCACGATCTGGTTTACAACATCAGTAATTTCTTCGATTTCACCGAAGGTTACGTCATCACCACCCGTCACGTTAATCAGAATACCTTTGGCATTCATGATGGTGACGTTATCCAGTAATGGGCTGCGAATCGCCTGCTCTGCTGCCTGACGTGCACGGTTTTCACCACGACCCAAGCCTACCCCCATCATGGCATAACCACGTGTACTCATTGCAGTTTTCAGATCGGCGAAGTCAAGGTTAATGTGACCAGGACGTACCACCAGGTCAAAGATACTACGTACCGCATTCAACAGTACATCATCCGCTTTTTTATATGCATCCTTCATTGAAATATCACGGAAGACTTTCAATAGACGCTGGTTTGGAATGATGATCAGAGAATCTACATGCTGTTCTAGTGCTTCAATCCCCTTCTCAGCAGATTGCAGACGGCGTTTACCTTCAAAGTTGAATGGCGTAGTTACCACACCAACAGTGAGGATACCCATTTCTTTGGCAATTTCAGCAACGACTGGCGCAGCACCAGTACCTGTACCACCACCCATACCGGCAGTAACGAATACCATATCGGTACCTTCAAGCTGCTGGCGGATCAGTTCACGGCTTTCTTCTGCTGCCGCTTGACCGACCTGTGGATTTGCTCCAGCACCCAGACCACGTGTACTTTGCTCGCCCAGCTGAATTTTAAATTCGGCTTCCATGCGATCCAGTGCCTGTTTGTCTGTATTGGCACAGACGAACTTTACGCCCTGGATATCGGACTGCAACATATGCTGTACAGCATTACCACCCGCACCACCTACACCAAATACAGTGAAACGGGCTTGACCATTGCTATCGCTATGATCTTCTTCGAAAAATTCAAATGAGGCCATGACCTATAAAATTCCTAATTCATAATTGGCAGTCACTAAGCCCGTATACTGCCTTAATCTTGATAAAAATTGTTTTTAAGAATGCTGCTCAAGCAAGCACTTGTCAAGTACAAGCCCGATTAACTACAACTTCCCAACAATATTCACAATAAAAATCTCTTAAAAGATCGCTTTTAACGTTTCGTTAAAACCTGACCATGCCCGTTTAATGCGCTGTGTTACTGATAACTTGTCCCCGTCTTCGGTCTCAACGAGGGTTTCCTGGGTATCACTCTGGCTAAACATCAGCAAACCAGCCACTGTTGCGTACTGGGAACGACGTAAAGCCGCCTGGTGCTGTTCATCTGCATAGACCTGTACCGGCGGATTGCCCAGATGTGCAGATACACCCAAGGTACGGCGTACAAAGCTGACCATACCTTCAATCTGACTGGCATCACCAGTCAGCACCACACCATGATACAGTCCCTGCATCGCGCCATGGTTCACCAGTTCATCACGCACCAGACCCATGATTTCTTCATAACGCGCCATGATAATTTCAGTCAGTTCAATCCGGCTAATGGTTTGTGGTCCATCAATGCCCTGGAACTGAATCATATGCTCTGGTTTAACCACTTTTAGGTCAACACAGCCATAGAGCAATTTCAGACGTTCTGCTTCTTCTGTCGTGGTCTGTAAAACTGCTGCAATATCACGGGTCACATGTTCACCGCCACGCTGAATAGTATGGGTTAACGCCAAACGGCCATCCAAATAAACAGCAATATTGGTGGTTCCCGCACCGATATCTACCAGACACACGCCATATTCTTTTTCATCTTTCAGCAGGCTGGCTTCAGCAGTAGCCAGACAGGACACCACCATTTTCTCCACACCGATATTGGCCCCTTTTAAAGCGCGGTCAATATTCTGCATAGTGCTGATCGGTAACATCATCAAATGATAATGTCCCGTCATGCTATGTGCCGACATACGGATCGGGTTGAGTACCCATTCCGGCGCATCATCCAGCTCGAAGCCTAAAGGCACCGCACTGACCAGATAATGATCTGAGGTGACATGACTGGCTTTGGCCAGCTCAAGTGCCCGTACCACTTCACTGGTCGTAATTGAATGTTCACTATTATCAATGGTGGTACGACCCGAGGCATAAAAGCTTTTTAATTCAGCACTTGGGATCGAAATCCACGCAGAATGCACACGACATTCAGCCATATCTTCCGCTTCTTGTACGGCGTTTTTAATGGCGGTAATGACTTTATCGAGACTGACAATTTTTCCTTTATTCATGCCTCGGTTACGAGCGGTCGCCATCCCAATCACTTGGATATTGTCTGGCGCGTGTACCTTACCAATCAAAACTGAAACTTTGTGTGTCCCAATGTCAATCGCCACAACCGAGGGAACAGCTTCACTCATTATTAACTACTACCATTACGTGTTTGTTAGATTTATGGCTTTATAAGGCCTCTAGTTTTTAAAGCCGGTCATTATGGCTTTACTGTTACATTATTCTCAACGCCCGTGTCATTAATGGTTACAATAAATTGACCATTTACAATTTTAGGCGGAATTGAATTTTTCCATTGAATCGCCAATCCATTACGATAACGCAGGTCAATCGCTGAAATTTTTGACCATACCGGTTTTAGTTCGCTATAGGACAGATGACTCAAACGTTGCAACTTGCTCATGGTCTGGTCTTTATCGACAATCACACGCAAACCTGAATCAAACTGCATAAACCACGTCATTCGTTCAGTTAAATATAATTCTTTTAAACGAATACCTTGTGGTAAAAATAACTGATTGATTTCATTATAACGTCGCATCATGGTTTCTGCATGGCTCGCCGGCCCATGTAGTAACGGTAATGCCTGATAATTCTTGGGTGTGACTTCCGTAAAAATCACACCACTGTCACTTAGTAAACGCCCTGTTCCCCAACGTGCAATGGCATGATGCGGCATTACCCGCACATGAATTTTGTCTGGCCAGGCACGAGACACTACGACACGATCCACCCAAGACAATTCCAGTGCGCGGTCACGAATCGATTCCAGGTCCGAAGTAAAATAGTTTTCAGTCACAATCGGTGAAACGTACTGCATGACCTGACGCTCTTCAGCTGCTGTACGCGTTCCTGCCACTTTCAGCTCTGCTACCTGAGCATCCGTCATCACCTTGTATAGGCCAAAAATCCCAAAAGCCAGCACCACCAGCGCGACACACAACAAGGCCCAACCACCCAGGTTGGTTAGTTTCTCTTTGCGTGTCGGCGGCTTGTCGTGAATTGAGGTAATCGCAGCACGTTTACGGCGCATGGTTGCTGGGAGTTGAGCCATAACTTAGTGTGCCGCACCGTTTAATGTTTGTTCCAGAATCGCTACACAGAGCGCATCAAAACTATAGCCGACGGCTGCTGCCGCTTTTGGTACCAGAGAGTGACTGGTCATCCCCGGAACTGTATTCACTTCCAGCAACCAGAAATTACCCTGTTCATCCTGCATTGCATCAATACGGCCCCAGCCACTTGCACCCACTGCCTGGAAGGCACGTAGAGCCAAGGCTTGCAATTCTTTCTCTTCAGACTCGCTTAAGCCACATGGAATGCCATATTCCACATCATTACGCTGATATTTAGCTTCATAGTCATAGAAAGCCACATCTTCTGGCGGTTGCAGACGAATGACGGGTAGAGCCTGACCATTCAGAATCACAATGGTAAATTCACGGCCTGTGATCCATTTCTCTGCCATAACCACGGCATCATGTTCAGTCGCTTTGGCAATCGCATCGGCAAAGTCTTCTACTTTTTCAACTTTACTCATGCCAATACTCGAACCTTCATGTACAGGCTTAATGATCAGCGGCAAATCTAAAGCAGATACAATTTCTTGCGCATTCGAGTTCTTGGTCACGATACGGTATGGCGCAGTAGGTAATTCTGAACCCTGCCAAACCTGTTTGGTTTTGACTTTATCCATACCAATGGCAGAACCCTGTACGCCTGTACCGGTATATGGAATATTCAACCATTCCAGCGCACCCTGAATCTGGCCGTCTTCACCGCCACGACCATGCAATACCACAAACGCACGATCATAATTTACTAGCTCGGTAACACTACGCTCTTGTGGATCAAACGCTTCTGCATTGACCCCAGAACGCACTAATGCCTCAAGTACGGCGGTTCCACTATCTAGCGAAACCTCACGCTCTGCAGATTTACCACCCAGCAATACGGCAACTTTTCCGAATTTTGAAGCATTTGACACGTTTATATCCTTAAACTTTTTGAATCTGTTCAATCAGTCATAACATGACTATTTTACTTTACATATAAATGATTTTGAGCAAGTTCGATTGAGATTGCTCCAACATTACCTGCGCCTTGGGTTAATAACAAGTCATTTGCTTGCAATACCTTTTTCATCACCTGGCTCAGGTTCCCCTCAACCGGATCAATCAGGATTGGTTCAACTTCCCCACGTAAACGGATACTACGTGCCAATGCGCGGCTATCTGCACCTACAATTGGCTTTTCCCCTGCCGGATACACTTCAAGTAAGAGCAGCTGATCAACTTGTGAAAGCACTTCTACGAAGTCATCAAAACAGTCACGGGTACGGCTGAAACGGTGCGGCTGGAACATCATCACCAGACGGCGATCTGGATGGCTGGCACGAGCGGCTTTAATAGTGGCTTCTACTTCTTTTGGATGGTGGCCATAGTCATCGACCAGCTTCACATCGCCGCCTTCAAGTTCGAATTGACCTTGTACCTGGAAACGACGACCCACACCACTAAAGCCTTCCAGTGCACGGCAAATGGCTGCATCAGATACGCCTTCATCCGTCGCAATACCAATCGCAGCCAAGGCATTGAGTACATTATGCAGACCCGGCTGATTCACAGTCACACGTAGCGGCTCACGATCTTTACGTAATACGGTAAAGTGGCTGCGCATACCTTCCTGTACAACATCGACAGCACGAATGTCATTATCTTCATTAAAACCATAAGTCAGTAATGGACGACCAATACGTGGCATGATTTCACGGATATTGGCATCGTCACCACACACAACCGCTAAACCATAGAATGGCAGTTTTTGCAGAAACTGGATAAAGGTATCTTTTAAAACATCGAAGCTACCGCCATAAGTATCCATATGGTCAGCATCGATATTGGTCACCACGGCAGCCATTGGTTCTAGATACAGGAATGAGGCATCTGATTCATCGGCTTCTGCCACGATATAACGACTTGCACCCAAAGCGGCATTCACACCGGTACGGTTTAGCAAACCGCCGATCACATAAGTTGGATCCAGATTTTCTTCTGCCAGCATACAGGTGATCAGGCTGGTGGTTGTGGTTTTACCGTGAGTGCCTGCAACCGCGATCCCGTGACGGTAACGCATCAGCTCACCCAGCATTTCTGCACGGCGGACTACCGGTGTACGGGTTTCAAGAGCCGCCTTGATTTCCGGGTTTTCCTTATCAATCGCGGTAGATACCACGATGACATTGGCACCCTTAATATTGCTGGCTGCATGGCCGATATAGACCTTGATACCATTTTCTTCTAATTGAGCCGTAGTTTTAGAGGCCTTGATGTCTGAACCAGAAACTTTATACCCCTGGTTTTTTAGTACTTCCGCGATCCCGCACATCCCTGCACCACCAATCCCTACAAAATGGATATGCTTGATCCGGCGCATTTCCGGGACTTTAATTAATTTCTTTGCTTGGTCTGCTGGGGTTACTGGAGACATAATTTACTCGGATTACAATTCTTGAATTAAACGGACCACATGCTGGGTCGCATCGGGTTGAGCCTGACGGCGTGCTTTGATCGCCATTTCCATCAATACCTGACGGTCAAGCATCGGCTCTAATAAGGTTTTTAAACTGTCTGGCGTCAAAGTAGCCTGCGGGCAGATTTTGGCTGCCTGCTGATTGGCCAGGAATTTGGCATTCGCAGTTTGGTGATCATCAACCGCACTTGGTAGCGGTACAAAAATCGCAGCTACACCAGCAGTTGCAATTTCAGTAACTGTCAGTGCACCGGCACGGCAAATGACCAGATCGGCGTCGCTATAAGCTTGAGCCATATCTTCAATAAACGGCTGAACTTCAACCTGCAAGGAGGCGGGTTTGTCTGCATAACGTGCGCGCGTTGCTTCAGCATGATTTTGACCACACTGATGATAGACATTTAACGGTACATTCAACTGTTTCAAGGCTTCCGGCACACGTTCATTTAAGGCTTGTGCCCCAAGTGAACCACCAACAATCAGAATTCGTAGCGGCTGGCCAGCTTTTTCCCGCTCCTGATAACGCCAGGACGGATTTAAAATTTCTGTAATTTCTTTACGTACCGGATTACCGGTGGTTACTACTTTATCTTGTGCCGGGAAAGTATCAGGAAAAGCCTGACATACCGTTTTAGCGACCCGTGACAACTGGGTATTGGTAAAACCCGCGACTGCATTTTGCTCGTGAATAATTACAGGAATACCCAGGATCCGCGCTGCCAGACCACCCGGTCCTGCCACATAACCGCCAAAGCCTGCAACAGCTTCGACTTTGAGCTGTTTCATATGCTTCATAGCACTAAGAGTGGCTTTTAAAATTTTAAACGGGGCCAAGACTTTACGCACAAAACCATTGCCACGCACACCTTGAATATCGATTTGATAAATTGGAATATTATGGTTTTTTAATAATCGGTTTTCCATGCCCGCTGGTGTTGCCAACCAGGACACTTCAATTCCTTGTTGTTGTAGATCTTTTGCAACGGCTAACGCTGGAAACACATGTCCACCCGTACCTGCGGCCATCATCATGACATGTTTAGGCTGTTTTTGCTGAGCGTCGGTCACGGTCTAATTCTTCAATTAAAAAATGAAACAGGAGGTCTAATTTAAGTCATCAATTGTAATCACAAACGCTTGCCCTTGAAAGTTTATTTACCTTATTTCAACAAGCGTTTCATTGTTTTTTTCATACTAATTTGAAGTTTAAACTAGTTTTATTATAAGGTCTGCATTTTTCCTTAGACTTAAGTGAAATATAAGCATAATTTTTGAATATTTTTCATTTAATCTTTTTATAGTCATTCCCTAAATCTATACATTTTTCACTATTTACTGGCTATTTTTCCATTTAATTCATCCTATTAACTTATGCCTAAATCATATAAATCTGAATAAAATTTTATGTTATCCCTATCTCTATATAATTTTTTTCAAATTGATCCGCCTATTCCTTAACTGGACTCAAGCATTATAGATGTCAAAAATATCAATTCGTGATCTATGGATTATTTTAGCCGGTTATCTGGCGGCCCTGCATGTCGGCAAACTGTCTGCTATTATTCCTATTCTGCAACAGGATTTAGGCTTAAGTTTTACGCAAGCCGGGTTTTCCCTATCTTTAGTACAAGGGGCCGGGATGCTATTTGCCCTTTGTATTGGTGCTTTTTCGGAAAAAGTGGGTTTAAAGCGCTGCATGATTTTGGCGTTAATCATTTTAGGACTGAGCAGTATCGCTGGCCTTTGGATTCAGCATGCCACAGCCTTATATTTCTTCCGCTTTACCGAAGGGATTGGATTTTTAACTATTTCCTTGTGCGTGCCTGCAATTTTAAAACGGATCAGTCGGCCTGAAACACTGAATTTTAAAATGGGACTCTGGAGTTCCTATATGGGTGTCGGTGTCAGTCTTGCTGTTTTTAGTATTCCTGTTTTACTCGAATACCTGAACTGGCAGAATATTTGGGCTATTCTCGGCAGTCTATGCTTGATTATTGCAGGCATCATTAAACGATACCTGCGAATAGATTCAATGGCATTTGCATCTAACACAATTCCTCAACCAGTACCGTCAAATACTTCATTCTGGCAGATTGTCAAAGTTACCCTTACCCATCCACCCATTCTGTGTTTAGCTATTATTTTTGCCTGTTATACCAGTCAGTGGATTACCGTGACCGGGTTCCTGCCCAGCATGTATGTCGAACACGGCATTGATTTAAAAGTTGCAGGCGTTCTGGTTTCAATCGTGGTACTTGCCAATCTGGGCGGCACTTTTGGTGCAGGTATGTTGTTACAACGTGGCTGGAAACCCAAGACGCTATTCAGTACCGGATTTACAGCCATGCTGTGCAGCAGCTTTCTGGCTTTTGCAGCCAGTTCATGGCTCATGTTCGACTTACAGTTTATAAGTGCTGTACTGTTTTCACTGATTGGTGGAATTATCCCGACCACTGTTTTTGCCATTACTTTGCAGCATGCCCCGCGTGCCAATGCCGCAGCAGCCAGTGTGGGTCTGGTTTTACAGCTTTCAGCCTGTGCTCAATTTTTTGTGCCGCCTTTGAGCGCAGCACTGGTTTCGACTACACAGAATTGGGCTTATATCGCGGCAGTTACCGCCAGCCTCTCTATATTAGGAATCTTAATGACCCTGCTTTTATTCAAGCATTATGCCCAATAAAAAGAGCCTCAGACGAGGCTCTTTTTTATTATTGAAAGCTTAGGCTTGACCCAGACCGGCTTCCAGTACATCAAACAGGTCATCTGCAATGGAGGTACCAAACTGAGTATCAATTTCACGGATACAGGTTGGACTGGTGACGTTAATTTCAGTGACATAATTGCCAATCACATCCAGACCGACAAATACCAAACCTTTTTCTCTGAGATAAGGCCCCACTTGCGCTGCAATGGCTCTATCATTCTCAGTTAATGGACGTGCTTGACCTAAACCACCTGCTGCCAGATTGCCACGCACTTCACCATTTTGCGGAATACGGGCCAGACAATACGGTACTGGTTCGCCATTGATCATCAGGATACGCTTATCCCCTTCTACAATTTCAGGAATATAACGCTGTGCCATAATCGGCTGGTTACCATTGTTGGTCAGAATCTCAATGGTTGAGCCAATATTGATACCATCCTGATAGAGACGGAAAATTCCGGTGCCGCCCATACCATCCAATGGTTTTACAATCACATCAACATGCTCTTTTAAAAATTCACGGATCAGGCTTTGTTGCGACGTTACCAAAGTCGGAACTTGCAGGTGCGGGAACTGAGTAGCAAACAGCTTTTCATTGCAGTCACGCAGGCTTTGCGGTTTGTTGATAATCCATGCTCCTTCACGTTCTGCCTGTTCCAGAATATAAGTGGTATAGACAAAGTTCATGTCGAATGGCGGATCTTTACGCATCAGCACCACATCATAAGCCGCAATCGATTCTTTTTTCTTTTCACCCAGTTCGTAGTAATGGTTATAGTCTTCAAATACCTGCAAAGGCGAGATCAGACCAAAGGCCTTACCTTGGTCGATATATAAATCTTGCTGTAATGCATAACCCAGTTCATGTCCACGGCGTGCAGCTGCCCATAACATGGCCATGGTTGAATCTTTTTTCAGGTTTACATTTTCGATGGGATCCATCACAACAAGTACGCGCATGTCTCTGTGCTCTTTCTTAAAAATACATTAGCAAGGAGTATAGCCTGTGCAGTTTCTTTTGTTTATGGTGATTTTGCATGACTAATTTTGTATAAATGCTTAAATACTTTAATCAACAAGAGCATTTATCATGCAGCAGGCAATTGTCGGCTTTCATCTGGATGAAGAAAATCATTGGGTCGCTGAACTGGCCTGTGGTCATGGTCAGCATGTGCGGCATGATCCACCTTGGCAAAACCGTCCTTGGGTCATGACCGAACAAGGCCGTAAAGAAAAACTGGGCGTCTTATTGGACTGCAAAAAATGTGAAATACACGAGGATTAATATCTTCTAAATCAAATCAGTATATATACTCACCCTGAGTATTTTATCTCGTTTAGAAAATTGATTAAAACCTGAATAAAAATAATAATACCTTGCTTATAAATGCATTATCTTTCAACTAAATACATCTAATTTTATGATTTAACGATTATTTTTCGAAATCATGGTTCCCAGCATAATAATAAAGGTACTGACCCCGCCAATCAGTAAGCTCATCAGAGCAATTTCCAAAGTGATCTTATGATGCCAGCTCTGATCAGGAATCCAGGGCAAATTCAGATTTTCCCCAAAGATAAAGTTAATAGTACATATAATCAGAAAGCCAATCGTTGTAGAGATCAGTAAAGTCACCACCAGGTTTTTCCACATCTTGTAGCCTACCAGCATGACAATAATGGCTAAACCTACCACCGTTATAATCGATATAAATAAAACACTGTTCCAGTAATCCATTCCTAGTACTCTTATTTTAAATCAATTAAAATTATGAAATTCTTATAATTAATTACGTAATGTTTATTTCAATATAGGCGGATTACAATTTGTAAACAATGACCATAACTACCTTATTCATTTTATTTGTAAAGGGACTTTATGGGGGGTAATTCATTCTTTAATGAGTTTCTTTTAAAAATATTTTTCTTTTTAGATAAAATAATTTTGATCAAGATTTATATATTGAGAAGAATATTTATATAAAATTTAATTTTGAAGAAGATAATATAACTTATCAAATTTAAAGTTTATCCAGATCAGAATTTCTATCTTATTATTTATATTTCTTTTAAATACAGTCGCCTGAACAGAATCTTTCTTCCCATAAAAAGTAAAGCCTTAGATTACTAAGGCTTTACTTTTTATCTGGTGAATCAGGTTTTAGATTCCGTATTTCACACGATAAGCTTCCATTTTCGCCAATGCTTCGCTATCGCCTTTTGCATCTAGGTAATTCATTAAATCTTTCATGGTAATTAGTGCATGTACTGGAATTTCCAGTTCTTTTTGTACTTCCTGAATAGCAGATAATTCACCTTGGCCTTTTTCCTGACGGTCAAGAGCAACCAGTACACCAGCAATTTGCGCACCGGCATTTTTCAGGATAGTGACCACTTCACGAATCGCAGTACCGGCTGTAATCACATCATCAATGATCCAGACTTTTTTCCCTTCCACTGAAGCACCGACCAGCACACCACCTTCACCGTGATCTTTGGCTTCTTTACGGTTAAAGCCCCATGGCACGCTGACGCCATGATTTTGCGATAGTGCCACTGCTGTAGCTGCTACAAAAGGAATGCCTTTGTATGCTGGTCCAAAAATCACTTCAACATTGTCACATTCAGTTAATTTTGCAGCATAGCCAGAAGCCAGTAGTGACAAGGCTTCACCATCATTGAGCAAGCCAGCATTAAAAAAATAAGGACTCACACGTCCTGATTTTAAAGTAAACTCACCAAATTTAAGCACACCACGTGATAATGCGAGTTCGATAAAAGCTTGCGGGTTAAACTGAGCTGGCGTTGACATGAGGTGCTCCTAAATCCATTAATTAAGGGTAAGACTTGCGCATGATACCAAAGAGTAGCTATCCAGGTGATCAAAAAATTCTTCGTGTCGTTTCAATTAATGTCAACGGTTTACGTTCCTCTGTCAGCAAGGGCTTGCTAGAGTGGATCGAACAGTCTGATGCCGATGTGATCTGCATGCAGGAAAGCCGGATCACCCATGCGCAGTGGACTGATAAATTTAAGCCTGAAGGCTGGTATACCCACCTGTTCCCTGCCGAGCGTCCAGGTTACGCGGGTACAGCGATTTACAGCCGTCTGCCATTTGTTTCCATTACTGATGGTCTGGGTTTTGAACTGGCTGATTCTCAAGGCCGCTTTATCTCGGCAGAATTTGACTTGGGTCTGGAAAAAACAGCGCATATCTGTTCGCTGTATTTACCTTCAGGTTCTTCGGGCGATGAAGCGCAGGCACGTAAAGATCACTTTCTGGAAGAGTATAAAAAGATCCTGAAACAATGGCGCGATGAAGACAAATCCATCATTGTCTGTGGTGATTACAATATCGTGCATAAACGTATCGATATTAAAAACTGGTCTGGTAACCAGAAAGCATCGGGCTGCTTGCCGCATGAACGTGCATGGTTGGATCATATCTATGATGAACTGGGTTATGTCGATACGTTCCGCGAAGTCCGTAAAGAAGCCGAGCTATATTCCTGGTGGTCGAATCGTGGTCAAGCCCGCGCCAAGAACGTGGGCTGGCGGATTGACTATCAGGCCTGCTCACCGGACTGGAAAGACCGTACTGTAAATGCCTGGGTCTATAAAGATGAATGGTTTAGTGACCATGCACCCGTGATTATTGACTATAAAATCTAAAACTGACCGAAAGATTGAGTGAACATTCGTTCACTCAATTAAGGTTTATTACCTACACTACATGACGTATTTTCAGGTTTATCTTCAGACCCTAACAGCGCATGATACTCACACGGCACAGGGATATGTCAGGATGACACTATAAGGACAGGACGCCGTAGGAAGAAAATAAAACAAACTATCAGATTTAGCTTGTTTTTCATGGATGTGACAACGGACGTTGTATTGAGACCCGCATAATCAGGATGATTAGATGCGGGTTTTCTCATTTCAGTACCTTCATTTTTTTCTTATTCTTAAACTTTACCATTTACTTTTTAATACCCATTCTGCTCTTAAACGATGTCAATCGAATGACATGTCTTTTAAATATTGCTTAAAAACAAGCTTCTTGGAAGCACATAGGCGATCGGCATAAATTCAGCTAAGCTAAGCCATCAATAAATAAACTGTTTGGGATACAGCGAGCATGCTCAAGATTTATGGCATTAAAAACTGCAATTCGATGAAAAAAGCTTTTGATTTACTTGATGAACTGGGATTGGCTTACGAATTTCATGATTATAAAAGACAGGGAATTGACGCGGATACTGTTAAAACCTGGCTAGATGCTTTAGGTCAAGATGTGGTACTGAATAAGAAAGGCACCACCTGGCGTAAACTTACTATTGAAGAGCAGGAAAATTCCCTTGCCAGTGAAGATAATCTGATTACCGCCTTAACTACTCATACCAGCCTGATCAAACGTCCGGTATTACAGACTGCAACTGGTTTTATCGCTGGTTTTGATGAAGCCGCTTATCAAAAGCTAAAAGACTAATCATCCCAGATGAGCTGGAAGAATAAAAAAAGCCTGACTTCTGTCAGGCTTTTTTATGGTAGTTTTTAGAGAACGGTCATGATCTATTATTTGGCACGAATCCAGGTTTGGTTACGACCTAAAGCAGACACGCCGATATAACCGCGCAGCTCAAGCTTCTTGCCACCATCTGTCAGGTTGCCTTTCAGCTTATAAGTTTTACCAGATTTTGGATCTAGGATCGAACCACTGTCATAGCTGGTTCCGCCTGTATTTTTCAGGCCTTTCACAATCGTTAAACCTTTCAGCGATTTATTGTGATACGGACCTTCACATTTTGTACAAGCATTTTCTTCACCCGGTGTTAATACCGATTGGATGCTTGCAGATAATGTCCCATTTTTTTGCTCAGTAAATTTTACTATAGCCTTTGGTTGTTTGGTTTCGTCGTCAATCGTTTTCCAAACGGTACCATTTAAAGGATCTGCAGCATTGGCCAGCGCAGATAAGCCGAGTAGTCCTAACATTAGCGTAATTTTTTTCATTTTTCTTCATTTCCCTAGTCTGAGATAGACCGATGTAGTATTAAAAAGTCACAACATTTTTGCAATTTTTACCTGTGACTATTTAGTGTAACCTTGTAAATATTGTTGGTAAATAATCTACATAATCAATAAAAGCAGAAAAAGATGGAAAGAAGATGAAGATGAGCCCCGTGACGAAACAATTAATTACAGAAAGTCTTTTAAAAGCGACCATCCGCGCGCCTAGTCGGTTCAATCTTCCTCCAAGCTCCTTACGGGTCGCACTGGAGCAGATGTGCAAGATTTTTCCGCAAGATAAGTCCGTACAAATCCGTTCACTCCGACTGGCGGGTATACATGCCGAGGAAATCAAGCCGCAACAGGAATCCAGCCAGCTGATTTTTCATATTCATGGCGGTGCTTTTTATCTCGGTTCCTTAAATACCCATCGTGCCTTTATGACCCAGATTGCCGCTCGCACCCAGATGCAAGTACTGCATATTGATTATCCTCTGGCACCTGAATCTGCTTATCCTGAACCTTTGGAGGCCCTATTTGATGTCTATAATCTGTTATTAGATCAGGGCATTCAGGCCAAGGATATTATTCTGTCCGGAGATTCGTGTGGCGCTAATCTGGCATTGGCATTGGCACTCAAGTTACAGCAGGAAGACCTACCACAGGTGAGTGGACTGATTCTACTTTCCCCTTTCCTTGATCTGACCCTGACCAGTGAATCACTACGCTATAATCAGAAACATGATGCCCTGCTGTCGATTGAAACCCTCAAAACCGGGATTCAGTATTATGTACCGAGTGCAATGGATCGTGGCGATCCGGAAATTTCCCCATTTTTTGCCGATCTCCGTGGTTTGCCACCGATGCATATACAGGTGGGATCTAAAGAAATTCTGCTGGATGATGCCACACGCTTCAAGGAAAAAGCGGAACAGGCTGGTGTCGAGGTTGAATTCAAGATATATACCGGGATGTGGCATAATTTTCAGATGTTTAGTGCCTGGTTTGAAGAGGCCCGACAAGCGCTGGCGGATCTTTCAGAATTTGCTCATCGTCTAGATCAAGACTAGAAATTTAAAAGAAGCCATAAAAAAGGTCAGCAATTGCTGACCTTTTCTGTTCATTGATTATCTATCACTTTTTAGATCTGGCTGACCTGCGCCATCGCAGTTTCAATTGCCTGCTGTTTCGCTACATCACCCATATTGACGCCTTCAGCACGAATTACGTGCACATCAGTTACGCCAGTAAAGTTAAATACAGTTTTCAGGAAAGCTTCCTGGAAATCGACTGGGCTTTGTTCGCCATAAACACCACCGCGGCTACTGGCAATATAGACTTTCTTTTCACCTGCCAGACCCACTGGGCCATTTTCTGTATATTTAAAGGTACGTCCCGCCACACTAATGCGGTCAATCCAGGCTTTTAAGGTAGAAGGTAGACCGAAGTTATACATAGCGGCCCCAACCACCACGATATCCGCCTGTAAGTACTGCTGTAAAATCTGTTCTCCTAAAGCCGCCTGCTCAAGATTTTGACCCATCAAAATTTCGGCAGTTAAATGTGGAATCGGCTGTGCAGCCAAGTCCAGATATTCAAGCTCAACAGCCTCACCATGTTTCTGTTGAAGCTGTCCCACAATAGCTTGAGTCAACTGACGGGAAATAGAGGTATCACCTAAAATACTGGAATCAATCTGTAAAATTTTCATTGCTTAATCTGGTCCGTTCATTGTTCGGGAATGGACATAGCTTAATAAACTTTAAATAATGAAATAATGGGTTTAAATAAAACACTTCATTGCGTATTTAGAACAATAAATTTCCAGCTTAATTTTTCTCCTTTTTTTAATTTTTGATAAATATTACTGATTATCAATGAATTAATTTTATGTTATATTTCTGTAAATAATTAAAGCAATATTTTTCCATCTTTTAAAAACTTAGCAATAACAATAAAGGTCAGACCTGTTGTATGAAGCGAATGTCAGCAGTATTACAAAAATTCCAGAATCATCGACTCAAGAAATATCTGATCGAAGATGAAGTAGTGATGAACTGGGGGATTTTGAAAAAGTGTATCCTGATGCTGGCACTTGGCTGTGGCATACATATCAGCTGGCTAAGCTGGGACCTGTTTGTCCTGTCACATCCGCAATACTGGCAGCATGTCCATATTGATGTCGTTCGTTCAGAGATTCACATGAATGGCCTATTTTTACTGGCGCTGGTTCTTCTGATTTATCCCTGTTATAAATTTCAGGGCAATGCACTGATAGAACGATATTTTCCCTATCTGGCAGTGGGTATCTTTGTGGTTTCCCTGTGTCGGGATGCATATATCGTGGGCGTGATCAGCCCGGTAGCCACGATTGCCTATGTCTGCCTGATGACGGTAGGTCTGGTCCTGTTTCACCGGAGACTGGTCTATAGCATGCTGATTCCGGCCTCACTGTTTCTGGTGACTTGTGCCTATCTAAGCTTTAACCAGCAACTGCCTTATTCGCCACTCTTCAATATTCAGGATCAGTTTTTCCATAATAGCTTCTGGCTATTATCAATGCTGTATTTTATCCTGCCAATTCTTGCTGTCTGCATGATTTTATTTGAAATTTTACTCAGTCAATGGCGCTATCGCGAACAGCTAATTAACCATCTCAGCCAGATTGATCCTCTGACCAATCTATTTAATCGCCGTAGCATTAATCAATGTCTGGACCAGCTAAATAGTACTGCGACTTTTAATTATGCCCTGGTGCTGCTGGATCTGGATCATTTCAAAAAGATCAATGATTACTATGGACATCACAAGGGCGATGAAACACTGGTACAAGTCAGTGCGGTACTAAACCAGCAATTGCGTGAGAGTGATGTGGTGGGACGGTTCGGCGGTGAGGAATTTATTCTGGTCCTGAATAATTCCAGCCTGGAAAAAGCTCAGCAGGTTGCAGAGCGTTGCCGAAGCGCGATCCAGCAACTACAGATTTTTAGTGATGAAGGACAATTGATCCCAGTGACGGCCAGCTTTGGCATTGCTATTTCAAAACCTGAATTACGCCCGCAACAACTTTTAAGCCAGGCCGATCAAGCCCTTTATCAGGCCAAAGCTAGTGGACGGAATCAAGTGAAATCTTATCTGGAACCTTTGAAAGTTCAACCAGCCTGATATTTTTATCGGCCTTATTCACTTTAAAGCATGTACCAGAAAAGCCTTAAAGTGAATGCTAGAGCTGCTCTAAACGCTGTAGCTGTGCCAATAACTCTGCTTCACTAAATGCACCTGTCAAACGTAAGCTGCGAAGCTCCTGCTGCTTATTATCAAGAAATAAATAAGTCGGTGGTCCCAGAATTTCCCATCGGTTAAGCAAAGCCTGATGCGTAGCATCATACTGACTAAGATCAAGCTTGATCAGAAAATAAGGAGCTAAGGCCTGCTGGACAGCAGCTGCCTTTAATACTTTATGTTCAATCGGCTGACAGGCCACACACCAATCAGCATAGACATCAATAATGACCTTCTGCCCTTTCGGTACTGTAGCCAGTAATTGTTCAAATTCAGTGGCCGTTTTTGCTATATGCCAACTCGCCTGTTGTTGGGCAGTTTCAACAAAAAAACGCTGACTATGCTGATACTGACTATATGTAATATAAGGCACAGCGATAGCCAAACAGATGATATAGAGCCAGCGCAGTCCGGTATTTTTCCAGAATAATCGTGCCAGAACATAAACAACAAAGCTTAAGCCCAACCCTAGCGACAGCCACTGCAATGCAGCTTCTGAAATCAGCGGACGAATAAAATACAAGGCCAAAGCCAGCATGATGAAAGCAAAGAGTACTTTTACCTGATTCATCCAGTGCCCGGCTCGGGGCAGGATGCGTGCCCCCATAATACTGGCCAGCAGCAACGGGGTACCCATACCGAAACCCAACGTAAATAACAGCACTGCGCCTTGCCACTGGTTCTGAGTCTGGGAAATAAATAATAAAGCACCGGCTAATGGTGCCGTCATACAAGGCCCAACCAGCAAGGCAGAAACAGATCCCATGATCGCAGCGCTAACTAGAGTTCCCCCTTGCTGCATCGCCTGAACCCGGTCCAGACGCTGCGTCAGACGCTGTGGCATTTTAATTTCAAACAGGCCAAACAGGTTGAGGGCAAATACCACAAATAATGCACTAAATGCCATCAGGGTGGCAGGTTGCTGTAACCAGCGTTGAAAGTTGAGTCCGGCTGAAGACGCGATCAAGCCCAGTACCGCATAGACTGCGGCCATACTGCTTACAAAGCTTAGGGCAATCATCCAAGCTTTGATGCCTTTGCTATCACGAACAATCAGTGAAGTTAAAATTGGCAGCATCGGCAAAGAGCATGGCGTAAATGCCAGCAAAATACCCAAGCCAAAAAATAACAATAATCCATAAGCCAGCGAACTTTCAACGAGACGTGCAGACCATTGCTGATCCTGTGCTGAGTCGCTGCTGGATCGTGTAGAAATGACTTCAACGATTTTACTGTCTGTATTTCCTGATTCTAGATCATCAGCAGAATTTTCCAGAATTCGATTGTGCTGTGAGGAAGAGCTACTTAGATCCAGTAACCGTTTATTACCCGAGCCAGTAGATTCATATTGCACCAGACCGGATAAGTCAGTCTTGAATTCAATGGTTTGGGGTGGGTAACAAAGCCGGTCTTTGGCACAACCTTGCCAGCTGACCTGATACGTTTGACCCGCCTGTGTCGGAATCTGAACTTTTAATTGCTGATAATAAACCTGGGTATGACCATAGTTTTCATCATATAGATCTTCAGCGGGTGGTAATTGCAAGGTCATCGGCTGACTTCCCTGCTTTAGCTCTACCTTATGCTGATAAAGATAATAGTTTTGTGGAATTTCCCAGCTAAGTTCAGTCTGTTGCTGAGTGACTGAACTGATACTCAGAGGAAAAGCCTGCTCAGGCGACAATAAGGGCGCTTCTGCCTGAGCAATATTGCTAAGCAACACTGTGCCCAATAAGACTGGAGAAAATACTTTTCTCCCGATCTTAAACTGAAGTGCTTTGGTCATATCGAAATAAGAGCAGCTTAGAATAGGAACGATACGCCCAAGCCTGAGAAGTAACCTTTATTCTGGCCTTCCAGATCCACCCCGATACTGGCATCAAGTTGTACCTGATCATTCAATGCATACATGACACCAGTGCCTAGCGCATATTCATTATCCTGACTTTCGGCTTTGCGATAAATCAGTTCCGAATAACCTGACCAGCGCTCAGCAATCTGATAGCCTAAAGCTGGAATCGCAGTAATTGCCCAGTTGCTATCCTGCCATTCATAACGCATGGTCAGTGCAGTATTCACCAAATCATTATATTGATAAGCAACTGCTGAGCTCAGGCTATAAATATCTTCTTCATTACTAAAATTAGCATTACCTGTGGCAATAATAGCTTCAGCCATCAGCGCCATACTGAGTTTTTCATCATCCAGATCAATGGCTTTTTTCAGGCCAATACTGACATCGCCTAAACCATCATCCTCTTCAGTCTGACCATTGAACTTGGTTTGTGACCAGGCCGGACCAGCCCAGCCTAAACGTAATTCCAGATCATCAGTCAAACCGGTACGCAACAAGACGTCGGCATTTAAAGTGGTTTGTTTCAGCTTGCTTCCATCCACAGTCGCTTCGCTATAAGAGAAACTCGGTAAACCCTGTTCCCAAGCTAACTGACCCACTGGCACGGTACTGGTACCCAAACCTTCACCTGGTCGGTCAAATTCAACTGCAGCACAAAGCTGTGC
This sequence comes from Acinetobacter sp. YH12046, assembly GCF_013419905.1. Lineage (NCBI taxonomy): Bacteria > Pseudomonadati > Pseudomonadota > Gammaproteobacteria > Moraxellales > Moraxellaceae > Acinetobacter > Acinetobacter sp. YH12046. Next base: position 283,508 of record NZ_VOZF01000001.1, read on the forward strand.
ACTTACACCCGTCAGTGCCATCAAACCCAATATTCTTAAAGTTGTCTTCATCTTGTTGGAGCTCTTTCTTAAAATTTAATGTAATTCCTTGGTCATTTTTGCGCCATGACTACGCAATAATTCTAGGGTTTGTTTTTCTTCTTCCAGTGCTTCTGCCCAGTTAATTTCATCAAAATCACAATCAAAGAATAAATCACTAATCGATGACAGAATGGTTAATCCTTCTTCATCCTTGCTGTTTGGATTGACTTTTTCTTCTAATAGGCGCTGCACTGCAGGTACACAGGCTGCACTGGCCGCATCCCAAAGCGGGCCATAAACTTCTTCAGCATCCCAGAGATGCAGATTCACTTTGGCCTGGATCAGCGCTTCCAGAATCTGTAAATGTACATCCAGACGTTGCTGTTTTTCTTCGGCAGTTAAGGGACTGCCCGCTTCATAAGCTTCGCACACTTCTTCCCACCATTTGAACAGGCCATCTGACCAGATGGAAATAACTGGGCCTTTTTCCAGATCAATAAAATTCGGGTTAAGTCCATCTGCCAAAAGCTGTTTGACCTGACCCAGATTAAGTTCTTCGAGTGCTTGCACAAAAAGCTGTTGTTGCGCAGTTAACATGATGGAGCTCACTTCAAATTCGTTTTTCACTATTATGCCGAATAAAGCGGGATTTGTTTTGTTCTCATTCGTTTATTTTATCTAAAATTGAAAAAAGCCCCGTAGGGCCTTTTTCATCTGCGAATTATTTATTGTTCTAGATCTGTACCTGTATCTTCTTCCGCAAGTTTTAGCGGAGTGCTACGTACGTTATCTTTTTTCTCAATCACATGTTCCAGACTGCGTTTTAAACGGTCAATGGCACCATGAATAGCAGTATCAACATTATGACCATGATGGTTCACGACAATTGGCTTCAAGCCAGCAGGACGTGCTTCGATCATGCAGCGAATATCGTCATCGCCTCCTTTGGCGGCATTTTCATCGCTAAGATGCACTGAGAAATGGGTAATACGCTCACTGTGGCGCTGAAATTCCTGATTTAATTCGGTACGAACGTAAGTAATTAGACGATCACTATTGCGAATGTTTTTATCGGTACGGAGTTCAATGTTCATAAAATACCATCCTCAAATCATTTTAACTTTTTAGTGCAGAATTTTTATCTTGGCACGTGTATAGCTTGCTGTTTTATATTGCATTTCAAATCTTCAAATCGCTTTGGATAAAACCCTCCAGATTGAATGATGAACACATTTTTGAGTCTGCAGAACCGTGTTCCTATACTTCGAATATCGGTCCTCTCTTGAAAATATGCAAGTGATATTTTGATTTTTTTAGCAAAAGGACAACCGATCGTGACAACTGCTTACTGGATCGTGATTGACCTTCCAGATTTGGAACAATCGAAATACTATTCACATGACCTTCCCAAAATTAAAGCAGTCTTTGCCCTGTTCATAAAAGATCTATGTAATTACTTTAATCAGCTTCAAAATTGAGTCTCAATTCTTAAAATTAATTTAAATATAAAAATTTAACTCGCTTCAAATATCCTATAAACCTTCTTCTCCCAATATCTCAAATTATCATCAGCTCAGGACGATGAAATATTTCTGTCAGTGATCAATTTTGACTTTATTTTTACTTATTAATCTGTAGTATCCTTAAGCTGCTTTCTCGGGGGAGATATTTAAATGAAATTTACACAAATCGCGGCACTTTGTGCATTGGCTTCAACAGCAGCTTTCACTCAGGCAGCAGTTTGGCAGGATTTTAGTTTGACAGGCCTATATGGCGAAAATTATGCACATCCTGTAGGTATGGTTGATGATTTAGAACAATCCACTATTACAGCTGAATATGCAGCTGGTTTAAAATATGGTGATTTCTTCGCCTTTGCTGACCGTACTAATAATGATATTAGTGGTAATGAAACTTACTTTGAAGTTTCACCACGTTTAAGTTTAGGTGCTGTCACTGGTCAAAAGCTTGAGCTTGGTCCAATTAAAGACGTACTTATTGCGACTACTTGGGAAGGAAATAGCGGCAGTCTTGACTTCAATAATTACCTATATGGTATTGGATTTGCTCTAGATGTTCCTTATACCAGCTATGCAAATATCAACTTCTATAAAGCTGATAATGATAAAGGGTCAGAAGATGACTATCAGATGACCATTACTTATGCCGTTCCATTTAAAATTGGTAGTGAAGAATTCCTGGCAGATGCTTTCCTGGATTGGTCAACAGCTGAGAAAAATGGTCATGCAAGTGAATTAAACTGGACTTCTCAATACAAATGGAATGCAGGTAAACATATTTCACCTGAAACCAAATTATACTTCGGTATTGAGCATTCAGTTTGGAACAATAAATATGCAATCAAAGGTTTAGACGAACATAATGTCAGCGCATTGGTGAAATACCACTTCTAAGTTTTTAGAATGAATAAAGCAGAACCTTGGTTCTGCTTTTTTATTGCCTAAATTCAAGTTATGGTTAGATATTCTCTTTCTTTTTGGCATCTGCTTATGAGCTTTGTTATTCGTCCTGCTCAAATTCAAGATCTGGAACAGATACTCCCGATCTACAATGCTGAAATCTTATACGGAACCTCAACCTGGAATAGCACGCCAAAAACGATCCAGGATTTTCAGAACATGCTAAGTGAATTAAATGCTCAGGGATTTCCTTTATTGGTGGCTGAGCATTCAGCGTCCAAGCAAATTGCAGGTTATGCGGATTATTCTACTTTTCGACCCATTCAGGGCTTTAAACACACTGTTGAACATTCTGTCTTTCTTCATGCAGACTTTATTGGGCAAGGTCTGGGTAAAGCTTTGATGCTCAAGCTGATTGAACATGCGCGGCAAAATGCTATCCATGTTATGGTTGGTGCCATTGACCATGAAAATCAGGCATCAATTGCCTTACATGAGAAATTAGGCTTTAAACAAACCGGTTATATGCCGGAAGTTGGACAGAAATTTGGACAATGGCGTGATCTGGTATTGATGCAACTCAACCTGAATTAAACCAAAATATTTTATTTTTTATGTAAAACTTAATCTAATTAGATCAATAATCTGTTAGAAAAATTGCGTAGAGATAAAATTTTCTATTAAAACCAGAATAATGTCAGTTGAGTAAAATTATGAATAAATGGTTTATCTTTATCAGTATTCTCCCCCTGAGTGGTTTCAGTTTCGCCAATTCAGACTTTGAAGCTGAACTCCGATCCGAATGTGCCAAGGTGAAAAGCTATGCCAACTCGGGAAGAAAATTTTATGATCAGAAACAGTATCAAAATGCGCTAGGACAATTTCAACAGCAAGCTTCCTGGTCTGCCTTTTGTGCAATGCATAGTGAAAATAGCGGTGTATCTTTTTCCGAGAATGCCATTACCACTGCTTTTAATAATGTTGGCTTAAGCTATTTTAAATCAGGAAAGCCACAATGGGCACGAGCCTGGTTTTCAGTCTTTCCTCAGGCCAAAAGCAGTCAATTTAATTTAAAACAGCTTCCTCCTCCGCAAAAAACTCAAAACTTGGCAGGCATTTATATACGGCATGCTGGCTTCGGTCACTGGAATACCATTCAAGTCAAACGGATTAAAAATTCTTATCAGATTCATTTTAATGGCCTCTATATGGGACTAAATAGCATGATTTATGGTCCAAATATAGGTGAATTTGAAACCACAATGCCTGTTAATAAAAATCAAACGACCTATCGATCAGATGACTGCAAAATTAATCTCAATTTTGCTTTTGATCCTAAACAGGGACAACAGGTGATTTTAAAACAGGACAATGGCAGTTCAGGTTGTGGCTTTGGACATAATGTCTATGCAGATGGACACTATTTAAAAGTTGAGTCTTAAATTGAGTTGTTAAAAAAGCCCGCGATTGCGGGCTTTTTAATAGATATTAGCAGCAAATCATTTTAAACAACGATATCCGCCAGATTACCTTTCTGTTCCAGCCAGTCTTTACGGTCACTGGCACGTTTTTTGGCCAACAGTTTATCCAGTAAACCTGAAGTCAGGTGCACATCATCCAGATCCAGTTGCACCAGACGGCGAGTATTTGGATCCAAAGTTGTTTCGCGAAGCTGGCTGGCATTCATTTCACCTAGACCTTTGAATCGGGTGATCTGCGGATTCTTAGTTTTACATTTTTTCAGGATGCCTTCCAGTTCATCTTCATCCAGCGCATAGTGCACATCTTTAGCATCATCGATACGGAATAGGGGTGGCATCGCCACAAACAGATGTCCTTCTTCGACCAGAATCGGGAAGTGTTTTACAAACAGCGCACATAACAAAGTCGCGATATGCAAGCCATCCGAGTCGGCATCGGCAAGAATACAGATCTTGCCATAACGCAGTTCAGACAGGTCATCTGAACCTGGATCGACGCCAATCGCGATTGCAATGTTATGCACTTCCTGAGAGGCCAGCACTTCATCCGAAGAGACTTCCCAAGTATTTAAAATTTTCCCACGAATTGGCATGATCGCCTGGAAATTCTTGTCACGTGCCTGCTTGGCTGAACCACCCGCAGAGTCCCCTTCCACAATAAACAGTTCAGACTGATCCAGATCATGTCCAACACAATCTGACAGCTTCCCAGGTAAAGTCGGACCAGCGACAATCTTCTTACGTTCAACTTTCTTGGCTGCTTTTAGACGGCGACCCGCTTTGGAAATGGCCATTTCTGCCAGTTGCATAGCGATGTCTGAATTCTGGTTTAACCATAGCGCAAACGCATCTTTGGCAATATTCTGCACAATGCCGGAGGCTTCACGGCTAGATAAACGTTCCTTGGTCTGACCAGAGAATTGTGGCTCCTGGAATTTCAGTGACAGGATATAGTTCACCCCATCCCAGACATCTTCTGCAGACAGTTTCATATTCCGTGGCAACAGGTTACGCAGCTCACAGAACTCACGCATGGCATCGGTCACACCTGAACGTAAGCCATTCACGTGAGTACCGCCTTGTGCGGTTGGAATCAGGTTGACGTAGGATTCCTGAATACTTTCTCCACCTTCCACGTTCCAGCAGATGGCAAATTCTGCACTGGCACGCTCAGCATCACCTGTCGCCACAAAAGCAGGAGCCGGAATGATTTCACGGTCTTCCAGCTCGTCCATCAAATAGTCAACCAGACCATTTTCAAACTGCCAGGTGATCTTTTCATCATTGATCTGGTCGATATAGTTAATTTGCAGACCAGCAGCCAATACCGCTTTGGCTTTTAAGTTATGTTTTAAGGCTTTAAGCGCGAATTTTGGAGAATCAAAATATTTGGTTTCCGGCCAGAAATGAACAGTTGTCCCTGTGGCACGTTTCGGTGCCTTGCCTTCCAGCACTTCTAGTGGTGCAGTCGGTTCACCATTTTCAAAGGCCATTTTATACAGGTTGCCGTGACGCTGAACTTCAACTTCTACGCGGCTAGAAAGCGCGTTGACGACCGAGATCCCCACCCCGTGCAGACCGCCAGAAAATTGATAGTTATCAGTACTGAACTTACCACCGGCATGCAATTTGGTCAGGATAATTTCAATCCCGCTCTGACCATATTCCGGATGAATATCGACGGGCATACCACGGCCATTATCTTCAACCGATAATGAACCATCCTTATACACCGTGACCGTGACTTTATTGGCATGTCCCGCCAGTGCCTCATCGACCGCGTTATCAATCACTTCCTGCGCCAAGTGGTTTGGACGAGAGGTATCGGTATACATGCCCGGACGACGACGGACCGGATCTAGACCAGATAAAACTTCAAGAGATTGAGCCGTATATTGAGACACGTTATTCGGTTTCCTTTTTTATGCAGTCGGATAAAAACTGTAAGAGCAGCGGAATTTTCTCCGCAAAATCATCCATGCCATGGCTGCCATTGGCCTCGGTCATCAGCAGTGCAGGTGGACGAGCTGAACTATAATAGCGATGTGCTTCACGATAATCCAAAACTTCATCGCCTTGTTGTAACAGCACTAACATTTTGTCTGCATCTTGTGCAGTTGGTAGCGCCATGGCTTCGAGCTGACCAAGATCTGTGTCATTCAGGCACCAGTTCGGATGAACCTGCAGGGGCAATTCATCATCAAACAGTTCACGAAACAGCTGCCATGGTCGCATTGCCGGATTGATCAGTACAGCCGGCACATGCGCTTGAGCGACCAGATATGTCGCATAAAATCCCCCCAAGCTACTGCCGACTAATGCTACCTGATCCATCGACTGGATCAATTTAGAAATCTTCTGAATTGCAGCTATGAGCGGCATGTTCAAATCGGGTAAATGCACCTGAATATCCGGGTACTTTGCACAGTATTGTTCCAATAACTGGCCTTTAATTGAGCTGCTACTACTCTTGAACCCATGCAGGTAAATGATATTCATCGGCAATCAATAAAAAACAAACAAAATGTCAAAATTTAATTTAAAAGTGTGAAATACACTTCATTTTATAACCACTTAATTGCTTAAATTGTCTGACAAAAAAGCCTTTAATGTTATGCAATTCTCGCTATTTTAAGAGTATTCCGAATAAATTGAGAATCAAGAATACTGAAAAAAAGAATTTATACCGCGAAGTGCTCAAAAAAGAAAGATGTCTACGGCTCATATAAAGGATAGGATCAAATGCCAAGTTTAACGCCATTGCATGAAACCTATTGTCGATGGGACCGAACTCCGCTTAGCCAGGCAGATGTCCTGGAAGGCCTGGCACAATTGGTCACCATGCGCTTTAGTGATGTAGTACAGGAGCTGATTAAATCGATTCAGCGTGAAATTTTAATGAGCGTATTCGGGCTGAGTGAAAAAAATTCCAAAACTTTCCAGAATATTCCTTATATCGTACGTCTGTATCAAATGTCTTATGACATGATCTTTCATTATGGCAATACTCTGATTGCGCCTGGACTGCGCCGTATTATTGAAAGATTTCCAAAATTACATAATAAACCTCTGACCCCGACCATGCATTTTATGGTCAGTGCCCTGAACGGGATTATTGGCGATTATCTGCTGAAATATCAGAATCCTCTCGCCCTGCCGATGCTCATTTACGATCATTATGGTTCTCTGCAACAAGGTGAGCTAACCGGACGCATTACCCTATTTGTGCATGGTCTGTGCATGAACCATCTGGACTGGTCAACCCGCAAATATCCGGGCATTGGAGAAAAATTACTGGCACAGCGTGACCATAACACCATGCTGTACCTGAACTACAATACCGGACGCCGCATTTCAGCCAATGGCCGCAGTCTGGCCAATGCCTTGCAGGATCTGGTCAAACGTAATCCAGGAATTACCAGTATTGATCTGATCGGACACAGTATGGGCGGTCTGGTGTCACGCAGCGCCTTGTTCTATGGCAAACAAAATGTCTATGACTGGATTCCGATGGTAGAAAATCTGGTCTGTCTGGGCTCACCGCATCATGGTGCGGTACTGGAACGTTTTGGTTTTAGTTTGCAGGAAAAGCTCGGACATTTTCCTTTAGTGAAAATTGTGGGACATGTGGTGAATATTCGCAGTAACGGAATTCTAGACTTACGTCATGGCAGCGTCCGGGATGATGACTGGGAACATAATCCGGTACGGATTGGCTTTATGGACGACAACCGTAAACCGGCACCGATTCCTGCGCATATTGATGCCTATCTGGTGGCAGGTACGATCGAGTTTGAACACCATACCAACAAAACGCTTAATGTGATCGGTGATTATCTGGTCAGTGTCAAAAGTGCCTTGGGCGAACATCCCCATCCGCGTTTTGATCTGAAAGTACCCGACGCACATAAGGCGATTTTCTATGGACTGAATCATTTTGAAATTCAGTATCATCCACTGGTGGCCGAACAGATTGTGCGCTGGTTCTATCCAAGTGTGGAAGATGAAACCTATACGCAAATTCATGAATACGTGACCGATCTGGACAGTATTGAAGGCATTGCCCTAACCTGATTGAAGGTAAAAAATTTGGTTCGCCTCTAAGAGAGTGATAAAAAAAAGCCAGTCTGTAGACTGGCTTTTTTGATTCCAATTTTGAAAATCAGTATTTATCTCTTAGACGTTTGACGGGCGCAGTCTGATATTTGCGAAATAACTGCCACAGGCTGATCAGCAATAAAATACTGAAGAACACCAATGACCAGACCGGTAAAGATTGCCCCAGGAACGTCCAGTCAATTGCGGCACATTCACCTGAACCGTTTAATACCTGCTGTAATACCGATTTCATCGGCAAAGTTTCCAGCCAGTAATCCAGACCTGGGCCACAGCTCGGCACTTGATCTGGGGGCAGGTTCTGTAGCCAGACATGCCGTGCAGCGACACCGACTGACCATAAGATACTCAGCGAGCCTAAGAAAGCATAACCACGCTTCATGGCATTGGATTTCGGATTATGCAGCAAGGCAATCAGGGAAATAATCCCTAGTCCGATCAATCCGATTCGTTGAAACACACACAATGGGCAAGGGTTCAGGCCCTGTCCATGCTCAAGATATAAAGCAAATGCCATCCCGGCAACAGATGCCAAAAACAACACACCACTCACGAAGCGATAACCCCATTGCATGGTTAATCCTCTTATTTATTATCGATATTGGGCTAAATATTCAGTAAAACTGATCGTGTTATCTTGCTCGAGCTGCTGTTGTTGCTGCAATGACTTTTGTGACAATTCATTGAAATATTTAAGTGTTTCTTTGCTTAATCGATGTGATTCATAGAGATTGCTATGCTGATGGGCCAAATGCTGACCAAACTGCCACATGCTGCTGTGGCTACGAATATCTCCGACAATCAGGGCTGACAAGGTCGCATCAACTTCATCGACACGGATCTGCATGGCTTGCATAGCATTGCTATATAGATCAGTTTCATAAGCCTGATCGAGCAATTGAGCCAGTGGCTGCATACGTTGCAAATGTAAATTACACCAGTCTTCAATCATATAGCGCTGGCCATTTTCCATAATCGCAGCGTTATAGGCGCGGCCACGATTGACCACTTCAGCCTGATTCTGGTCAATGATTTCCTGTTCGGCATCCAGCAATGCCGGGCTGTCTTGCAATAAGCAGTACAGTGCCACTACTTCCAGGAAGCCGGCAGTATCTTCATTGATCCCGATCGCGCTATACGGATTGACATCTACAGCACGCAGCTCAACATAGCCGATCCCGCGATTTTGCAAGGCTTGCGATGGAGTTTCACCTTCTTTAGGTACCTGCTTTGGACGCACCAGACTGTAGTATTCATTTTCAATCTGTAGCACATGGTCATTGATCTGAATTGGCTGACCATTGGCATCATCCAGACCCAGACGGGTAAACTGTTTGTACGGTGTTCTGACCGCTTTTTGCAGACCTTCCAGATAATCCTGCAGATTATTGTAGTGAATACCGAGCTGTTTCTGCGCTGAATTCTGGTAGCCAAAGCGTCCCATCCGTAATGCAGTCGAATAAGGCGTATATAAAGTACCGCGTACCAGCGGAAATAGATGGTGATCACGTCCAGTCATAAAACACTGGCACACTGCTGGACTGGCACCAACCAGGAAAATTACCAGTGGCGTTAAACGAATAAAGTTACGGATCAGCCCCATATAGCGATGGCTGCGATAATCCTGCAGGCTTAAAGCGCGTAGCTCTTCATCAGTTTCCTGTTCCTGAAGTGCTATAAAGAAATTATCCGGGAAAGACAGATTATAGTGAACCCCGGAAATGGTCTGCATACGGCGACCATAACGCACGCCTAAACCATGACGATACAGCGTTTTAAATAAGCCAATATTGGAGCTGCCATATTGCGCCAGCGGGATATTTTCATCCTTACTGTCGAGCATGCACGGCATAGACATCGGCCAGAGCTTTTCATCATTTTTCAGATGACGATGTACAAAGGCATGAATGTCGGTCAGATAGTTTAATGCCTCAGTAATACTCTCTTTCGGTGGAGTAATAAACTCCATCAAGGCTTCAGAATAATCGGTCGTAATATGCGGATGTGTCAGAGCTGAACCTAAGGCATGAGGATGCGGTTCCTGCGACAGGAAACCATTGCTTTGCATACGCAAGCTCTCACGCTCGATACCGCGCAGCATTCCTTTGATGAGCGACGAATCTACCCATTCCGGTAATACATCATGGGCAGTCGATTCAGGTTGACTCATTACAATCTCGCTTAATGGGGGTAACTATTAAAATAGAATCATCGGTTTAGCTTAGTATACCGCGATTTCCAGACAGCACATGCTGCCCTGCCTAGTTTTCAAGCAAACCATTGATTTTTAGTTGGGCAAATTTTTAACACAAAGTTTCTCTATAAGACATGTGAAATTTGTGATTTTATTGACAAATAAATACTAATAAATTGTAAACATTATGAATTATCAAGATATTTTAGACTTCTGGTTTAGTCCTGAAACTCAACCCAACTGGTTTGCCAAAAGTGACCAGTTCGACCAAAGTTTGAAGGAAAAATTTGGTGATATTCTGGAACAGGCGAGTAGAGCTGAACTGTGGTCATGGCGTAAGAATGCTGATGGTCGATTAGCTGAAATCCTTGTTCTGGACCAGTTCTCACGCAATATTTTTCGGGATACGCCGCGTGCTTTTGCTCAGGATAGTCTGGCTTTGGCACTGGCTCAGGAAGCCATCAGCCAAGATCTGGATAAACAGCTGAGTCCGGAGCAACGTTCCTTTCTTTATATGCCTTTCATGCATAGCGAATCTAAATTAATACATGAATTTGCGCTAAAATTATTTCAGCGCCTCGGCAATCCAGAAAACCTCGAATATGAAATCAAGCATAAAATCATTATTGACCGTTTCGGACGCTACCCACATCGCAACCAGATTCTGGGCCGTGAATCCACCGAGGAAGAATTGAGTTTCCTGACCCAGCCAGATAGCAGCTTCTAGAGGTCTGTAACTCGCTGGATCATCCTATCAGGAGAACGAAGATGAAAAAGACCGTCATTGCCCTGACCCTTGCGACGACCGCCCTGCTTTCCGGCTGTGCAACGACACCGTCCAAGCCGCTTACCTTTGACCAGCTCGGCCAGTACAGCACTACTCCACTGAATGCCAACACTTATCGCATCAGTTTTCAGGCGCGACCTAATATGAGTTTCGGTACAGCCGAAGAAATTACCCTGCTAAAAGCTGCTCAAACTACGGTACAAAATGGCTTCCAGTTTTTCCGGGTACTGAACGATCCAAGTAATCGTAGCCAGCAACCTCCACGTCAGGCAATTGTCTATCCAGCGCCTAGTGTCTATCCATACGGCTATTATCGTCCTTATGGTTATTCCCGCCGTTATCCGGGATTCTGGCCCGATCCATTCTATGACCACCCCTATACTGTCACTTTAGATCCTGCCCAGGTCGCTTATACCATTGAGTGCTTTAAAGCCGGTCAGGAGCCGAAAGATGCTTTTGATGCCCGCTTGATTTTACAATCACTTGGCGCTAAATATGGAGTAAGTCCATCCGGCCAAGTACTCCAACCACAGCCGGCCACGCCTCAATAACAGGATGATTTATGCAGAAAGAGCAGCCGTCACCAAGCTTACAACGCAGTAAACGTTTTGCGACCATTGCACTGGTTGTCGCAGTACTGGCTTGGCTGGCGCTGATGATTACTGCCAAACTGCTGCCTGAATATGTCTGGCTGATTCATATTCTGATGCTCTCTGCCGAAGCAGGTGTAGTCGGTGGTCTGGCGGACTGGTATGCAATTACCGTGCTGTTCCGCAATCCTTTTGGCCGGCTACCGATTCCAAAATTTTTACGTGACCATACTGAAATTATTCCACGCAATAAAGCCCGGATTGCCGAATCTATGGGGCGCTTTGTGCAGGAAAATTTCCTTTCCCCGCAAATTGTGCAGCGCAGTCTGGCTAGTACGGACTTAAGTCTGGCTGCCGGCCGCTGGCTGGCCAATCCGCAGAATAATGCCCAAGTCATACAAGTGATTCAGCAGACCGTACCCAAAGTATTTGAATTTGTCGGGCAGGAACAGATCGCCGGGTTTATCCAGAGCAACAGTGTGCAATGGGTCAAAAACACCCAGATCAATACCCTGGCCAGCGAAATGCTGCGCGCTATTTTGGAAAATGATTTCCATCAGGATGTGCTGCAACGTGGCCTGGATGTGGTGCATGCCTGGATGACTTCAAATCCGGAACAGACCCGTGAGCTGACCCGCACTTTATTCAAGGAAATGGGCGTCTGGCGTCTGGCCAAAGGCGCCAGCTGGATCGGTATTGATGTGCAGCAACGCAGTATCGATTCGGTGATTCAGCGGGTGGAAGCCATGCTGGCAGATCCCGACCATCCGTGGCGGCTTAAAATTGAAGAAACAGCTCAAGAATTGATGCAGCAATTGGCAGATTCTGAAAGTATGGCCAGCCAGCGACTGAATGAAACTAAAGATGCCCTGCTTGACAGTCCGCAAGTGCTAAATTTTATCAGTGGTGCAGTGGTCATTTTATGCGATGCCATCAAAGCAGATTTGCAAAAGTCGGATTCGGGGATTGCGGAGAATCTGCGAGTCGCCATTCAGCAAGTCGGTGAAAATATTATTTCAAATACTTCAGTGCGTGAGTTGCTGAATAACCGTCTCAGTGGTATCGCTGTCGATTTGAGTGACCAGTACAGTGAGAAAGTGATCCGTTTTATCAGTGAACGTATTCATGAATGGGATTCGACTGAGATGATCGACAAGATTGAAAACGAAGTCGGTGGTGACCTGCATATGATCCGGGTCAATGGTGTCGTGGTCGGGGCCTGTATTGGTCTGATCCTTGGGATCATCCGCGCTGCAGTCGAGCATCTGATTTAGTTGGTTTTTTCAGCTATAGAACTCATCTGTTAGCGAATGCTTTTTACCTTCTAAAACTTCTTTCTTAATTCTCATTGATAGAAAACAATTATTTGGGTGGCTGATTTCCTGACATATCGACCAGCAATCCGGCAAATTTGCGTACAAAAGGCAAAAGCGTTACCACAATCGGAAAAGCAATCGCCCAGGAAATCATCCAGTTATGAAACCAGAGGGCCATAAAGCCCTCAATCCAGCCCAGATTGCGCAGCATGTTAATCATGGAAATAATTCCACTCATCAGGCAGGACAAGATAAAAGGCACAATGACCAAGGCCCATTTGGCTGGAAGTTTGGGAATATTGCCGATGATGGTCGGACGCTGTTTTGAATCCATGCTGACTCTTTTTATAGTTTCAATCAGGCTAATATAGGCTATTTTGATTGCTGGATGATTCATTTTTTATAGTAAAGTTTGCAACTTATTTATTCCCCTCTTTCTCATGTGATCCTTCATTGATGACCGACCGATGGATAGAAACCATAGGCTGCTAATCGTATATTTTTTATTCCCCATAAATGGTTTTACCTAAAGAGTCGGAAATTTGCTATATTTGCTGTTTTTCTGCGATATCTATTTTCGACTGATTATGAATACGGCAATCCAAGCAGCTCTCGATCATGCAGTGCAAACTTTACAGGCACAAAACGTACTCCCATCTGACTGGAACAATACAAGTAATTTGACGCGTACCAAAGACCGCAGCCACGGTGACTTTGCATCAAATATTGCCATGATCGCGTCTAAAGCTGCGGGGATGAAACCGCGTGATTTAGCAGAAAAAATCCTTGCTGCCCTGCCTGAAGTGGCGGATATCAGCAAGGCAGAAATTGCAGGCCCAGGCTTTATTAACTTCTTTTTAAATGCAGACCAGCGTTTTGCTGTGCTGGATCAGATTCAGGCTCAACAGGCAACGTATGGTCGTACCCAGGCCAATGCGGAAAAACGCGTTCAGGTTGAATTTGTGTCTGCGAACCCGACTTCTAGCCTGCACGTAGGTCATGGTCGTGGCGCTGCTTATGGTATGACTGTTGCAAATCTGCTTGAAGCGACAGGTGCCAAAGTTGACCGTGAATATTATGTTAACGATGCTGGCCGTCAGATGGATATTCTGGCGACTTCAACTTATCTGCGTTATTTAGAATTGACGGGTCAGGAACTGGTGTTCCCGAAAAATGCCTATCAAGGTGATTACGTTAAAGAAATCGCACAAAGCATTATTGATAAAGACGGCGATATCTATGTTCGCCCTGTTGCAGACGTTTATAAAGATGTCCCTGAAGACGTACAGTATGCTGCCGAACCGGATGCTGAAGGCAATAAAGTAGTTGTTTCAGGCGATAAAGAAAAGCACATTGATGGCCTGATCTTCAACTCACAAACTTTATTAAATGAAGGTTACCGTGTATTCCATCAAGCTGCGTTAAAAGCCATCCTTGATGATATTAAAGATGACCTCGGTGAATTCGGGGTGACTTTCAACCAGTGGTTCAGCGAAGCAACTCTGACTGAAAAAATTGATGAAGCGCTACAAACTCTAGATCAGCGAGGCTTCCTGTATGAAAAAGATGGTAACATCTGGTTCAAGTCAACTGAATTTGGTGATGAAAAAGACCGCGTGGTTAAACGCCGTAATGGTCAAACCACTTATTTCGCGTCTGATATTGCGTATCACCTAAACAAATTACAACGTGGCTATACCGATATTATAGATATCTGGGGTTCAGATCACCACGGTTATATCGCACGTGTAAAAGCAGCGATTGATGCTCTGGGCTATGACTCGAAAAAACTGACTGTACTTCTGGTTCAGTTTGTCAGCCTGTGGCGTGGTGGAGAGATGGTACAGATGTCCTCTCGTTCAGGCCAGTTCGTGACTTTACGTGACCTGCGTAAAGAAGTCGGTAATGATGCAGCGCGTTTCTACTATGTCATGCGTAAATCTGAACAGCACATTGACTTCGACCTTGACCTTGCCGTATCTCAAAGCAAGGACAATGCCGTGTATTACATCCAGTATGCGCATGCGCGGATCTGCCGTATGTTAGAAAAGGCAACCTCTACAGGTGTGAACTTTGATGCAGCCACTGCACGTGGTCTGGCAGCCAAACTTGAGCTGGAAGCGGAGACTGAAATTCTGGCAAAGCTGGCAGCTTATCCAGAGATTGTCGTTCGTGCTGCAAACAGCTATGAACCGCATCAGATTGGTAACTACCTGAAAGAGCTGGCTGCGCTGTTCCATGGCTGGTACAACGACAACAAGGTTCTGGGCGATGATGCAGAATTAACTCAGGCACGTTTACTGTTATCTGTAAATGTTCGCCAGGTGCTGCGTAACGGTCTGGAACTGCTTGGTGTATCTGCGCCTGAGAGCATGTAAGCAAAACACTGTTTTGCATGCTCGCAAGGCGAGAGCTAAGCTCGAAGCGAAAATGTAAAGCACTGCTTTTACATTGACGCAAGACGGAGAGCTCTGCTCGAAGTCAGCATGCTAGTCATTGCCGTTTATCTGCTGAATAAATATTTTGTAACTTTAGCTATGTGTTTGAAGATGCAGATAAATTAAAATTCTGTGTGATTTGTGATCTAGATAATGACTTTTCTATCACGATCACATAGGATGAAGTCATAGTAGGGGCATAACTGCTGTTATGCCTTTTCTATTTGCCCCGATAAATAAGAGGAAATCCCAAGTGTTTGGAAAAACGCAGCGCGGTGTATCTGAAAGACCGAATAAGCCCAAAAAGCCACTTATTCCTACCTGGCTCGGCACACTCGTGATCATTTTAATCGTGTTAAGTTTTTTAATGGCACTCATGCTGTGGAAGCCATGGGAACCTGTTAAACCTAAAAACCAGGCTACGGCTGAGCATTCTCAAGAAGAAGATACCAATAAAGACTACCGTTTTTATGATCTGTTGCCACAGCAGCAAGTGACACCGATTCCTGAAGAGGCGGTTCCTGAAGCAAAAAATCAGGAAGCAGTGGTGATTGTAGAGGCACCAAGACCTGAAGTTGATGAATCAGAAACAGCAACTGAGCCAGGTCTGGATGCAACCGAAGCCCCAACTCCTGCTTCTGCAAGCTATATTTTACAAGTTCGTAGTTTTGATGACCCGGATCAGGCAGATGCCCGCCGTGCAGAAATCATTCTCAACGGTTTATCTGCAGATGTAGTCCGCAGTGTGGAAAATGGCAAGGTTTGGTATCGTGTCGTGTCTGGACCTTATGATTCAGCAGAATCTGCGATTATTGCACAGCAAACCTTACAACATAGTGGTATCGATTCGATCGTGGTCAAACGATAAAGTTTAGAAAATAAAAAAGCGCCAGATGGCGCTTTTTTTGGATCTTTTATCTCCTCCCTTTTTTAAAGGGAGGTTGGGAGGGATTTTAATTTTTTAACTCCCTCTTGCGAAGCAAGGCTTCTCACCTTTTTCAAAGGGAAAGAATCTAAGGGATATTTGTTATCATGAGATTCCCTCCTAAGCAAGCTTTGAAGCACTGCTTTGAATTGAAACGCAAGAGGAGGAAATTAGAATATTTAATCCCCCTCAATCCCCCTTTTTCAAAGGGGGAAGCAACATAACAGGAGATTAAAAGCTTTTTATAGGGTATGACCCAACGCCTCACCCATCAATACGGTTGAATTGGCTTTAAATTTCTCATCCCATTGCATCTTGTTTTCCTCAAACAGGATAACGGCGGTTGAACCTAGGTAAAAACGACCCAGTTCAGCGCCTTTTTCAAGGAATAAATTGTGCTGGTTTAGCTCGATACGACCAGATGGTTTTACCTTGCCAGTCGCCACAGTTTCAATACCAGCCACAATCATCGCACCAACTAGAACCACTGCCATACGACCAAGTTCGGTATCAAACAGACATACCATACGTTCATTACGGGCAAACAGACCTGGAATATTTTCGGCTGTGGTCTGGTTGACCGAGAACAGTTCACCCGGCACATATAAAGTTTCAGTCAGAGTCCCGGCAAATGGCATGTGAACACGGTGATAGTCACGTGGTGACAGATACACCGTCGCAAACTCACCATTCTTGAATGGTTCTGCTAGTTGCGGATCAGCAATCAAGTTTTCAACCGTAAACTTCTGGCCTTTGGCCTGAAACACATCGCCATTTTCAATTTTACCCAGTTGGGAAATCGCGCCATCTGCCGGAGATACGATCGCAGTTGAATCAGCATCGACCGCACGCACCCCGGTTCTTAGTCCACGGGTAAAGAAATCATTAAATGATTTGAATTTCAGGGCATTGGTTTGCTCAGCAATCGACATATCAATTCCGTATTTGGTCTTGAATGCTGCGATCACGGCTGTTTTTACAATCGGATTTTCGCTGGCTGCAATTTTTCCCACCACACGGGACAGGCGATGCTGTGGCACCACTTTTTGGGCCTGGATAAACAGTTGTTGTTTTAGACGCGATGTGATGCTCAAGATGGCACCTCTCCTGTAGCGATTGGACTATCGAGGCGGTTGCCCCATTCACTCCACGCACCATCATAGGCTCGAATATTCCAGCCGAATAAGCGACCCAGAATATAAGCCAGACCTGAACGGTGATGGGACTGACAATACACCACAACCGGCTGATCCAGATCAAATCCCAGTTGTTCCAGACGCTGCTGAGTACGTGGTAAAGGATGTAATTTTAAATGATTTTGCCGGTTAAGGGCAGTACTCCACTCAAAATGACGTGCGCCCGGGATGTGACCACCGCGTCGCGCAGCCAGACGCAGGCCAGTGTATTCATCTTCTGTACGACAATCCCATACCTGAATTTTTTCATTTTCAATGAGTTGTTTTAATTCATCATAATCAATCTGAAACTCAGCCTTTCTTTCAAGATTGACTGGAACCAGATGATCGACAGGTATAAACGTTTCCTGATCTGATGAAGTCGGTAGTCCCGCACCCAGCCAGGCATGAATGCCGCCATTGAGTAAACTGGTATTTTCAAAGCCCATGCAATGCAGGTTCCAGAGCAGACGCCCTGCCCACGCACCGCCTTCATCATCATAAGCTACGACATGATGTTCAGGAGAAATATTCAGGTAACGAATTAAAGCTTCCAGCCCTTCTGCATCCGGTAACAGGCCCATGGCTGTTTCTTCCTGACGAACCAGCAGCTTGGGTTGCAGATGTAAGGCATGTGGAATATGCAATTGTTCATAAACCGACGCCCGGCTTAAATCAACAATTCGAAGTTTTTCATTTCCCAAATGTGGAACCAAATCTTCTGCTTCAATCAGCAGACCAAAGTCAAAGGCGGAAGCTGTCATCTTAGTAGTTGTCATTGCGGTCAAATCCTTTTGATCTTAGCACAGCTCATTTTTTCAATTATGTTGTTTTTATCTAGATCCTTAGCATAATTTTAGCTAAAGCTGATTTAAGAAAGACCATCATCCAAGAAAAAACCGCCTCATGATTGAAGCGGTTTTTTGAATCAAGCAGAGATTTTTAGACAGGTTCTGAGATATTGAACACCTGACGCAAATATGCCAGGAAAGTATCATTATCCGTCATGGTTTTTCCTGGGCTATCGGAGATTTTCGCTACCGACTGACGGTTGCATTCCACCAGTTTCAATACGATATTTAGCGGCGTCTGCCCCATGTCATTGGTCAGATTGGTGCCGATCCCGAAGCTGACCTGAAAGCGGTCTTTAAAGTATTGATGCAATTTCCAGGCTTTTTCCAGATTCAGGCCATCACTAAAAGTCAGCATTTTGGTTTTGCTGTCAATTTTCAGCTTTTTATAGTGAGCATAAGCCTTGTCACCCCATTCATAGGGATCGCCACTATCATGACGCAAGCCGTCAAACAGTTTGGCAAAGTACAGGTCAAAGTCACGCAGGAAAGCATCCATACCGACTACATCGGTCAAGGCAATTCCGAGGTCACCACGGTATTCTTGTACCCAGGTTTCTAGGGCTGCTTTCTGGAAATTACGCAGACGCACATCCAAGGCCTGAAAGGCTTGCAGAAATTCATGCGCCATGGTGCCGATCGGGGTAATACCCAATTCTTTGGCTAAGTACACATTACTGGTCCCACGGAACACGTGCGGTGCAGCTTTATTAAATTCTTCAACGACATGCTTTTGCCAGTCAAAACTATAACGACGGCGGGTACCAAAGTCCGAGACCAGGAATGGTGGATCATTCGGGTTCTGCGCGGCATCATACTGTTTTAGCAATTCAATTTTAGCTTTTAAACGGCGCTCACCTTCGGCTAGCACTTCGGGTGTACGGATACGACTGAAATACAGTTCATTCACAATGGCCAGTACAAAGATTTCAAACATCATTGCCTGAACCATGGGGCCTTCAATAGTAATATCCAGGCGGCCTTCATTGTCGATGGTGGCCTTAATAAAACGCCGTTTGAGCTGGAATAGTTCCAGATAATCCACAAAATCGCTTTTGATAAAACGCAGGCTGCGTAAATATTGTAATTCGTCTTCTTTAAATTTGAGCTGACACAGCAAATCCAGTTGGTGATTCAAATCATCCAGAATATCCGTCAGCGGATATTCCGTATCTTCCAGGTTGCGACAACGGAAATGATAGACACTATGCGTTTGTGGAAACTTGTGTAATACCACTTGTAGCATGGTGAATTTATACAAGTCAGTATCTAACAAAGAGTGGATAATTGGAGCCATAACTAAGGGAAATATCGCTGTGCTTATCCCGCATTAAAGCATAAAAGTTTAGGCAATATTGCAGGATTTACGTACAGCTAGCTGAATTATCGACAAAAGTTCAAGAAAATAAACTGCTTCCCACACAGTTATTTGACTGCTTTCAGCCCGTTTTCCTGTTCCTTGATAATTTTTTGTAGCTGCTTTTCCTGACCGATCACCTTGGCAAATTCAGCTGTGGTTTTTTGCCCGGTTTTCTTGGCTTGGGCATCACAGTCGACCTGACGCAGCTGTTTGGCAATGGCAAATTCCATTTTAAACAAGGCACCCATCAAGGCTGTATTGCCACGGTTGTCCCGGGCGCAGCGGTCTGCCCCTTTGGCCAGTAAGGTGGTCACAATATCCTGATGGCCATAATAGGTTGCCATCATCAACGAGGTATAACCATCTTGATTGCGTACATCGACTGGAAAGCCGTGCTTTAAAAATTCATTGATCACTTCGCTATTGCCGATTTTAGCAGCAGCAAAAAACAGATCGATCAATTCCTGTTGTGAGGTCATCTGAACGCTTGCCGCAGTTTTTGCAGGGGAGACATTCTTCACTTCAGCAGCAGTTGCGAATGCGGAACTAAAGGCAAGAATACTGGCTAGAAATGCGTGTGGCAGAACTTTCATGATGAACTCCAATAGAAATCGAAAGGAAAATTTAAGTTTTTAAAAACTCAATTGACCTGAGATGGAATGAAAAACAGAGTGCCTGTAAAACTCCCCCTAGGGTGCAGGAAAGGTTTGGAGTATTACAGGACTTTTTGGAGGTGATGCGCTATGCCCTAGTCACCAGTTCCTCAAGACCAATCGGGATTAGTCTTTTAATTTTGCAGCTTTGGCTTTAACGATGGCGATGTCACCATTTACAGCTTTAGTCATGCGCATACCGTAGTCAGCATCTGCCTTATAGAAGTAAGACAACATGATGTGCTTGGTTTCTGAATCTTTGACATTGCCCAGATCAGCCGCCAGGTTCATGATCAGGTCATCTTTCTCTTTGGCAGTATATGAACGGTACAAGTCACCTGCTTGCTTGAAGTTTTGCTCTTTAGTACCGATCTGTTGCACATGACCAGTCAATGGTGTTTCAACTGCACGCGCTTTTTCAGTCGCCGGTTTTGGCTCTTTACGGCTTGGCTCGTAGTTCACATCAGAGTCACGTTCAGACACATTCATGTGACCTTCTTGGTTATTGTTGTTCACATTCACCACAGGACGGTTTACCGGAATTTGCTGATGGTTCGCACCTAGACGGTACATTTGTGTATCTGAATAAGAGAAGATACGGCCTTGAAGCAAACGGTCTTCAGATGGTTCGATACCTGGGACCAGATTACCTGGTGCAAATGCAGCCTGTTCAGTTTCATTGAAGAAGTTCTTCGGCATACGGTTGAGTGTCAATGTACCGACTTTCACTTCTGGAACCAGTTTGGTTGGCCAGATTTTGGTTGGGTCTAGCGGATCGAAATCAAAGCTGTTCAGATCTTTAGGATCAAGCACCTGAATATACAGATCCCATTTCGGGAAATTACCTGCATAGATGTTGTTATAAAGATCATTGGTCAAGTGATTGAAATCTTTACCTTGTTGCGCAGCCGCTTCTTTGACATTTAAGCCCTTCACGCCCTGTTTAGAGCGGAAGTTGAATTTCACGTACTTGTATTCGCCTTTGTCGTTATACAGTTTGTAGGCATGTACACCAAAACCGTCCTGTTCGCGGTAGCTGGTTGGGACACCTTGCTTGCCATAAACATAAGTCAGCATGTTGGTTGCCCAAGGCTGGCTAGACAGAAAGTCAAACACACGGTTGGCATCTTGTACGTTGGTGACGGGGCTTGGTTTCATCGCGTGGATGAAGTCCGGGAATTTGATCGCATCACGGATAAAGAAGACTGGTGTCTGGTTACCGACCAAGTCCCAGTTACCTTCCTGGGTATAGAATTTGATGGCGAAACCGTGCGGGTCACGTAGGGTCTCTGGTGAACCTTTACCATGAATGACGGTAGACATGCGCACAAAAACTGGAGTTTTGGTACCGGCCTTGAATAAAGAAGCAATTGTTAAATCAGACAGATCTTTCGTCGTAACGAATTCACCATAAGCACCCGTACCACGTGCGTGTACGACACGTTCAGGAATGCGCTCACGGCCAAAACGTTGCAGTTTTTGAACCAGTTGTACATCCTGCAGCAAAGTTGGACCTTGTGGACCCGCAGTGATCGAGTTCTGGTTATCACCGACTGGTGCCCCGTTATCTTTGGTTAATGGTGCAGCTTGTGCAGCTGTCACCGTTGCAAGCATTGCAACAAGTAATGAACGCTTAAACATTTCTAAATCTCTCAATTTAATACCTTTCCTGCATGCAGCTAAGATACTTGAGAGCAAAAAATAGATAAAACAGATAATTTTTATGATTATGATCGTGTTTTTAGATAGTCTAAAATATTATCAATGCTAATCAATCAATTAAGCCCATTTTTTAGACATTAACTTAATAACAGATGAGTCTGATCTTGCTACAATGGCGGCAATTTTGAATCTGACTAAAATTGATTATGCGTGCATTATTACAACGGGTACTGGAAGCCAAAGTCGTGGTCGATGGTGAAACCACCGGAGAAATTGGTAAAGGTATTCTGGTTTTTCTAGGTTTAGGTAAAGAAGACAATCTTGAAAAAGGCAAAAAACTGATTGATAAGATATTGAAATACCGTTTCTTTGATGATGAGCAGGGCAAGATGGGCTGGAATGTCAGTCAGGCCGGTGGCGGTTTACTGCTAGTGTCCCAATTTACCTTGATGGCGCAAACTCAAAAAGGCTTACGTCCGGATTTTGGTCCCGCCATGCCGCCAAGCGATGCCAAGGTCTTGTATGAACAGCTGGTTGAATATGCGCAGAGCCAGTTCGAAAATGTACAAACCGGTATTTTTGCGGCCGATATGAAAGTGCATCTGGTCAATGATGGGCCGGTAACGTTTAATCTGGAAGTTGAATAAACCGTCATTGTTCCAAAATGAAAAAAGCCCTCTTGATGAGGGCTTTTTTATGATAATCCTTCCCTAGCCCCTCCTTTAATTAAAGCAGGGGGATTAGGAGTTATTTACCAGTTTTCTCTTTAATAAACTGGCGTGCCATTTTCACTTTTTCTTTGACCGGTTTTGGCAGTTTAGGCGGAATCATTTTCGCAACCTGGTTAAACCAGACCAGCAGACCAAAATCACCTTCCATTTTAATCGTGCCACTTTGCATACCGGTCATGAATGCAGTCGGATCACCTTTGAGCAACGTTTTTACGCCCTGTTCACTGTCAGCAAATTGCAGTACAAAATCAGCTTTTTCTGCATCACCTGAAACAGTATCAATATGACCATTATTCACAACGATCTGACGTGCCATTCCTTCATCTGTTCCAATCTGAATACGGAACTGGCGTTCATGTACCAATTCAATAAATTTCGGGCTGGTACGTGCTAACTGCTTCATACGTAATGCAAGACCTGCGACTAGCAAATCAAGTGGATCGGTACTGAGGTCAACCAGAGGAAGTTTGAGCACAGGAATGGAGGACAGTTTCATGGAATTATGCCTATTCTAATTGTACGAAAATTGACAAATATCCTAGCATAGATCAAAGCCAGGCAGATGCAGGACTTTGTATCATATTTCTAAACGAAAAATGCACCCGCAGGTGCATTATTTCGCTGATATTAGAGAACTTAACGGCTAGATAGCTGCTGCTGGTCATCTTCATACACTGGTGTATGTTCGATATAACGGCGTTTAGCCAAAGCACGCTCTGCACGTCGATCTTCACGCAATAACAGTAAGGTCACTACGACCATCACGGCCGTTAAAGCTGTCAGATAGCTATATGTCATCGGGAGCTCAAACAAGGCTTGAGTACCTACTCGAATCACTTCGATCAGGCCCCAGGCCAGCATTCCCGCAGCCATAAAACTTAACCAGCGACGATAAGGCGAGAAGAAAACAGCAAGCACAGCCGCGGCGACTAAACTAAAGCCTACGAGAGTTGCTAGATTCGCTGTTACCATATAAACCCCTCCATCCAAAAGGATAGTGTGTATGCTTGATATTGCAACCGTCCTACCTATTGAATTTCGTTAAATCAATAAAATGGAATGTGTTGATTTGTATCTCTATGCATGCATTATGCTGAGTTTTTTGCATAAAAAAAGTCCTGTTTTCTCCCCTTACGACATACTCTGTCGCGATATTATTTTGTCATTACATTTTTTATTTTCACAGTATTTGTGGATCAATTGCTGCGTCGATGTTGGCGTGTCATTACAAAATCATATGCCCTTTCATCGACTTAAAAAAAATATTTTCCGTTTAAGATGATCGGGGTATTTATAGACAAGCTGCGCCGTCCCTCGATAAAAGTTAAGCTAAAAATATAAAAAAACGCGACCCTAAGGCCGCGTTGGATTTCACCGAAAAGCTATGTGTTACGCGCGGCTCAGATCTTTATCATGTACACCGAGCAGGTAGAGCACACCATCCAGACCCACGCTGGAAATGGCCTGATTGGCATTCTGACGAACCAAAGGCTTGGCACGGAAAGCCACACCTAGGCCCGCAATTGAAAGCATTGGCAGGTCGTTGGCACCATCACCTACAGCAATGGTCTGTTCCAGAGAAATTCCCATATTGTCGGCAATTTCACGGAGCAATAAAGCCTTGCGTGCGCCATCCACAATATGACCTTTGACTTCGCCTGTCACCACGCCATCCTGCACATCCAGAACGTTGGCATGAACTTCATCAATTCCCAGTTTGGCTTGCAGATATTCTGCAAAATACTGGAATCCACCAGACAGAATTGCGGTACGGTAGCCCAGTGCTTTCAGGGTGGAAATCAGGCGTTCTGCACCTTCAGTCACGGTCAGACGCTCAGCAATTTTTGGCAATACCGATGCATCCATGCCTTTTAATAAAGCAACACGGGCACGGAAACTTTGCTGGAAGTCCAGCTCGCCCTGCATCGCGCGTTCAGTAATTTCAGAGACTTGGATACCGACACCAGCTTCGATCGCCAGCTCATCAATGACTTCCTGCTCGATCAAGGTCGAGTCCATGTCAAAGCAGACCAG
Source organism: Acinetobacter sp. YH12046 (assembly GCF_013419905.1). Lineage (NCBI taxonomy): Bacteria > Pseudomonadati > Pseudomonadota > Gammaproteobacteria > Moraxellales > Moraxellaceae > Acinetobacter > Acinetobacter sp. YH12046. The sequence goes on from NZ_VOZF01000001.1 coordinate 308,262, forward strand.
ACGACGGTTACGGCGGTAAGCATTATCTTCCTGTACTGCCACATCGACATTCAGGTTATTCGACAGGCTTAAGCAGGCTGCACGCATGGCTGCTGCATCTAGCATCTGGCCTTTCAGACCAAACTGTACACAGGCACGTTTAGGGCCAGTATTGGAACCATCCAGCTCAGGACGGCCAGAAAGACGGGTTACGGTTTCAATATTGAAGCCCTGACTCGACACAATCTGGGTCACGGCTTGCAGATGAGAGGCATTTAATTCCGGGGCCAATGCCGTTACGATATAACGCATGCGGCCGCCCTCTCTTACCCACTGTTCATATTCAGCAGCAGAGATTGGTTTAAAGCGCACTGTTAACCCGATATCATGTGCTAGAATCAGGATTTCCTTCATGGCTAATGCTGTTGCAGTTTGGTCATCAGACGATACAACAATACCTAAGGTCAGTTGATTATGAATGACCGCTTGCCCCACATCTAGAATCTGTAAGGAATGAGCGGACAAAACCTGCATTAATCGTGTAAATTGATTAGGCTGGTCGGGTCCTAAGAATGATATAAGAATGATTTCTCGCATGAATTGACTCGGGTCTGAGCTACAACTATTGTTAGAATCATAATCGAAATTGAACAGAATTGCCTTGGAAGTTTACGTTGAATGCGCCTAGACAAGGGCTATTTGCTAGCCTACTGATTGTAAGTTTTGCTCTGCATACCTTTTTACTGGTATTGGCAACGACTCACCAACTGAATGATAACCGTGCCAACCAGGGACAGCTCATGACGAGCCAACTGGTCACAGACAGCCTGGCGGAGCTTGAACCGGCGAACCGCGTTTCTCTGGCACTTCTGGCCAACCGTTATGCGACTAACCCAAGCGTTGCTTCAATTCGTATCCTGGATGCGAATGGTCAGGTTTTAGCCACTGGTGGGCTGACCAAGACCCGTGATGGGGAAGTTTTTGTCCGTGATGCCCTGCAAAACGAGAAAAAAGTCGGTGTGATTGAAATCACCCTGATTGAGCCAAGTATTGGTGAAATTCTCCGGACTCAATGGCTTGCCATTCTGTTCTCTTTCATTATTCATGGTTTGCTTTGGGTCGGTTATCGTGCGGTAGCGCGTCCAAGCCGTACCGAGTATCTGGCACGTATCAATAATGAATCGCGACTGAAATTCGAGATTCAGACTTTAACTCAGGCATTAGAACAGGAAAAGCATAATGCTGCCCTCGCCATTGCCCAGGCACAGCAAGCCCTGAAAAACAAACCGAAAGAAAAAGACAGTAAACCTGTGGTCCTGGATACCGATAGCCTGAGCTTGAACATTCAGTTCTATGATCCAAAACAGTTGCTAGATAGTGTGAATAAGACGGTATCGGTTCCTTATTTCAATCTGTGCCAGATTTTCCTGAACAAAGCTACTGAACTGTGCATCCAGCACTACAAACTGAACAGCACGGATATTTGTACCGTACACAAGTTTGATGAAAAAGGTGCCAGTATCAGTATTGCGGCAGAGAAGCCAGATGCCCTCGCCTGTCTGACCATGATCAGTTCAGTATTCCAGTTGCTTTCAGAAGTCCTGTATAAGCGTTATCGCGAAGAAAAACGTTTTGTCCTGCAGACACGTAGCGCAATTTCTTCAGCCGTTGAAGAAATGCAGCTTAATTCCGTTCAGGCTGCAGAACGTCTGGTTCAGCAACTAGTCGCTAAGGAAAGTGCACTGCATGTTCCTAATGCCCTGTTGAAACAAATCGCGGACCACTTTGAGCTGGTCAGCATGCCAAATCCGACCAATGTTCTGACCCGTCATGCCTTTGTGGTCAATGGGATGGATGCGGAAAGTGCTGAACTAGCGCAAAGCTTCAGAACCGAGATTCTCAAATCGAAACAGTCTAAAGCGTCCTAAGTCACAGAAAGCAAAAAGCCCGATTGAATATCGGGCTTTTTATATGAGAGAAATAAAATCTTCAGCAGTCAGGATGTTATCTATCTGCGGAAGTATCTTGTGCTGATGCAGATTCAATTGTCTTACTTTTAGCGGCCCAGTACGTCGCCAAGGCGGGTCCAGAAATGTTATGCCATAGGCTGAAAATAGCACTTGGAACCGCAGTGATGGGAGACGCGGCAAAATGGGTCGCAGCCAACGCTACCCCTAAACCAGAATTCTGCATTCCCACTTCAATCGAAACCGCGCGACAATCGATTTCTGCCAGTTTCAATATTCGGCTTGCCCAATAACCCAATAAGTAGCCCATTCCATTGTGTAAAGCCACAAGACCCAAAATCATTAACCCGGATTCCAGAATCTGGGTTTTACTGCCAGCAATAATGGCCGCCACAATTGCGACAATGGCAATCACCGAAATTACTGGCATTACTTGGATATAGCCTTCTACCTTGGTTTTTAGAAGGGCACGGACAATCAAACCTAAAATGATTGGAAACAGCACCACTTGTAGAATCGAAATCAGCATAGATAAGGCATTAATTTCAATCCATTGGCTGGCCAGCAGATAAAAAATTGCCGGAGTCAAAAGCGGTGCCAATAAAGTTGATACCGAAGTACACGCCACAGACAAGGCCGTATTGCCTTTGGCCATATAGGTAATCACATTAGATGCCGTGCCACCTGGACAGCAGCCCACCAGAATCACACCAATCGCAATTTCAGCCGGAAGCTGGAATAGCTGACAGAGCAAAAAGGCTAACCCTGGCATCACCATAAACTGAGCTACGACCCCAATCGCAACGGCCTTGGGACTTTGCAAGATACTTTTAAAATCACCTGGCGTCATGGTCATGCCCATGCCGAACATGATCAGACCCAGCATCCAGGGAATATAGGCGCGTAACCAGACAAAAAGATCCGGCAGCATCAAGGCAATGGCTGAAAACAGAATGACCCATAGAGCAAAGGTCTTTTGGACAAACTGGCTAAATTGAAGAAGTGCTGACATGGGAAAATCCAAGTGTCATGAAAAAGAAATCAAGGCATCTGTGGATGCCTCAAAGTAAACAAACCATTGCATAATGGCAAATGGCCCTAATCGCCTTAAGTTAGCGCTTAGGCAGCATTAATAATATCTTTCAGATAAATCCGTTTTACACCCTGTGCCAGCATGTCCTGCCAGGCATGTTGTAGCGAACCGTTCAGGTCTATACCTTTGGTGGCATCCGCAATGACATAGGCCTTAAAGCCGAGTTTGCAGGCATCCATCGCAGTCCAGGCCACACAAAAATCAGTCGCGATACCCACGATGAATACGGTATCAATACCGCGCTCACGTAAATAGCCGGCCAGACCGGTACTGGTTTTTTGATCAGCTTCCATAAAGGCGGAGTAACTGTCGATATTTTGATGAAAGCCTTTGCGGATAATCAGTTGAGCTTGCGGAAGGTTCAGCTCCGGATGGAATTCAGCATCCTCAGTCCCTTGTACACAATGACTCGGCCAAAGGACCTGAGAACCATAATCCAGCTGAATCGTGTCATAGGCTGCTTGAGCAGGATGATTGTCTGCAAAGGAGATATGCTCTGCCGGATGCCAATCCTGAGTCAGCACAATATTCTGAAAGTACTGCCCCAATCGGTTGATATTCGGAATAATCTGATCGGCATTGGTAACAGCCAGATTTCCACCTGGGGTAAATCCTTTTTGTACATCCACCACAATCAGCGCCGCATTTTGCATCATTTTCATCCCTTGAAATCTGAGTTTGCATCCAAGCATAGCTTAAAACTAAAGAAAATTTTTAGCCCTTTAGGTAAAAATAGAATGACTCTGCATTCTGATAAAACGCATGATGAGTTAACTGTAAAAGCTATTGCTCTCCAAAACATAGAAAGAATTTGTCTTAAGCTGAACTGATACTGGAAAATAAAAAGCCTGCATCAGTGCAGGCTTTTCGGATATTCATCTTTTTATTTTTAAACCTTGGTACGGCTGACCAGGAGTAGCATACATACCGCAGAGATTACGATACATGGAATCGCTGCCGAGATCACCCCTGCTGCACCGAAGCCTGCTGTCAGTAGCTGACCCGCAATTGCAGGGCCAAGCATGGCGCCGATACGGCCAACTGCGGAAGCAACACCTACCCCTGTACCACGTACTTCAGTTGGGTAAACGATACTACCGAAGGCATAGAGTACACCCTGACAGCCAATCACAAAGGCACCTGCCAGTGCTGCGGCCATGTACATTTGCTCAAGTGAGCTTGCACCGTTGAGTGCCAATAGACCCGCCAGGATACCGCCATACATCAACAGGATCACATAGGCTTTTTTCAGGCGATCCGTGAGCATACCCAAAATCACAGTACCAATCGTTGCAGTCACCATAAAGTAGAACTGTGCAGTTGAACCATCTTTACGGGTGAAGCCCAGTTCCATGAACAATGATGGCAACCAGCTCAACATAATGTACACCACCATCAGGGTGAAGAAGTAGCTGACCCAGATGCAAAGCGTACGAAGCAAGTTGTCAGAGTTAAACAGATCCTTGAATGAACCCTGAGGAGATGCTGCACGTTCTGCGGCTGTCTTGTTTTGTGTCTTTAAGTATTCTTTAGATTCAGGCAGACACAACATCATCAGTGGAATCACGATGATGGGTAATAAACCACCTAAGTAAAAAACATTTTTCCAGTTTGCACCGAATTCAGTTGCTGCGATTAAAGACAAGATTGCTGCACCGACTGGCATACCACAGTACATCAGGCCCACGGCACGTCCACGGTTTTGTGGAGCCACGGCTTCAGAAGCCAGCGTGATTAAGATTGGCATTGCACCGCCAAGACCCGCACCCGCCAGAAAACGAACTGCCAGCAAACTGTGGAAACTGTTCACCCACACGGTACATAAGGTAAATAGTGCAAAAATTGCGGTTGACCAGATTAAAACTTTCTTACGACCAATACGGTCCGCGAATCGACCACCGACCAGTGCACCAGGCAATAAGCCCAGAATCCCTGCACTAAAAAACACACCCAATTGTGAGCTATCCAGACCAAAGTGCTCACGAATACCAGCAGCGGCAATCCCGGCAGCCTGAATATCCAGGCCTTCAATCACAGCGATCAGAAAGCAGATCCCTACCGTGATGATCGCGTGCTTATTGTCTGATTTTTCCATTGGAATATCCTTGTTCAATCAGCGTTCAAAAGAGAGGCCATCATCTATGAGCGCTCAAATAGAATTAACTACCAATAAGTTGAACAATTTGCTCGGATATACTGAAAAATCCAGAAAATTGATGACTTTAAGATGCTGTTCGATAAAGTCAAAAAAGCAATTAATGAGAAGTATTAAAATCCCAGTATTTTTGGATTTAGACTTATACATCAAACTCGGAAATTCAACAGTGAGAAAAATTCGGGGCCGATCACTAATACGAAAAAAAGATTAGTTCAGGCATTTTTGCTTTTTATTCCTCATAAATGAGGTTTATTATTCGATATATTTTAGCTCTTAATTCATCGAATATAAATATTAATACTCCCCTAAAACACCATAAAAGAATGTTTTCTAAATCTATTTAATTCACTTAAGTGACTTATTCTGTGTATTTTTTCCTGAAAAAATGAATTCATTAGCTTTCATCCTGCTGGAGGATAAAGGATGATTTGGACAGCAAAAAATCATAACGATTAAAACTTGATTGTTGCCTAGAGGCTTTGTATAAAGAATTCAGTGGCTTTTACTAAAGCATATTGTTCTTATGCGTTTGATCAGTCATAATTTGCATAAGCAATATTCAATTCAGTGCAAATCTATTGAATTTGCTACAAATCAAAATACAAACCCATCCCAAATATGTTTTCTCATTCTCTTCGGATGGACAAATAGGATAGTTTTTTAAAATGACTCAGCAAGCACAGACCATTCAGGGTTCCATTGTCGCAATCGTCACCCCCATGTTTGAAGATGGCAGCGTAGATTGGAAGGGTCTCGAGAAGCTGGTTGAGTGGCATATTGCAGAAGGCACTAACAGCATTGTGGCTGTAGGTACTACTGGTGAAGCATCAACGCTCAGCATGAGCGAGCACACTCAAGTGATCAAAGAAATCATTCGTGTTGCCAACAAACGTATTCCTATCATTGCCGGTACAGGCGCAAACTCGACTCGTGAAGCAATCGAGCTGACTCAGGAAGCCAAAGAACTTGGCGCTGATGCTGCCCTGCTGGTTACTCCTTACTACAACAAACCGACTCAGGAAGGTTTATACCAGCATTATAAAGCCATTGCTGAAGCGGTTGACCTACCTCAAATTCTTTATAACGTTCCAGGCCGTACTGGCGTGGATATGGCTAATGAAACCGTGATCCGTCTGGCAGATATTCCACAGATCGTGGGCATTAAAGATGCAACAGGTGATGTAGCCCGTGGTGCTGCCCTGATTGAAGGTCTGGCAGGTAAAAACATGACCGTTTACTCAGGTGATGATGCAACTGCCTATGAGTTAATGGGTCATGGTGCCAAAGGCAATATTTCTGTGACTGCCAACGTTGCACCAAAAGTCATGAGTGAAGTATGTGCTGCAGCCATTGCAGGCGATGCTGCACGTGCTGAAGAGCTCAATGCTCAGGTTGCAAATTTACACAATATTCTATTTTGCGAATCAAACCCAATTCCTGTGAAATGGGCTCTCCATGATATGGGCTTAATTGGTACAGGTATTCGCCTTCCATTAACACCACTTGCAGAACAATATCGCGCTCCGCTTCATGAGGCACTTGTAGAAGCGAGCGTCATTAAATAAAGAGCAACGATTATGCAATTACGTTTAGGACTTACCCTGGCACTTTCAGTATTCAGTTTAGCAGGTTGTAGTTCAATGGCCTTTAAAAACGGTACCTTGGACTATAAAGAAACAACCACGCTGCAACCATTGCAATATCCTGAAGGGTCAATGGTTCGTCCTGCAACGCCTTTGTACCCTGCTCCGACAGTGGATCCGCTTGCCCTGGAAAATGCACCAAAACTTGAAAATCAGCGTGGTAACCGCTTTGCGATGCCACGCCCTACTGCACAGCCAGTAAATTCAACTCAAGCAGATGAAACTCAAGAAAATTTTTCAGGAAAGCCGCAATTAGTCACTGACGGAAATCAAAATCCACTGCTCAAAATTGATGGAAATGCTGCTACAATATGGCAATACACTCTTGCCACGCTTAGCAGCCTTAACCATTCTATCGTTGGTCAAAATAAAGATCGTTATGAAGTAACGATTCAGGTTGATCAGCAAACCTATGTTTTAAGACTCTCTCCCGCAGGTTCGAGTAACACCCTGGCTGTGTTTAATCCCGATAACAGTTTTGCCGACCGCGAAAAAGCAGCAGAACTGTTAAACCAGATTTACCAAAATTGGCCAGCCTAGACATTTTCTAGGCATTTTTTTTTGTAGAAGGTTCCCTCATGTTAAAACAAACCTTGCTCTATACTGGTAAAGCGAAATCTGTCTATACCACGGACAGTGAAGACCACCTGATTTTAGTTTTTCGTGACGATGCGTCCGCATTCAATGGCGAAAAAATCGAACAACTGGATCGTAAAGGTAAGGTGAATAACCGTTTTAACGCCTTCATCATGGAAAAGCTGGCTGCTGCTGGTATTGAAACTCATTTTGAGAAACTGCTGACACCAACTGAAGTATTAGTGAAAAAACTTAAAATGATTCCAGTAGAATGTGTGGTACGTAACTATGCTGCGGGTTCTTTATGCCGTCGTCTGGGTGTAGAAGAAGGTAAAGAATTAACTCCTCCTACATTCGAATTGTTCTTCAAGGATGACGCGCTAGGCGATCCAATGGTGAACGAATCTCAAGCGATTGCTTTAGGTTGGGCGACTGCTGAACAACTGGCAAAAATGAAAGAACTGACTTACCAAGTGAACGATGTGCTTAAAGCATTATTCGAAGCGGGTAATATGCTTCTGGTTGACTTTAAACTTGAATTTGGTGTGTTCCACGACCGTATCGTACTGGGTGACGAATTCTCTCCAGACGGTTGCCGTCTATGGGATAAAGACACCAAGAAAAAACTGGATAAAGACCGTTTCCGTCAAGGCCTAGGCGGCGTGGTTGAAGCGTACGAAGAAGTTGCAGCACGTTTAGGTATCAATCTTGAAGATATCTAAGCACTAATAGTGCTTCAAAGAACCGGGTTAATAGCCCGGTTTTTTATTGTCTAATCTTATGATCGAAAAAATGAATTTTATTAATAAAAATGATCGTTTTTACATTATTCAATGCATGCCTTAATATTACTGCATCCCAGCAACATCCCCAGCAGATGCAATCCATCTGATGTTGCTGACCAGATTTATACCCTTACCCTCTAGGATGTATCTCCCCCAAGACATCCTATTTCAGCCCAATTCTCCTTGAATTGGGCTTTTTTTTGCTTATTGCTGCTGTTGTTCCTGCTGCCAGCGACGTTGTTGCAGACGTTCGCCTTCTACTTCACGCTTATTACGTGCCGATTCGTACAGCTTGGTGCCTTTCAGCTCAGGCGGCAGGTAATCTTGCAGGACAAAATGTTCCGGATAGTTGTGCGGATACAGATAATTTACCCCATAGCCCTGCTCTTTCATCATTTTGGTCGGTGCATTACGTAGATGTAAAGGCACTGGCAAATTGGCCGTTTTTTCAGCCAGATCCATCGCCTTGTTAATGGCGAGATAGGTACTATTACTTTTGGCACTGGTCGCCAGGTAAACCGCACATTGTCCCAGAATAATCCGGCATTCCGGCATGCCAATCGCTTGAACTGAGCGGAAACATTCGCCCGCCAGCAACAAGGCATTCGGATTGGAATTGCCAATATCTTCTGATGCCGCAATCAGCATACGGCGGGCAATAAAGACCGGATCTTCACCGCCTTTGAGCATGCGTGCCATCCAGTACAGGGCAGCATCCGGATCACTGCCACGAATCGACTTGATGAAGGCCGAAATCAGATCATAGTGCTGCTCGCCAGACTTGTCATAACGGGCAATATTCTGCTGTGCGACTTTGACCACAATCGCATTGGTAATGATATTTTCCTGGTCTGCCTCAAAAGTGCTGGCAATCAGATCCAGTAGATTGAGGGCTTTACGTGCATCCCCTGCGGCAAACTGCAATAAGGCGTCAAATTCTTCGATCTGGATATAGCGTTCCTGCAGAAATTTATCAGTCTGAATCGCCTGAGTCAGTAAAGTCTGAATCGCTTCATCACTCAGCGCATTTAAGGTATAGACCTGACAACGTGATAGCAAGGCACTATTTACTTCAAAAGACGGATTCTCTGTGGTCGCACCAATCAAGGTAATTTTGCCTTTTTCGACGGCATTCAGCAGTGCATCCTGCTGGGATTTATTAAAACGGTGAATCTCGTCAATAAACACCACGGGCGTCAGCAGATCACCACTTTCTGCAATGACTTCACGCAACTCCTTCACACCAGTATTAAGTGCAGACAGGCTGATAAATGGCCGGTCCACCGCTTGGGCAAGTAGCAAAGCAATTGTGGTTTTACCTACTCCAGGTGGCCCCCAGAAGATAATCGATGGTAAATGCCCTTGGTCAATCATTTGACGTAGAGGTGCATTCTCTCCAAGCAAGTGATCCTGCCCGATAATTTCTGTAAGGTCGCGAGGCCGCAAGCGTTCTGGAAGCGGGATATGACTGTCTGACATCTTATTATTGGCTCAAATTAAATTCTGCTTTCATTCTAACACCGGTAGTTTTGATTCCAATATTTCAAACATTTATGAGAAAAATTTAATTTATGTAAGAAAGCTCTATTTTTTTTACAATGAATGGATTAATCTTATGAAAAGTAGATAAATAGAACATGATTAATTACAGGTGAATAACCTTGTAAATTTCACATTGTCTCATATTAATTAGAATGGACTTGAGCAACTGATTGGATGCTCTTTGGGTGGTATCGGTGGGGATGCATGAAGCATAATAAATCTAGACGAACAACTGCAGAATGCGCTGAGTCGCTTATTTCAACCTCGATACAATCTTCTAATGAGCAACAGGCAAAATTCAGATTATTACAGGACCTAATCAATGATGTGCCACATCCACTCTGGGTGCTGGGCAAAGATAATATTGAATATTTTAATCAGGCACTTTCGGATTATTTAGGCACCAATTTAAGTAAATATGGTCCTAAAGAATGGCAAAGCCTGATTCATCCAGATGATCAACCAGCGTTTTCTAAGCAATGGCATGCTGCCCTGAATCAGCAACAAGGCTTTAATACCCAGTGCCGGATTAAATCGGCTGATTCCAGCTACCGTATGTGTGCCTTGGCTATTAAGTTTCAGCATACCGCGGAACATCTGCTGCAATGGTCGGTATCACTGACGGACATCCATGAATATTTTGAGATTCAGCAACAACTGTCTCAGGTCATTTCTACCCAGAAAAACATGCTGGATGCCAGTGTCGACTGTATTAAAGTGATGTCTCCACAAGGCGAGATCCGTCATATCAATCAGTCAGCCTGTCATAAGTTAGGGATTGATCCTGAACAGCAGCCTGCCCCGCATTCATGGTTAAGCCTGTTACCAGCCGAGGTTAAAAAGACCGGACAGCGCGCTTTAAAACAGGCTGCTCAAGGCTTAAATAGCCGTTTTGTAGAAAAAGCCCAGACAGAGAATCAGGACCCAGAATATTGGGATCATTTGCTGACTCCGGTATTGGACGAAAATAATATTCCCCAAAATATTCTGTGTGTTTCACGTAATATCAGTCAGCAAAAAATAGCCGAAAGCCGTTTAAAAGCCGTAATTCAGCGTGATGAGCTGACCGGACTGTATAACCGCAATGCCTTTTATAAGACCTTTAAACAGGTGCTGCTAAAAGCCAAGCAACAGCAAATGATGGTTGGCCTGCTCCTGATCGATCTGGACTATTTCCGGCATATCAATGACACCCTGAGTCATATTGCCGGAGATCATTTGTTGCATGTCTTGGGCAAGCGTTTTCAGGCCTGTTTTGGCTCCAACAATATAGTCGTTGCCCGTCTCGGTGGAGATGAGTTTGCCATTCTGGTCAAAAACTTGGAAAACGAAGCCCAGCTGATTAATACCGCACAACTGGCCTATGCTCAACTAGAACAACCAGTGAGTTATGTCGGCCATCGTATGAGTATCGGCATGAGTATTGGTTGTACCGTTTATCCGCGTGATGCCCAGAATAGTTCCAACCTGCTGAAATGTGCCGATATTGCCCTGAATGATCTGAAAAATAGTGGTCGTGGCGGGATTCGCATGTTTAATCAGGAGATGTTCAGATCACTGGAAAACATGACCAAACAACTGACGCTGGCACGCAAGATTATTCATGCGGATCAGATCATTCCTTATTATCAGCCTAAGGTCCGTCTCTCCGATGGTGAGGTGATTGGTTTTGAGGCCTTATTGCGTTGGCAGGATCAACAGCATCAGATCCAGTTACCCTCTCATATTTTTTCAGCGTTCCAGGACTATGATCTGGCTTCGCGCATCAGTGAAACCATGCAGCTAAAAGTCTTTGAGGATATGAGCCGCTGGCAGGCCGAAGGTCTGGATATTCTGCCAATTTCAATCAATGCAGCTCCAGTTGAATTCCTGCGCGATGACTATGCTGAGAAATTTCTGGCTCGTCTGTCCCGATTCGATATTCCTGCGCATAAGGTTGAGCTGGAAATTACCGAGCAGAGCTTGTCTGAAGGCGGAGCCAATTATGTGATCCGGGCACTGAACCTGCTGAAAAAACATGGAATTCATATTTCTCTGGATGACTTCGGTACCGGTCATTCTTCCCTGACCCGTTTGCAGGAATATCCGGTCGACTGCATCAAGATTGATCGCAACTTTGTAGAACGCATGAACAATGATCCGTCTGCGCTGGCCATTGTCAAAGCCATTACCCAGATTGGTTCCAGTATTTCTCTGGATGTATTGGTCGAAGGCATTGAAAATACTGAACAACTGGACACGCTGATCAATTGTGATTGCCAGATCGGACAAGGTTTTTATTTTTATCGTCCTATGTCCGGGTCTTCAGCACAGCAACTGCTACAACAGGCAGCTTAATTTTTTTATTTAATCATTTGACGGGGTTGGATTGCGATAATCATTAGCGCACCCAGCGCACGATATATTCATCAATTTCATCTTCATCAATATCGACTTCACTTAAGCAGCGACCAGCAGCGGATTTTTTGGCCTGAATCACGCTTTGTCGTGAACCCGTCTTCAGATAATGCCAGGATGGCAGGCTTTTCCCTTCAGCAACTCGGCGATAGGCGCAGCTTGATGGCAACCAGTGAATGGTGTCCAGTTTCTCAGGTGTTAGCTGAATACAATCCGGCACATATTGCAGCCGGTTCGGATAATCCGAACAGCGGGCAGTTTTGCAGTCCAGTAATTTGCAAGCCACTTTGGTATAGGCAACTTCATGGGTGTCTTCATCTTCCAGCTTGATCAGGCAGCAAAGCCCACAACCGTCACAAAGCGCTTCCCATTCTTCTGGCGTCAGCTCAGTGAGACTATATTTTTTCCAGAAGTATGGACGTAAGGCATCAGACATAATCAAAACGGCTATGGTAAAAATCAGCTTATTATACCAAGTCTCAACAAAGGAAATGTAGGGACGTGAATCTTATTAATATCACGTAAACTATTGTTAAATCAGAGACAGTACATCAACAAAACACTAACAGTGCCCAAAATCGAATATTCCTATACTGGATTTGAGAATAAAAACACATGGAGAATTGATATGTTTCGCTGGGCTATTATTTTTGCTGTGATTGCCTTGATTGCCAGTCTACTTGGTTTCGGTGGAGTAGCAGGCTTATCTAAGGATTTCGCAATTATCTTATTGGTGATTGCCGTTATTCTTGCCATTGTTGGTTTCCTTTCTCGCGGCAAGGTCTAGCGACTGAGTTCTGCTTAAGAAAAAGTTTCCTACAGAAAAAACAAGAGCCATTTGGCTCTTGTTTTTTTATGCGCCCAAAATGAATTATGGTTTGATATGGCGTGGTCTGAAACCAGCAGCGACCAATGCGGCCAAATACGCCACGACTCCTACCACACATAAAATCAGCACTTCCAGTACACGCATCCACTGTGATACATCACCATTGTACCAGCTCAGTGCATAGGCCAAGGCTGCAATCATCACCACATTGGCAAACATGAATTGCATAAAGATTTTTTTCCAGTGTGCGCCAAAACGGAAAATATTGCGTTGATGCAGATAAAAATACAGCAGACCCGCATTGACCATGGCTGAACCGGTCGAAGCCAGTGCCAGTGCCATATGCTCCGCTTCCCAATGAATCAGCTTAAAGAAACCAATAAAGATCACGTTCAGAATCGCATTGGCTGCTACCGCCATTAAACCGACGCGTACCGGTGTACGAGTATCCTGCTGGGCATAGAAGCCGGGAGCAAAGACTTTAATCAGCATAAAAGCAATCACACCGCCACTCATACATTGCAATGCCAGCGCCGTCATCTGGGTATCTTCAAAAGTGAACTGTCCGCGTTCAAATAATGCCTGAATAATCGGTGTTGACAGCATGAACAAGGCAATACTGGCTGGTAGACCCACCAGCACGATGACTTTTGCTGCCCAATCCATCATGTCGCGGAATTTTTCCGGATTCTTTTCTGTATGCTGTGTGGATAAAGACGGCAGAATCACGGTACCAATTGCCACGCCAATCAGACCCAATGGCAACTCGGTCATGCGTTCAGCACTATATAACCACGACACTGAACCGTCCTGCATGAAAGAAGCCCAAACCGTATTCAGTAACAGGTTAATCTGGGTGACAGATACACCAAACAAAGCGGGTAACATCAGTTTCATGATGCGATCCACCCCTTCATGCTTGAAGTCCACTTTCGGTGGAATCAGCAGGTTTTTACGCCATAACTCTGGAATCTGGATTGCCAGCTGCAAAATCCCGGCAATGACGACGGCCCAGCCTAGCGCCATAATCGGCTCTGCCATAAAAGGAGTGAGCCAGAGCGCACCGGCAATCATGGCAATATTCAATAAAACCGGAGCAAAGGCTGGCGTACTAAAAGAGCCATAACTGTTAAGAATACTGCTGGCAAAAGCCGTTAATGACATAAACAGCAGGTAGGGAATGGTCAGACGGAACATGTCTGTGGCCAGCGCAAACTTTGCTTCATCGCCATGAAACCCTGGCGCATAGATATACATGATCACCGGTGCAGCAATGATGGCAATCATGGTCAGGGTGGTCATGAAGGTAGCCAGACAGCCAAAGACCCGGCTGATCAGGATCTGCACTTCTGCATGGGTGCGACTGGTCTTATATTCAGTCAGTACCGGAATAAAGGCTTGGGAGAATGCCCCTTCTGCAAACAGCCGTCTGAAAAAGTTTGGAATACGAAATGCCACCACGAAGGTATCGAAATCTTTACCGGCACCGAATACATTCAGTAAAACCACATCCCGGACCAATCCCAGAACCCGCGACAACATGGTCATCGCACTGACAATTACGGTCGAACGCCAAAGCGCCATCCTATTCACCTAATAATTAATTTGGGCCTATTGTAATGAAACTTGCAAAAGAAGTTCATTGCTTAATCACATGACTTCCTGAAGGGTCATGGGTTCTTATAATGTTGTAACTGGGCACGAAAAGCACACCAGTCAAAATATGGTCCCGGATCGGTTTTACGTCCCGGTGCAATATCCGAATGTCCGGCAATATGCTGCTGCATTTTTGGATAATAGTCTTGCAAACAGGCGGTGACTTTGACCAAGGCATCATATTGTGCCTGTTCAAACGGCAGGTCATCACTGCCTTCCAGTTCAATCCCGATGGAATAATCATTACATTCTTTTTTGGCCAGATAGCTGGAACGACCTGCATGCCAGGCTCGGTCATTGAAATTCACAAACTGCAGCACTTCACCAGAACGCAAAATCAGCAGATGCGCCGACACCTGCATGCCTTCAATAGTCTGAAAATACGGATGCACTGACCAGTCCAGCTGATTCTGAAAAAACTGTTCAATATAGCCACCACCAAACTGTGACGGCGGCAGACTGATGTTATGGATTACCAGTAACTGGATGTCGGTATATTCAGGCCGCTGATTAAAATTTGGAGAAGGGATCTGGCGCGCCCCGAGCAATTGCCCGTCCTGGATTTGAAACTCAGCTGCCTGTTGCATAAAACTGTCCTGTACAAAAATAAAATCTGCAATATCAGGATTGCAGCCGGCTTAATGCTAAAACTTTCATAGGCAAATCTCAATTCATCCCGGCAGGCTGTATGAAAAATCGCTCATTTTAATGTAACGGTGTTAAGATAACGCACAATTTTTCACGGCTAAAAAAGATACGGAAATACTCATGAGCATATCTCAGGCTTTGCTAGAACAGTCGATTCAGATCAATATTCAACAGGCACTCTCCGAAGATATTGGCGATGGTGACATTACTGCCCTGCTGACTCCTGAAGATGAACAGGCGACTGCCACGATTATTAGCCGTGAAGCAATGGTTCTTGCTGGTCAGCCTTGGGTCAATGCCCTGATTCAGGCCTATGATCCGAGTGTAGAAGTGATCTGGCTAAAAAATGACGGCGATCATGTCGCTGCCAATGAAGCTTTTCTAAAACTGGCCGGTTCTGCACGTAGCCTACTGACTGTAGAACGCCCTGCCCTGAACTTTGTACAGACGCTGTCTGCAGTTGCGACCAAAACAGCAACCTATGTCAAAGAGTTGGACGGTCTGCATACCAAGCTCTTAGATACCCGTAAAACGCTGCCAGGCTTACGTATTGCCCAAAAATATGCTGTTGCTGTCGGTGGTGGTCAGAATCACCGTCTGGGCCTATTCGATGCCTTTTTGATTAAAGAAAATCATATTATGGCAGCCGGCGGCATTCGCCAGGCGATTGCCATGGCCCACCAGATTGCACCGGGTAAACCAGTTGAAGTGGAAGTTGAAACCTGGGATGAACTGAATCAGGCCCTAGAAGCCGAGGCTGATATCGTGATGCTGGATAATTTCAGTCAGCAGCAAATGATTGATGCCGTTAAACATGTGGCTGGTCGCTGTAAACTGGAAGCTTCAGGCAATATCACCATTGATAACTTACGTGAAGTGGCGAGTACAGGCGTAGATTATATTTCGATGGGCGTACTGACCAAAGATGTCAAAGCCATTGACCTGTCGATGCGTTTTAATGGTTAAAGTCTTATTATTAAAAAAGGGTGCCACAGCACCCTTTTTCTTATTCTCAAGGATATAAATCATAGAGGTTGAATGGCCTCTACTCTGTTAATTGGTATCACTTCCGTTCCATATTTGCACCATCGCGGTTTTTATCACGAGAATTCGAATCGCAGGCAGTTAAACCCAGCACAGCAAATACTGAAAATGCCATTAACCATATTTTCATGTTATACCCCTCTGAATGAGATTTGGTTAAAAGATCATCGCTTAAAACAGAGGTTACACAGTAGACAGATCCTGTTCATTTTTTGTCAGGCAATGTGTAGGTACAATAAAAAACGCATCCGAAGATGCGTTTTTTACAACTTGAAAAGCTTACCAGCCCAAAGCTTCTTGCTGTTTCTTGATCAGTTCCTGAATCCCTTTTTCAGCCATGGCCAGCATGTCATTGCATTGCTCACGGGTAAATGGCTTATCTTCAGCAGTACCTTGGATTTCAATAAATTCACCTGCCTGAGTCATCACGACATTCAAGTCAGTCTGACAGTTTGAATCTTCTTCATAGCAAAGATCCAGCAAGACTTCATCTTTAAAAATACCTACAGAAATGGCTGCTACCAGACCTTTAAGTGGGTCCTGTTTAATTTTCTTTTTCTCAAGCAATACGTTCATGGCATCAATCAATGCTACGGCTGCACCCGTAATTGATGCAGTACGGGTACCACCATCTGCCTGGATCACGTCACAGTCAATGGTAATGGTATTTTCACCAAGTTTTTTCAGGTCGACCATTGAACGTAGGCTACGACCGATCAGACGCTGGATTTCCTGAGTACGGCCACTTTGTTTGCCGCGAGCAGCTTCACGATCACTACGGGTATGTGTTGAACGTGGCAGCATGCCGTATTCTGCTGTTACCCAGCCTTGGCCCTGACCTTTCAGGAAACGTGGTACAGAGCTGTCCACACTGGCAGTACACAGCACTTTGGTATGACCAAATTCAACCAATACGGAACCTTCCGCATAACGTGTATAGTTACGGGTAATTTTCACTTCACGTAATTGATCTAATGCTCGTTGGTCGATACGCATAATAGGTCCTGCTGTTGACTAAAAATAATTGCGGCTCAGTATAACAGAAGCCTCCGCCAAGATTGGAACAGAGGACAGATCATTTACAAAATCACTGGACACGCCTTGCTTGTATAGATTTTTCAGTCCATTGGGGCTACTGCGATAGACAGGTGTTTTTTGCTAAACTGCAGATCTGCCGAAGGAAAATCCCTATGTCTTTACGTGAAGAACGCAAGCAACAAAGCCGTCAGGCCCTCCTCGATGCTACCTTGGCATTGAGCAGCCGTGGCCATGCCTTTAGCAGCATCAGCCTGCGCGAAATCACTCATGAAGTCGGACTAGTACCTGCCGCATTTTATCGACACTTTCAGAATATGGATCAGTTGGGACTAGAACTTCTGGATCAGGTTTCAATTCATCTCAAAGGTGTGCTGAATCAGTTAGGACCTGCAGATTTTTCTCTGGATGAGCTTTCAGCCAAAATCGAACTGTTTTTTCAGGCAGTTGATGCCCACCCTGAAGCCTGGACATTTGTCAGTGCCGAACGTTGGGGCGGTTCAAACATCCTCAGACAAGGCATTGAGCGGGAAATTCATTATCTGACCCAAGATTTGCGGCATACCCTGGAACAGATTCCAGCCATCCAGCAATCTCCTTCTCCAGCCGAATTAACCGCACTGGCACAGATCCTGGTTCCTCTTGCATTGAACTGGGCTATGGGCTGGATTCAGCTTCAGGCACAGCCTGATCCCGAACTGCGACAAACTCGGATAAATGACTTCAAAGCGCAAAGCCTAAAGCAGTTAGAACTGTTATTTCGTGGAATTTTATCTCAAGCCTGAGATCTCATCTGAGTGAAATCTATTTTACAATTCAATTTTATCCTGACATAAAAAACCCGCATATAGCTGCGGGTTTTTAGATTCATGCAGATCTGGTGTTATTTAGCTTTACGCTCTTTTTCAACCAGATAATTCACCACTTGAACCACTTTGGCATCATCGCCCTGAACTACATACTTACCATTTACGGTTACCGCTGGTACGCCGCTTAACTGATAAGTCGCAGCCAGATTTTTGGCCTGTGCGATTTTTGAAGAAATCGGGAATGATTTATAAGTGGTATTAAATTTCGCTTCAGAAATACCATAACGGGTATAGAACTTGGCCAATTGAGCCTGCTCCAGAATTGGCTGTTTCTTGGCATGAATATCATGAAATAGCTGCAAATGCGCTTTTTGACGAACACCTAGAGCTTCAGACACATAATACGCACGAGCTGCCTGTTCCCATAGCGGATTCATCGCGGCTGGAGTACGTACAAAGCGTACATCTTTAGGCAATTTTTTTAACCAGCTTTGCATGTGTGGTTCAAGAGAATAGCAGTGACCACAGCCATACCAGAAGAATTCACGGACTTCAATTTTCCCCGGCTTTTCAACTTTTACTGGATTCGCCAGGACTTGATAGTCTTGACCTGCTACAAAGTTGGCGGCCATTGCACTGCCAGAAAATGCCAAAACAGATGCGGCTACAGTGCCTAAAATAAATTTTTTCATTAGGATTATCGTCCTCTAAATCATTATGTCTAATTTATGGCTTCACTATAAAGTAATTATGCCGGTTTCGTTTTTATTCTGTGAACTTTTTTACAGCTTTTATCGCTTTTTTTTCCAGAATCGCTACACTAAACAAGTGTACTGATTTACAAGAAGTTAAATCTGTTTATACCGCCTCTGGGCGAACTTAAATTTTAAATAATCACGACTGATTGAGGTGACACCGATGTCGCAATTGAATGTTGATCCACAAGAAATTGCCAAGTTTGAAGCATTTGCAGCTATATGGTGGGATCAGCATTCCGAGTTCCGCCCATTGCATATGATCAATCCACTGCGTCTCAACTGGATTGATGAACATGCCGGTGGCTTGAGCGGCAAAAAAGTGCTGGATGTAGGCTGTGGTGGGGGCATCCTGTCAGAAAGCATGGCACGCCGTGGCGCTCAGGTGCTGGGCATTGATATGGGTGAAGCACCACTGAATGTGGCCCGCATCCATGCCGAGCAGGAAGGTGTCAACAATATTGAATACCGTCAGATTCCAGTAGAGCAACTCGCAGAAGAACAGGCCGGCCAATACGATGTGGTTACCTGTATGGAAATGCTGGAACATGTACCTGATCCAGCCTCTATTATTCAGGCCTGTTATAAACTGGCCAAACCTGGTGGCCATGTCTTCTTCTCGACCATTAACCGTAATCCAAAATCTTATCTGTTCGCGATCATTGGTGCAGAATATATCCTGCGTATGCTGGCCAAAGGTACACATGATTACAGCAAATTCATCAAGCCGTCTGAACTGGCGCACGACATCCGTAATGCCGGTTTAAAACTGAAAGATATGACTGGCCTGCATTATAACCCGCTGACCAAGCGTTACTGGCTGGCACCGAATGTCGATGTAAACTATATGGTGTACACCGTTAAAGAAAACACGCAAGAGGCCGCCCAATGAAGGCTGTTCTATTCGACCTGGATGGTACTTTAATTGATACCGCGGCTGACTTTATCCGGATTATCCAGCATATGTGCCGTGAAGCCGGCCGTGACGTGGTAGAAGCTGATCTGATCCGTACCCAGGTTTCAGAAGGTGCCCGCGCTATGGTCAAATTGGTCTATCCGGAATTGCAACTGGAAGATCCAGTGTTTTTGAATCATCGCCAGCGTTTTCTGGATATGTATGGTGCAGATATTGCTGTGGATACAGACCTGTTCAGCGGAATGTATCCTCTACTTGAAGAATTAGAGGAAAATGATATCCCTTGGGGAATCGTAACCAATAAACCGCGCTGGTTGAGCGAAGCTTTACTCAAAGCTTTAAACCTGACCGAGCGCTGTGCCGTACTGGTCTGTCCGGAAGATGTAACTCGAACCAAGCCAGATCCGGAGCCAATGTATCTGGCTGCCCAGCAGTTACAGCTGGCTGCAGAAGACTGTATCTATGTCGGTGACCATCCACGGGATATTGATGCCGGCCGCAATGCCAAGATGTACACCATACTGGCAGCATACGGTTATTTACCACTGCAATACAAAGATGACTTAACAGCTTGGCAAGCCGACTATATAGTGAACACAGTGAATGAGTTACACCAGCACATTCAAAAACTGGTCTTGAGCGAGCCAAGTGTCCTGTCTTGATTCCTGAAACTACTGAAGACACTTAACAATAATAATGAGGAGGTAGATAATGAAGTATTCAGAATATCAACCTCGCCCCGATCTGTTAAAAGATCGTATCATCCTGATCACGGGTGCGGGCGATGGCATTGGTCGTGCAGCAGCAATCAGCTATGCCCTGCATGGGGCAACTGTAGTTCTGCACGGGCGTACCTTAAACAAGCTTGAAGTCATTTATGACGAGATTGAAAGCTTGGGGGCGCCGCAACCTGCCATTCTCCCATTACAGTTATCTAGCGCCTCTGAACGTGATTATGAGTTATTGCTCGACACGCTCGATCGTCAGTTTGGCCGTCTGGACGGGATTTTGCATAATGCCGGTATTTTAGGCGAACGAGTGCCGTTGGCGGAATACCCGGTCAATGTCTGGGATGATGTCATGGCAGTTAACCTTCGTGCGCCTTTTGTGATTACCCAAGCCCTGTTACCTCTGCTGGAAAAATCCAAACATGCTTCGGTGGTCTTTGCCAGTTCCGGCGTAGGTCGTGAAGCCCGGGAATGCTGGGGCGCTTATTCAGTTTCAAAAATTGCCATTGAAGCAGTGAGCCAGTTATTTGCCAAAGAACGGGTCAATTCGAATATCCGTTTTAACTGTATCAATCCAGGCGCTACACGTACGGCAATGCGTGCCAAGGCTTATCCGAATGAAGATCCGAAAACCTTACCGACACCGGATTCCATCATGCCAGCCTATCTGTACCTGATGGGTGAAGATAGCTTGCATATGAACGGTCAAAGTATTGATGCGCAGGACTAATCTTTAATTGACACCTATTTAAAAGTCAATGTCCGCATTGGCTTTTTGTTTTTTTTAAACTCTATAAAGATAAGACCCATTTGAAAGCTGGCTTATTCTTCTGCCCAATTCATCCAGATTTCAGACTGAATCAGCCAGACCTTTCTTATTTCTACAATACTGTCTTTATTCAGTTCGCTACAAATTCCCCTATACTAGCGCCAACAGATTTTTATTTGAGTGCAACATGACTGACTTAAACAACATCACCGTGACGACTTTGGAAGATGGCATGGTCTCTCTGCTGGTCGATCAGCAGCCGATCTCTGAAAAATACGGCATGAAGTTTGATGCCAGCATTGTCGATGACATTCAGGCACTCGAAAATGGTCAAAAACTGAAACTGTTTGACCAGTTTGTCTTTTCCCATACCGATCTGAATTTTGAACATTCCTATCATTATGTGATGGGTATCGAAAAGCTGGGCGATCGTTATCAGGTAGCGAAACACTTTGTCTATCGCATCAAGATCGAAGGTCAGCCTGAAATTGAACATGTGATCAGCAATCAGGGCAAAGCAATGACAGCGGAAGATGTGCATGCCTTTATTCAGGCACATGTGCAGAAATCCCTAAGTGACTATACTGACCTGAACTATGCCTATTAAGATCGTTCATTAGATCCCGAAGAGCGCATTTACTGATAATGCGCTTTTTTTATCCTTAAATTCTTTAAAAAACAGATATAAATCGTTTTAATGAATCAATAATATAAAATTATTCGGTTTTTCAAATTAATATAAAATTTTTATAATGCTTTTCAAGTTAAATCAAAGCGAAGGAAAATTAAATGACAGACCAAAAACGTAAAACTGAAACTATTCGTCGTATTGAAAACTTGCAGTTATCAACTGCCCTCATTTTGGCTTTAGAAGATGCAGTCGAGGCAGAGTCTGTGGCTGAAGCCATTCAGTCTTTACAGGGTTTAACAGAACAGTGGAACTAAAAAATTGTAATGACTGAATCAAGATCTGGTGCTTAAAAAGAATATTTTTCCACTAATTTGAGACGGTTTTGATACACAATTCAGGACATTGCGCTTGCATCTTGATCCCGGTTTTGCTGAAATGCCAATGGGGCTGGGCATAACTGGTCAACTGACTGAAGTGCATCCTAAGCTTATGTAAAATCATGGCATAATCATAATTTCTCTGTAATTGATATAAAACTTCAGCCAGTTCTTCACAGTTTCTCTGCAATTTTTCCGTACATTAGTTACTGTAGAAAATGAACAATTGAATGAGGGTTCAACATGAAAAAGGTTCTGGTAGCATTGGCGATGTCCTGCAGTGCATTCATGCTGGCAAATGTTGCAAACGCTGCCCCTCATTTCAATGATGAACAGCGTATGGAACGAGGTCCGGGTCATCATCAGGCCAAGAAATCGCGTGAGTTCCATGACGATCACCAAGACCAGTATGATAAACGTCGTATGCGTGAAGAACGTGGTGTTAAACGTCTGCAACAGTTACGCTGGCAGCCTGGCTATGTCATGCCGCAGCATTATCGCAGTAATGGCTACAAGGTCGAATATAAGGACCATAAACTGCCTAAACCAGACCGTAAGCAGCAATGGTACAAAGTCAACAATGACTACATTCTGGTGAACTCTGAAAATAACAGTATTGTCCGGATTATCGGAGACTGATTTAGAACCTGATGCAAAGCCCAACCTTGTTTGGGCTTTTTGATTTTTAGGATGAGCCTTTTTAGGCTTTTTCTTATTTTAGAGCTTTCCTTTTAATCGTGGCTAATCTCCTAAATTCCTTCATGAATTTAACAATTCCACTAAACTGGCCTCACGCTTTCTATCCACTTATTCGCTAATTTAATCTCATCGAAAACATGTACAGATTTTTAGGTGAGAGCCATGAAAAAAGTTTTAACTACAATTGCCTTATCTCTTAGTGCGCTGGTTGCTACTTCTGCAATGGCAGCACCGCAGCATCATGATCCACGTTATGCACCGCATAAACCGGCACCGCACTGGGATCATAAAGATGCGAAAAAATGGGATGACCGTCGTTATAACAACCGTGGGGTTAACCCAAGCCGTGACTGGCGCGTAGGTCAAAAACTGCCAAACCGGTATGACAACCGTCGCTTTGAAGTCAGTGGCTATGAAGCACGCCGTTTGCCGAAAGCAGGTAAAAACCAGCAATGGTATAAAATCAATGGTGACTATGTACTAGTCAACGATCGTAATGACAAGATTATTCGAATCATCAACTAATCATTCTCTTTTCTGCCCTTCTAGCAGACACCTGAAGCTCGCTTCAGGTGTTTTTTTATATCTGTACTTCCACTTCAGTATTTTTTCATTAGAATCAAAGCTAGATCTTTAAATGTTGAAATAGGCACAGCTATGACTGCAGCAGAAACCTCACCGAGCAACACCTTGCAATATGTGCACTGGTTTCGCCATTCTGCGCCTTATATCAATGCTCATCGCAATAAAACCTTTGTGATCATGTTTGATGGTGAAGCGGTATTGCATGACAACTTTCAGCACATCATTCATGATATTGCCCTGCTCAATTCTTTAGGAATCCGTCTGATTCTGGTGCATGGCGCACGTCCGCAGATTAACCAGAATCTGGCTGCGAGTGGTTTCGAGACCCCTTTCCACCAGCAGCGTCGGGTGACGACACGTGAATCCTTAAGCTGTGTACTGAATGCTGTAGGATCGATCCGTTTACAGATTGAGGCGCTATTATCGATGGGGCTGGCTAACTCACCCATGTATGGTGCGCGCATTGATGCCGTTTCTGGAAATTTTGTGACAGCCAAACCTTATGGCATCCGTGACGGGGTCGATTTTCAGTTAACTGGTGAAGTTCGGGCGATTGATACTGATGCGATTCAACGTCATCTGGACAATCATAATATTGTGATTCTCGGTCCGACCGGCTATTCAACGACAGGCGAAGTTTTTAACCTTCTAGCTGAAGAAGTTGCAACCAAAACTGCGACCCGCCTCAAAGCAGATAAACTGATTATCTTGGGTCGACAGCATGGTCTGCTCGACAGTAAGGGCCAGTTAAAACGGGAAGTAACCCCACAGCAACTGGATGACTATATTCTTTCTGATGAACAGGATATTGAAATTCGGCTCCAGCTCAAGGCCGCTCAGGAAGCTTCCCGAAATGGCGTCAATCGTGTTCATCTGATTTCATATACCTATGACGGCGCCTTGCTGGAAGAACTGTTCACCCGGGATGGTTCCGGCACCATGATCACCGATGCGCATTATGAAGAAGTGCGTATGGCCGACATTCAGGATGTTGGTGGCCTGATCCGCTTGCTTCGCCCCTTGGAAGAAGAAGGCATTCTGGTTTACCGTTCGCGGGAACGTCTGGAAAATGAAATTGACCAGTTTGCCGTAATTGAGCGTGACGGCATGATTCTGGCTTGTGCTGCCCTGTATCCGATTCCGACTACGGGCAATGAACTGCGTTCTGCAGAAATCGCCTGCGTTGCAGTAGATCCAAGTTACCGTCAATCCAACCGCGGTAGCCAGATTCTGCATTATCTGGAAGATAAGGCCAAAAGTCTGGGTATTCAGCAACTGTTTATTTTAACGACCCGTACTGCACACTGGTTTCTGGAACAGGGCTTTGAACCGGCATCAGTAGATGATTTGCCCGATGCCCGACAGGCTTTTTATAATTATCAGCGCAATTCAATTGTCTGCAAAAAGTCACTTTAAAGTGACTTTTTTTATGCGCTCTCATATCTTTATTTTAGATAACGATATTCATAAAACCTGCATTCAGTATAAAAATCTTATTGCTGATTTTCTAATAAGCATATCTGGTCACTTTATTTAGAATAAATAGTTTTATATTTCATTATCTTATACCAATTACTCTTTCTTCCTAAATTAATATGTAAATCACTTTCCTGCATAAGTTTTGCACTTTTTTATTTATCTTTTTTCTTCATTAGAAATTCCTGAATAGTTATTTTTTTAGAAAAGTAAAAAGCTTTAGCGTATGCCTAAGCTCTTCATTTCACATTTCTAAATTTTCAGGAGTTCTGATTCATGCGCCAATCACACATTCAATTATTCACAAAAACTGCGGTCCTTAGTGCTGCGGTGGCTGGCGTGATGATGCTTTCTGGCTGTGGCAAAAAACAGGAAGCCGTGACCCTGAATATTGGTTTCCAGAAATATGGCGTACTGCCGATCTTAAAAGAACGTGGCACCTTAGAAACGTCATTAAAAGAACAAGGCGTGAATGTGAAATGGGTTGAATTCCCGGCTGGTCCTCAGTTGCTTGAAGGCTTGAATGTCGGCAGCGTATCTTTTGGTGAAGCCGGTGAAGCGCCACCGATCTTTGCTCAAGCAGCGAACTCAAATCTGGTCTATGTGGCCAATCAGCCTGAAGCACCGAAAGCTGAAGCGCTAATCGTACAAAAAGATTCGAATATCCAGTCAGTTCAGGATCTGAAAGGCAAACGTGTTGCCTTAAATAAAGGCTCAAATGTTCATTACTTACTACTTAAAGTCCTTGAAGCCAACAATCTGAAACTCAGTGATATCGAAGTGGTTTACCTGCCACCTTCTGATGCCCGTGCCGCTTTTGAACGCGGTGCTGTCGATGCCTGGGTGATCTGGGACCCGTTCTTCGCTGCAGCAGAACATCAGATTGGTGCCCGTGTCATCGCAACGGGTGAGAACATCATCAGTAACCATCAGTTCTATCTGGCAGATCGCAAGTTTGCTGAAGCCAACCCACAGATTATTGAAGCTGTCGTGAATGAACTCAATCTGACCACTGAGTGGGTCTCTGCTCATCAGGATGAAGCCGCCAAACTTCTGGAAAAACCAACAGGTCTGGCATTTGATGTATTGAAAACGTCTATTTCACGCATGGGTTTTGGAGTAAAACCACTCACTCCCGAAGTGGCACAAAAACAACAACAGGTGGCTGATGCCTTTTATGGCCAGCAACTGATTCCAGCCAAACTGAATATTCAATCTGCAATTATCGCGAAGTAAACCAAAGAACAATTTAGGGGATTTAATCATGACTCAACATCAGCTACACAACAAAGCAATCACATGGTTCAAGACCTCCAGTCATGGAATGAACGCTGCATTAGTTGCTTGCGCGATGTTGGGTTCAAGTGCCGCTTGGGCAGTAGATCCTTCTGTTAAACAGCTTCGTGTGGGCTATCAAAAAGCTTCTGTGAACCTGGTCATTGCCCAGCAGCAAAAACTGTTTGAAAAAGAATTTCCAAATGCAAAAATCAGCTGGAATGAATTCCCAGGCGGACCACAAATTCTAGAAGCATTGGCGGTAGGTTCTATTGATGTAGGTGCAACTGGAGATACACCTCCTGTCTACGCTCAGGCAGGCAATAAGCCATTGCACTATTTTGCTTATGAAACTGCAAAACCTTTATCTTCTGCCATTCTGGTCCAGCATAATTCCAAAATTACCAAGCTGAGCCAGCTCAAAGGTAAACGTGTCGGCGTACACCGCGGTTCAAGCTCACATTATTTACTGGTGCAGGCAGTACGCAAAGCGGGTCTGCAATGGACCGATATCCAGCCGGTCTGGTTAAGCCCTGCTGATGCGCGTGCAGCTTTCCAGAAAGGGGCGATTGATGCCTGGGCGATTTGGGATCCGTACTATGCTGCGGCTCAAGTAGAAGATAAAGCCAGAGTTTTATCTTCAGGCAAGGGCTTAAGTCCCAATTACACCTTTTACCTCGCTTCAGAAAATTTGATCAAAAATCACCCGCAAGCCTTAAAAGGCATTATCAAGCAGGTAAATGTTGCAGATAAATGGGTACAAAGCCATAAGGCTGAAACTGCAAGCATCTTTGCACAAAGTACCGGTCTAAAACCGATTGTCAGCCAGACCTTTATCCAGCGTCGTCCGAATCCGTCTGGTGCGGCACCGCTCACCAAGAAAGTGATTGCCGATCAGCAGGAACTCGCAAACCATTTCAGCGAACTCAAGATCATTCCGAAATCTATCAATATTCAGCAAGCCGTTTGGGCAGGCAAATAATCTAAGGATCAAAGACATGAAAATTTTCTGGTTTATCCCGACACATGGCGACAGCCGCTACTTAGGTACCAGCAAAGGTGCACGCCAGGTCGATCATGCCTACATGAAGCAGATTGCGGTTGCGGTCGATAATCTTGGTTATGAAGGTGTATTAATCCCGACTGGCCGTTCATGTGAAGATCCATGGTTAACTGCTGCCAGCCTGATTGATGCCACTAAAAAATTGAAATTCCTCGTCGCGCTGCGTCCAGGTGTTACTACGCCTGCCCTGACTGCACGTATGGCTGCAACCTTTGACCGTCTGTCTGGTGGCCGTGTATTGCTGAACCTGGTGACGGGTGGTGATGAGCAAGAGCTAAAAGGCGACGGCGTTTATGAAGATCATGCAACACGCTACAAGACTGCAGCTGAATACACCACCATCTGGCGTGAAATCCTGACCCGTTCACATACCGGCGAAAGCTTCACTTTCCATGGCGAACGTCTCAGTGTAGATGATGCCAAACTGCTTTATCCACCAGTTCAAAAACCATATCCACCACTCTGGTTCGGTGGTTCTTCAGATGCAGCCGTTGAACTGGCCACTGATCAGGTTGACACTTACCTGACTTGGGGTGAGCCACCTGCAGCAGTGAAAGAAAAAATTGAAAATGTGCGTGCCAAAGCGGAAGCGAAAGGTCGCAAGCTGAGCTACGGTATCCGTCTGCATGTGATCGTGCGTGAAACCAATGAAGAAGCATGGAGAGCAGCAGACGAGCTCATCCAGTATGTGGATGATGCCACCATTGCTGCTGCACAAGCGAAATTCAAGCAAATGGACTCTGTCGGCCAACGTCGTATGGCTGAGCTGCACAATGGCGACCGTAGCAAACTCGAAGTGTCTCCAAACCTGTGGGCAGGTGTAGGTCTGGTACGTGGCGGTGCAGGTACAGCGCTTGTAGGAGATCCAGAAACTGTCGCAGCACGTATTCAGGAATATGCTGATCTAGGTATCGATACCTTCATTTTCTCAGGCTACCCACATCTGGAAGAATCGATCCGTTTTGCGGAACTGGTATTCCCATTACTTCCGCTTGAAACTCAGCAAAAACTGGCTCAGCCAAACCTGACTGGTCCATTCGGTGAGATTGTGGCAAATAACTACACTCCAGATGAGAACAAGAAGGCTGAGAGTATTCAGGAGCCAGCTTAATGTCGAAAGTCGTTTCAGTTGAAACCCTCGCAGAAAAGAAGGTTTCACGTGGAACAATTCTGGAGCAGCATCTGCTGCCCTGGCTGGTTCCAATTTTCTTGATTGCAGTTTGGCAAATTGCCTCTAGCACAGGCCTGCTGGAAAGCCGGATTCTGCCTGCACCGAGTGCCGTGGTTTTAGCCTTCTGGAATTTATTGCTCAGCGGTGAACTGTGGACGCATGTGCAAGTCAGTGCAGGACGTGCCATCAGCGGATTATTGGTAGGTGGTGGTTTGGGTCTATTGCTGGGTCTGTTAAATGGTTCATCCAAAACTGCCTCTACCCTGCTCGACACCACCTTGCAGATGATCCGCAATATTCCTGCACTGGCACTCATTCCCCTAGTCATCTTATGGTTCGGGATTGATGAATCAGCCAAGCTGTTCCTGGTCGCGATTGGTGTGTTTTTCCCAATCTACATCAATACCTATCATGGGATTCGTTCAGTCGATCCCCAGCTGATTGAAATGGGTAAAAGCTATGGCCTGACTCGCTGGCAGCTTTATAAAGAAATCATCCTGCCAGGGGCAATGCCTTCAATTCTGGTCGGCCTACGTTTTTCACTTGGTCTGGTCTGGGTACTGCTGATTGTGGCTGAAACGATTTCTGCCCAGTCCGGTATCGGTTATATGACCATGAATGCGCGTGAATTCCTGCAAACTGATGTCGTACTGGTGGGTATTTTACTGTATGCCCTGCTCGGTAAACTGGCAGATGTCCTAGCCGTGGCCTTAGAACGATTCCTGCTGCGCTGGCATGCTGGCTATCAAAAATAATTGAAAAAATATTGAGGAGCATGTGATGACTGATCTCAGCTTAGGGCGTCTTGCCAATGATCCGACTGCAGTGCAGGAGCCTGCTGCAACCGACATCAATCCCAATGCCGTTGCGGGTGCCGAAATCATTATTGAACAGCTGCACAAGTTCTATGGTTCGGTGAAGGTACTGGAAGATCTGGACCTGCATATTCAGCCGGGTGAATTTCTGGCGATTGTTGGACGTAGTGGCTGTGGTAAAAGTACCCTGCTTCGTCTGATTGCAGATTTAGAAAAACAGAGCTATGGCGAAATTAAATTCAAGTCCGCACGTCATATCCGTGAAGGCATCACCGCTGATGATATCCGCGTGATGTTCCAGGATCCGCGTTTATTGCCATGGCGCAGCATCGAACAGAACGTGCAACTCGGCTTACCAAAAGACCAGCATGACAATGCATCACAAATGCTGGAGAAAGTCGGCTTAAAAGAAAAAGCTGGACTTTGGCCTTCACAACTGTCTGGTGGTCAGCGTCAGCGTACAGCTCTGGCACGTGCCTTGTCACATAAGCCACGTATTTTATTGCTAGATGAACCACTTGGTGCGCTGGATGCCCTGACCCGTCTGGATATGCAGAACCTAATTGAAAAATTATGGACTGAACAGGGCTTTACCGCGATTCTGGTCACCCATGACGTGAGTGAAGCCGTACAACTGGCAGACCGGATTATCCTGTTGGATAAAGGCCATATTACCAAAGAGTTCAAAGTTGATCTTCCACGTCCACGACAAAAGAATGTGAAATTCGCCGAACTTGAACAGCAGGTTCTGAATGCCGTTCTGGCAACCTAAAATGTGAGGGAATCTGGAATAACTGTTTATTCTGGATTCCTTATTTCGAATCAAGAGAATATCTGTCTCACTGATTATTTATTCAGCAATTGGCAAAATTTCAACTTCATTCATTAATTTTATTTTAACTTTATGATGCTTCAAGGTAATAATTAGTACTTAAAAAATCATCAACCTTTTCAAAAGCTTGGTTTTTAATTCCTGCGCCTTAAACCGATACTAATTATATCTTTAATCTAAAGAATAAATCATCATTATTCATAAAATTAGCACCTGACTTGATGCACAAATCTGATGATTTGACGTACAATTAAAAATTCCCTTTTTAATTGTTTTTAATATTTGCTGATGGAACAAAAAAAGAGTACTCAAAAACGCAACCAGCTGCTGAATGCTGCACTCGATGTTTTTTCCCTATACGGTTTTAATGGGGCGAGTTTAGATGAGATCGCGCAAATTGCAGAAATGCATAAGTCGAATATTTTCTATTATTACGAAAATAAAGAGGCGCTCTATGTAGAGGTTTTAACGACCGTTCTACAAAAATGGCTGGCACCTTTACAAATGCTAGAAGCTGATCTTGAGCCTGAAGAAGCGATTACCAATTATTTGATGCAAAAAATTGAAGTATCGCGTACCCAGCCTAAAGCTTCACGCCTGTTCGCTCTGGAAGTGATTCAGGGTGCGCCGCACATTTTAGAAATCTTAAAAGGTCCATTGAAAAAACTGGTCAAGCGTAAAGCCAAAGTGATTTCAAACTGGCAGGAACAAGGCAAGATTTCTAAAGATATCGATCCTGAACTGCTGATTCTGAATATTTGGGCCGTGACCCAGAACTACGCAGATTTCGCGACCCAGATGGAAATGGTAACAGGCAAGACCTTGCGTAACCGCAGCATGCAACAACGGATTATCCAGCATACGGTAAACATGATGTTATATGGCGTGATCCCACGTAAGGATCAATAAGCGCACTTATGATTGGCATACGGCCATAGCTCCTATGGTCGCCGAGCAAACTTGAGCCTCCCTTTTATTTTACCATTCGATATAAATCTAATAACTTCCTCGCACCCAGCAACAGATTCTCTTCCCAGTCCAGATGCGCAGTTTCATTGGCACCATCACTGATATATTTGACTGAAATCAGGCGAACACCCAGTTTTTTACAGACTTTTGCCAAAGCATAGCCTTCCATATCAACCAGATTACACGTGACTTTCGATATGCTGGTTTCAAAACTATCACCTGTCCCGCAAATCCCTTTCGGCAAATGTTCAAAGAACGATTCCAGCTCAATAGCACCCGGGAAATGCTGATCCATCGGCGTAACGCCGATTTCAAAACCGAGTGGTGAAACATCCATATCACGCTGTACAAACTGGCTGACTTCAATCAGTTCATGTGCATTAAAATGCGTACTCCCTGCTGTACCCAGGTTCAGTAAGGTAGTGCAGCCCGTCTTCTGAATCACTTCAAAGGCTTTAAAGGCCGCATTAATTTTGCCAATCCCGCTGTAATGTACTTCAATACCTTCTGCTTCAAACAAGCCCTTGGACTCATTCGGAAGTGCCATAATTAATGCAATTTCTTGACTCACAATTCTCTCCTGCGCTGTATGGCAGTGATATACCATAAAACAGCAGCACAAAGCAGCCTGAGTTGCATCATTTTAGATGCTCAATCATACAAGGAATTGCATTCTTATTTTTCTGTGGCCTTCGCAATTTGCTGGTTTTGCAAATACTGTTTAAGGCAAGGTGAAAAGATTAAATTGCCATGATAAAAACCTGCTGCCGTTTTAGTTGCAACCAGTATCCATAACATGACTAATACACCTCCCAGTGCATAAGCAACCGCATATAAAAATTGAAGCTCTAGTACAGCAGCCAGATTAAATATCGCCAAAGTAAATACACCGATTGGAAAGGTGAGTCCCCACCAGCCCAAGTTAAAGGGCAACTGCTTTTTGGCATGAGATAAGGTGGTCAATAAGGCAATACCAAACCACCAGACAGCAAAACCAAGCAGGATTAAGGCACCCATAATACCCACCTGTTCTAAAAACAGTCCCAGACTGTATTGATCTATCACTGCCAACACTTGCGGTGCCTGATGACCCAGTAATAACAATGCCAATGCACCTGTACCAATTGGCCCAAGGGCAAGCCAACTGCTAATGGCCATTTCTTTTTCAGGTAACTGATGTAAAGCCAGACGCAACATTAAAATGCTCAGAATTCCGAATGCAGGCAGAACTGAAATTCCCCACAGCATATAGCTGCCGAGTAGAATCATGACGCTCTGTTGAGTTGGCTCCTGATGGGCCAATAACAATCCCCCACTACTTGCAGCAACCTCACATGCCACGATGGGCAGTAACCACACTGCTGTCATGCTTTTAAACTCATGCTTCTGCCGGCTATACATAAAAAATGGCACGGCCCACCCAATCACAACCGCAAGTGCAACATCGACATACCAAAGTAGTCCTGCAATCTGTACGGCAATATCGCCCATTTGATCAATACCAAATTTAAGAAAGCCATTGATGATTGTGGCAAGCCCCATCGGGATTGCACCCAAAAATAAACTCATATTTGGATGCTGAAAAATCTGTTTGGCTTCAACTGGGTAATAAATCCAGCGCAGCGCATAAAGACTCAGGAAAGCAACAAATAAGATGATATTCAAAAGCCAAAGCCCGGCACCCATTTGCCAGAAAAGCTCAGAAGCCAGCGGAGATTCTGCGATAATTAAAGCGACAATACCGGTACCCATGGTTACTGTGAACCAGTTCGGTGTGAACTCACGGATCAGGTCAGAAACTCGATTTAAATCGGCAAATGGCTTTTTCATCAGCTCCACTCTGAAAGGATGTTAGAACCATCATACGAATAATCAAATATAAATTAAATTGATTAATATTAATTTTTATTATCAATTTAATTTATTATAAGTTCATCATTGCATTAATTTTATTGTCTAAAAACACAACAACAAGACGAAACGCTGAGATTATGGCAATATATAGCCTTTCCTATTTTTCAATTCCCTGATTTCGCCTATGCAGCTGCTCCGTCTCAATGCTTTAGCGTCATATTCTGAATTGCCAAAAACCGCCGTTACGATTGGTAATTTTGACGGCGTGCATCTGGGTCATCAGGCCATGATCAAACAGTTAAAAGCTGTTGCAGAAGCTGAGCAACTAAAAACTGTTGTGATGATTTTCGAGCCACAACCGCTTGAATTTTTTAAAGGTTATGAAGCACCGCCGCGTATTTCCTCTTTGCGTGAAAAAGTGGAATATCTAAGCGAACTGGGTGTGGACTATATTGCGGTCGCCAAGTTTGATCATCATTTTCGTAGCCTGAGTGCCGAAGCCTTTGCCGACATTCTGAAAGATAAACTGAATGCAGCGCATCTGGTCTTGGGGGATGATTTTCACTTTGGTAAAAACCGTCAAGGTAATAGTGAATTCCTGCGAGACTACGGATTTAAGGTTACCAACCTGCATACCATTGCCTTGGATGGTGAACGGGTCAGTTCTACCCGCATCCGTCAGACTCTGCAAGCGGGTGACCTGGCTCTGGCAGCCAAATTACTGGGACGTCCTTATAGTATTACCGGCCGGGTGCAATACGGCGACCAGATTGGCCGTACCATTGATTTCCCGACCATTAATGTCCGGTTAAACCGGCATAGACCCTGTCTGCAGGGTATTTATGGGGTTGAAGTCGTCTGTGAAACCGGATCACTCAGCGCCAAGGTTCAGCAAGAAAATCCTGAACAGCCGGGTATTGCCGGCTATGATCAGGGCAGCCTGTTTGGTGCCGGTCATGTAGGTACCCGCCCTGCGATCAAACAGACTCATCCGGAATGGCGATTAGAAGTACATTTTCCTGATGTTTCTGCTAATCTGTATGGCCTGTTAATGCGGGTAACCTTCTTGAATTATCTGCATGGCGAAAAAGATTATCCTTCGCTTGAAGCGTTAAAGGCCGGAATTGATGATGATGTTGAGAAACTGCTTGAGTTTCGTCGAAAACACCCCACATTTCCCTTTTAATGTCCCGTATTTTTATTGTAAAACGTGTCAGTCTAATGACTGATTAAATTGGAAGACAACTTGCATGAGCGATAAGCAAACTCCTGAAAATGCAGTGGATTATAAAGCCACGCTGAACCTCCCAGGTACTGACTTTGCAATGAAAGCAAATCTGGCAGTACGTGAAGCGAAATGGTTAGAAGAGTGGTATGCCGATGACATTTATCAGCAGATTCGTGCATCGCGAATTGGCAAGAAAAAATACGTGCTTCATGATGGCCCTCCATATGCCAATGGCCAGATTCACTTAGGTCATGCAGTCAACAAGGTACTTAAAGACATCATCATTAAAAGCCGCATCATGGACGGCTTTGATGCGCCTTATGTGCCAGGCTGGGATTGTCACGGTCTTCCAATTGAACTGAAAGTTGAAGAAAAAGTCGGTAAGGTCGGCGTTAAAGTGGATGCGCCTACTTTCCGTAAAGCTTGCCGCGAATATGCATTGAGTCAGGTGGAGCTACAGAAAAAAGACTTCATCCGTATGGGCGTGTTTGGTGACTGGAGCAATCCTTACCTCACCATGAACTTCAAGCAGGAAGCCAACATCGTGCGTTCACTCGGTGAAATCGCGAAAAATGGCCATATCCAGCCAGGTCTTAAACCGGTGAACTGGTGTCTGGACTGTGGTTCAGCACTGGCTGAAGCTGAAGTTGAATATGAAGATAAAAAGTCAGACGCGATTGACGTGGGTTTCACCGTGGTGGATCTGGCGGATCTGTCTGCACGTTTAGGTGTTGAAGTTAAAGACTCAACCGATATCGTAATCTGGACAACTACGCCTTGGACCCTGCCTGCGAACCAGGCGGTTGCTCTGCACGCTGAAATTGAATACCAATTGGTTGTTGCACGTGGTGAAGATAAAGCGGCGCAAAACTTTATCCTGGCCAAAGATCTGGTTGAATCTGCGACTGAACGTTATGGTTTTAATGCGGTTGAAGTAATTGCAGATTTTGCCGGTGCGAAACTTGAGAATCTGGTACTACAACATCCTTTAATCGCTGAGCGTCAAGTGCCAGTGATTCTGGGTGAACACGTTATTGCAACCAGCGGTACTGGTGCTGTACATACTGCACCTGGCCACGGTGTGGACGATTATAAAGTTGGTCTGCTGTATAACCTGAAAGTAGATAATCCTGTAGGTGGTAATGGTGTGTATTTACCGACTTCACCACTATTTGCAGGCGAGCACATCTACAAGGCCAATCCCCAAATTATTGCGGCACTTGGCGAAGCTAACAAGCTATGGGCACATAAGCCTATCAAGCATAGCTACCCGCACTGCTGGCGTCATAAAACTCCAATCATCTTCCGTGCGACCCCACAATGGTTCATCAGCATGGATGAAAAAGGTCTACGTCAAGGCGCATTGAATGCCATTGAAAATGACATCAGCTTCGTACCGGATTGGGGTAAAAACCGTATTCAGGCGATGATTGAAGGCCGTCCGGACTGGTGTATCTCACGTCAACGTACCTGGGGTGTGCCAATCCCATTCTTCGTGCACAAAGACACCAATGAACTGCATCCTCGTACACCTGAACTGATCGAAGAAGTGGCTAAACTAATCGAACAGGAAGGTATTGATGCCTGGTATAACCGTGAAGCGAAAGACTTCATCGGTGATGATGCTGAGCAGTACAACGCGGTTCGCGATACCTTAGACGTATGGTTTGACTCTGGTACAACCCACTATGCAGTGCTGCGTGACCGTGAAGAATTGACCGATCCGGCTGATCTGTATCTTGAAGGTTCTGACCAACACCGTGGCTGGTTCCAGTCTTCATTATTGACCTCTATGGCAATCAATCAACGTGCGCCATATAAAGGTCTGCTGACTCACGGTTTCGTGGTTGATGAGAAAGGTCGCAAGATGTCGAAATCGCTGGGTAATATCATTACTCCGCAAGACATTATCAAGAACATGGGTGCAGACGGCCTGCGTTTCTGGATCGCTTCAGCAGATTACCGTTATGAAATGACCGCAGGTAAAGAAATCTTTAACCGTGCATCAGATGGTTACCGTCGTATCCGTAATACTTTGCGTTTCTTGCTGGCAAACCTGAATGGCTTCAATCCGGCAACTGATGCCCTACCTGTAGATCAACTGATTGCACTGGATCAATACATCCTGCAACGCGCCAATGATGTACAGGAAACCATCAAGAAAGCATATGAAGATATGAACTTCCATATCGTGACCAATGCCTTGACCAATTTCTGTATTAACGACCTCGGTGGTTTCTACTTAGACATCATCAAAGACCGTCAATACACTACTAAAGCAGACTCGCAGGCACGTCATTCTGCGCAAACTGCGCTGTATCATCTGGTACAAGCCTTTGTTCGCTGGATGGCACCAATCCTGAGCTTCACCGCTCAAGAAGCATGGCCACTAATTCCAGGTCAAAGCGAGAAATATGTGTTCACTGCTGAATGGTACGATATTCCAGTTTCAGCACAGGCAAACCTGTTGTCTGAAGCAGACTGGCAAACCCTGATTACAGTGAAATCTGCGGTGAACAAGCACATTGAAAATGCGCGTAACGAGAAACTGGTGGGTTCAAACCTGTCTGCCAAAGTTGAGCTGTGGGCCAATGATGAACTGAAAGCTGTTCTAGACCGTCTGGGTGATGAGCTGCGTTTCGTTCTGATCACTTCTCAGGTGATCGTGAATCCGTTTGATGCTGCTCAAGGCAATGATGCTGAACTTGAAGGTCTACGCGTGAAAGTATCTGCGGCAGATGGCGAGAAATGTGTACGCTGCTGGCATGTACTTCCTGATGTGAATACACATGCCTCACATCCAGGACTATGCGGTCGTTGTATCATTAACCTCCCGAGCGGCCAAGGTGAAGAGAGAAAATATGCCTAACCCACAGCAGAAAAAGGGTCTGTTCCAGTTCTATCCTCACAATTTGTGGTGGATTGGACTGGCTATTCTGGCGATCATTCTAGATCAATGGACCAAATGGATTGCGGTAACACATCTGGAATATGCAGATCCGGTGCCCGTCCTGCCCTTTTTAAATTGGACACTGTTACATAACTATGGCGCTGCCTTTAGTTTCTTGTCCGATGCCGGTGGCTGGCAACGTTATTTCTTTACCTCACTTGCAGGTTTAGTGTCTGTGGTTTTCGTGTTCTGGCTGATGCGTATGCCAAAGAGCATGAAAGTCTTGCCACTAGCAGTTGCCCTGATTCTGGGGGGGGCTATTGGTAATCTGATTGATCGCATTTCTTTAGGCTATGTGGTCGACTTTATTCATGTCTATTATCAGAACAGCCACTTCCCTGCTTTTAATATTGCGGATAGTGCCATTACTTTAGGTACGATTCTGCTGCTGATTGATACGTTTTTCCTGGAAAAACACCGAATTCAACGTGCACAGGCGCAACATGACTGATTTTATTAATCCTAACGAGGAAACTCGTGTTGAAGACGGCTCTAAAGTCGAGCTTCATTTTTCTGTCGCGATCGAAAGTGGCGTAGAAATTGACAATACCCGTAGCCGTGAAGAACCGGTAAGCCTGACCATTGGTGATGGCAACCTATTACCAGGTTTTGAAAAAGCTTTAATGGGCTTACGTGCTGGTGACCGTCGTACCGTCAGCCTTCCGCCCGAAGAAGCTTTTGGTCCGTGGAATCCTGAAAATGTCCAAAAATTTGATACGGTGAAATTTGGCGAACGTCCGATCGAAGGTCACATGATCGAGTTTGAAGACAAGGCCAAATCGACTTTGTATGGCGTAGTAAGATCCGTAAATGATGATATTACCGAAGTGGACTTTAATCATCCGCTTGCAGGTAAAAATATCACCTTTGAAGTCGAAATCTTCAAAGTTACTCCAGCTGGCCAGCAAGGCGTGAAGCTGATGTAATATCGGCTAATCACATGATTTAAAACAGCTCCTTCGGGAGCTTTTTTAGTTTCTGGATACAAATCCTCTCTAGTCTCTGTTCAGAAATCTGATTAATTTAATTTGATGAGAATACGATAAGAAAGGGAAAGATATGAAAATTTATATTGTGGTTGGCAGTGTGCGTGAAGGACGTACAGCAATTAAGGTCGCACATTGGGTACTACAGGAAATTAAAAAATATGGTTTTAGCACGCTTGAAACCGAACTTGTCGACTTAAAAGAATGGGATCTTCCGCTTTTTGCTGGTTCTCATCCCCCATTGACCGGTATTTATGATCAGCCGAAACAGCAGGAATGGGCCGACTTTATTGCCCTTGCGGATGCATTTATTTTTATCAGTCCTGAATATAACCATGGCTATAGCCCGGCATTAAAGAATGCGCTGGATTATCTGGCCAAGGAATGGCAAGGCAAACCGGCAGCCTATATCGGTTATGGCGTCACCAACGGCTCACGTTCCATTGATCAGATCCGTCAGGTCGGCACTCAGCTCGGTATGGTGGATACCAATGCAGTTGTAGAGCTTCGGGACATTTTTAGCCGCAATAAAGACTACAGCTTTGAAGGGAATGAATTCGATAACAAAACACTCAGAGATGTCGTGGATAAGCTGATCCAGTATGTCAGTGCCTGAGGACGACAGTTATGTGCGCTTTAGCCTACAGGCAGCGCAGAATTTGTCGGCTATTCTCACTTTCAGTTCAAGGCTATAGTTTGATTCATAGACAGACAGGAAGTCTGCAAAGCGATACAATAACAATAAAAAGCGCAGAGTAACAGGACGTTGACAGATCAGACAGGAGTCAGATCTGAGAAGCAAATCCAGAAAAGCCTCAACAGGATGTTGGGGCTTTTTTGTATTTAAAATCAGGAATTTTTCTTAAAAAAAATCAGATCTCTACATTAAAGTCTACATTGACATCACAGGCTGCTTGCCCACCGCGGATTCCTCAGTTTTCCAATGGACTTTCCCGCAGATGAATCAGAATATGATCAGACAGAATGCCCAGTTTTCCCAAGCTTTCTACACAATCTGCTGATACAGTTTGCGTTTGGTCTCCAGACTCCGGCCAGCGAAGCAGTCAATACTGATCAAGGTAAAGTATTCAGGCTGGGCCAGATGAACCATATATTGAAAACGATGGGCTTCATGTACCACCAGCCGGATATTACGGTCATAGTCAGGCAGTTGAAAGGCATTTTTCACACAGTGAAATACGCTGTCGAGTAACTGCTCTTCATCAGCCTGGGAATATTGCTGCCGGACTTCAATTTGAACGGTAGGCATGTGCTTCTCCTTTCTATTATGTTATGGAATTTTTTTAAATATTTTTTTATTGAATAGAGAGATGAGCTTCAATAAGGTCTTCTATCTCTACCATATCGTAAAATTGTCCTGATAACTTGGGATTTGATCGGATAAATATTTTCAAGTGACCTTGTCGCCTCTGGCCTACAGCAGATGCGGTCAATGCCTCTACTCGAGCTTTCTGACTCAGGCTATATTGAGTGCATACCAAGACAGGAAGTCTTGCAAAAACAAGAATAAAACATCGGCAGGATGCTGATCGATACCGGAGGAAAGGTATCTGAGCTAAATTTGAAAAGGCCCTCACAGGAGTTGGGGCCTTTTTCTTTCATTCTGATATTAACTATTTAGCTTTTTACTGAGGGGCGGTCATCTTAAGCAACTTGGCTTTTGGACCATCTTCAATCACCCAGAGTGAGCCATCTTTGGCCTGAATTGCACCACGAATCCGCTCTTTCATATCCAGTCGCTGTATTTCTTTAACAGGACTTTGAGTAGTATCAATCACGATCATTGCCTGAGAAGACAGACCTGTAGCAATGGCTTTATTTTTCCATTGAGGAAAGCTATTGCCAGTATAGAACAGCAAGTCTGAAGGAGAAATTACGGGAGTCCAATCTAGTGCTGGTGCTTCAAACTCTGGTCGGGTACTGTGATCTGGAATCGGCTTGCCATCATAATGATCCCCATTGGAGACAATCGGATAGCCATAATTTTTGCCCTTCATCACTTTATTCAGCTCATCACCACCTTTAGGCCCCATTTCAATCACCCAAAGCTGCCCTTGTGGATCAAATGCCAGACCGAGAGGATTACGGTGTCCCAGACTCCAGGCCTGCTTGGCAATTTCACCCTGATTCATAAATGGATTATCGGAAGGAATTGAACCATCATCATTCAGACGAATAATCTTGCCGGCATTGGATTTCATATCTTGAGCTGGATTAAATTGCTGACGTTCACCCGAACTGATCCAGAGTTTGTTATCTGAGCCAAAGATAATCCGGTGCCCATAATGGCCCTGACCGGAAGAAAATTTCGGTACCTGAGTCCAGATTTTTTTGATCTGAGTGAGTTGTGGTGTGCTCTTGGTAAGATCCAACTTGCCACGAACCACGACTGCACCATAACCACCCTGCCCTTGTTCAGCATAACTGAGATATACCCACTGATTCTTGGCAAAGTCAGGATGGAGTACGACATCGCCTAAGCCACCTTGTCCGCCATAGGCCACTTGAGGAATACCCTCAACAGTTTGAGTGCTGCGATTGGCTGGATTAAATAATTTTAACTTTCCAGATCTTTCAGTAATCAGTAAGCGCTGATCTGGCAGCTCAGTCAGTGCCCAGGGCTCATTCAATTGTGCAAATTCTTCGACTTTATAGGCTTGCTGTGTGGTTTTGGCAGCGGATTGTCCAGCTGCCGGTGATGAAGTCTTGTCTTGGGCACAGGCAGTCAGGCTATAGGAACCTAAGCCTAATAATAAAATTGCTGCTATTTGAGTCTGTTTCATTGTTATTCTTCATGCTAATTTCATTCAGATAAGTACCAATTTAGCATTCCATACAGCGGCTAAAATAATAAAAAAGTAAAGGAATCGTAAGCGGATATAACTTGATCGGATAAAGATAGCTGATGTATTGATTGGATTTTTTATTATTTAATACAGGCTGAATCGCGAAGAATTTTCGCCTGATACAACTGCTGATCGGCTGTTTTCAGTAAACGGTCAACATTTCTATAGATATGTTCAGCATCCATAATCGCTGCCCCAACACTGATACTGATCCAGGACTTGTCATCCCCACGATTGGCATGTTCCAAATTGAGCTTACGGATGACCTCACAAAGTTGCTCGGCAAAAGCTTCGGCTTCCTGCCAGGAAATATCTGCCAGTAAAACCGCAAATTCCTCACCCCCATAACGGGCCAGAAAGCCATTTTCAGGCAATATTTGCTGAATGGTTTGAACCAGTGTTTTTAAAATATAGTCACCTTTGAGATGACCATAATAGTCATTATAGTTTTTAAAATAATCCACATCGATCATATAAACAGCCAGCGAAGTTTGGTTTGCTATCGCATGCTCATATTGCTGCTGTAGCTGTTCATTTAAGGCAAAGCGATTATAGGCACCTGTCAGCGAATCCAACCTCACCTACTGCGCGAGTTTCTCATTGAGCAAGGTGATATCACGTGTACGGTCCTGTACCTTCTGATCAAGTTCTTTATTCAGGCGCAAAAGCTGCTTGTTTAACAACTCGGTATTAATACTTTGCACCGCATAATCACGGCTGAGCTGAAAGGTAATTAAAATAAAATAGGCACAAGATGTATAAAATGCAATTTCAACTGAATCAATTACCTTTAAAGCAAGTAAATAGTCATGCAGGAAGGTCAGGCAGACCAGCACCACCGCAATAGAATTAATCTTGGAATAACGTACATGCGATTTGTGCATGCGGTAAGCGCCATAAAGCAGATTAATAAAGACCAGTACTGCAATACTAAAGCTCTGGAAAAAGAAGCTCTGGAATATATAAGGCAGCGTAAACAGGGTCACAGCTACATTGATACTAATTAGCAAAGCTGTGATTTTTAATAAATAAGGATTTAACAGTCGATATGGCAATAAATAGATATAAATCAAGAAGAACAGAGTTGCCAATTCAGTCAGTAAATACTCAAATCGTGTGCCCCATACCCAGGAAATATTCGTGAATAAAGTATAAATAAATGGGACTGCAAAGAAGCTACGTAGGCTCAAGCACAGAATAAATAACCCTAGAAACAGCAACAAATTACCTGCTTGCGTTTTAAGGCTGCGAAACACTGCAAAGAACACCATAAAGCAGCCAATCATCAGCAGAACGCCACTGATCACACTTAAAGGAATTACCTGATCATAAAACTTATCCAGAATAGGCTGGTTAAAGCCAATAAACATGCTATTTTCCAGCCCGCCACGGATATGGTGATAACTTGAAGCCTGAATGGTAATCGTCACTTCCCGCTGTGAGGGAAAGAAAGAAGCCAGCTTTGGCGCCATCATGGTCTGATGCTGACCATGTATGCCTACCTGCCCTACTTCTATCAGGAGATGATCATCGACATACATGCGATAAGCCCCATACTGGTATGGTACATAAACATAAACCGCATGATTAATGGCTGATTCAGGCAGCCTGAAGGTTTTTTGAAAAGTTCCAATATGGTCTTTATGACCTGTTAAGGTCAGGAAAGAATTAGGTAAATGAACTTTTTCAGCAGCAAGAGTCTGACTAGAGGAATTTAATGGGGATGATCGCTGCCCAGAAGTGGGATCAATCAGCTGATTGGGGTAGAAATCCCATTCTCCATCGAGTTTGACATACTGATGATGATCAAAATTTAATTCTGTTACAGCATATAGCTGTGGAGAAATCAAACTGAGCCATATCAACACAAATGTGTTTATGAGAATCTGCTGCATATGACTCAGAGAATAAAAAAATATTTACACAAGTAGTATAACATTTTACAGCTGATCAGAGATTATACAGCCGTAAAAAATTAGTGGTTAAAGAGAGAAAAGAGATTATATAAATATAAAAAAAGCCCCCTGCTTAGCAGGGGGCTTTTGGAATAATGAGCTGGCGATGACTTACTCTCACATGGGAGACCCCACACTACCATCAGCGCTAAGAGGTTTCACTTCTGAGTTCGGGAAGGGATCAGGTGGTTCACTCTTGCTATGGTCG
>NZ_VOZF01000020.1:0-51973 GCF_013419905.1 Acinetobacter sp. YH12046
TCATGAAATACGGTATTCTGATGTGACAAAACCTGAATCCTGGTCGTTAAAGTGTTTGTTTGCACTCATATTTTAACTGTTAGGACTCAGGTTTTTTTATTTAAAGCAAACTATGGGACAGCAGTGATCTTTCGATTCCTTTTTTTATTGCTGAGCAGTTTAGCGCTGCTGGATGACTTTTTTACTTTTCAGCTCTTCCATTTCAGCAGGGCTTAAATACTGGCTCAAGATGGCGTCGGTATCTTCACCCAGACACGGTGGTGCTTTTTTATATTCTACCGGGGTCTTGGAAAGTTTAATCGGCGAACCAATCGAGGTGTAATCGTCACGTAGAGTATGCGGCATATGAATGACCATTTCACGCGCCAGAACCTGTTCTTCTTCCAAAGCCTGTTTCAGGTTATTGATCATGCCCACTGGGACTTTGACTGCATGAATCAGATCTACCCAGTGTTTTGCCGGTTGAGAGTAGAAATGAGCCTGTAAGAGAGTGGTGAGTTCTTCACGATGTGTAACCCGGCCTGAATTTTTCAAGAAACGCGGATCTTCTGCCACTTTGGTCAAACCCACGGCCTGACACAGCGCTTGAAATTGCAGGTCATTCCCACAAGCAATAATGAATTCACCTTCCTGTGCTTTAAACACCTGATAAGGCACAATATTGGCATGGGCATTTCCGAAGCGGCCAGGGACTTTACCTGAGGTCAGATAATTCATGGCTAGAACAGAGAGGGAAGCGACCTGGGTATCCAGCAGTGCCATATCAATATGCTGACCTTCACCAGTTTTTTCACGGGACAATAAAGCAGCTTGAATCGCAATTGCAGCATATAAGCCAGTGGTCAGATCAGCAAAGGCTAGACCTGCTTTTTGCGGACCACCCCCTGGAAGGTCATCACGTTCACCCGTAACACTCATCATACCGCCCATACCCTGAACAATGAAGTCATAGCCTGGTTCTTGCGCACGCGGGCCATTCTGGCCAAAGCCGGTAATTGAACAGTACACCAGACGCGGATTTATCTGGCTCAGACTTTCATAATCCAGACCATATCTTTTCAACGAACCCGCTTTATAGTTCTCAATCACTACATCACTCTGTTCTGCGAGTTTCTTGATAATGCGTTGACCTTCCGGAGTAGATAAATCTACGGCAACTGAATGTTTACCGCGATTGGCTGAAAGATAGTAAGCCGATTCATGGGTATCTTCCTGCTGATTATTTTTAAGCCAAGGTGGTCCCCAGATGCGTGTGTCATCTCCATGATCAGGCTTTTCAATTTTAATCACTTCCGCACCTAAGTCCGCCAGAATCTGGCTACACCAAGGACCAGCCAAAATCCGGCTTAAATCCAGTACACGAAAGCCCGTTAAAGCACCCATCGTTACGCTCCTTGTTCGATGTTATTTAGATTACATGTCATTTTAATAATCGCTTTAAAGCTATATGAAAATGGAAAAACAATCAACTTTACGATACTTAATTTCGTCTAACAAAATAAAACATCTAAAATGATTGAAAAATCATCCTAACTTCTTTAG
Source organism: Acinetobacter sp. YH12046 (assembly GCF_013419905.1). Classification (NCBI taxonomy): domain Bacteria; kingdom Pseudomonadati; phylum Pseudomonadota; class Gammaproteobacteria; order Moraxellales; family Moraxellaceae; genus Acinetobacter; species Acinetobacter sp. YH12046. Next base: position 1,543 of record NZ_VOZF01000020.1, read on the forward strand.
CCTGATGACGAGAATAAATACGATTCAAAAATAACAGGAGAGGGAAAAGTCTCGGGAATGAGATTATAAGAACAGGAGTAAGTACTGTGCTTTGAAAACGGATCTCGCTTAAAGCGCATGCATACAGAAGTGTGCATACACAAGATCAGAATGAAAAAACCTAAGGATAGGAATAGAGATTTAAATATGACGGAATTAGTAAGAGAACAAGTTTTAGAAAGAGAACTCGCAAAGATAAAACCCACTACCAAACGAACCCAGCAGATCGCCTTTGTCTTTGCCTTTTTGGCACTTGGTCGATGGCGCGGACATGCTACTGCTGTCTTTCAGCTTAAACAGCCTGAAAGCAGAATTTGGTTTAAGTAATTTACAAGCCGGTACCTTGGGTAGTTTTACACTGGCGGGTATGGCGATTGGTGGTTTTATTGGTGGCTGGGCTTGTGACCGTTTAGGCCGGGTACGTACAGTCGTGATTTCAATTCTGATCTTTTCAGTATTAACTGCAGCCTTGGGCTTTACCCAAAACTATGAACAGTTCGCCGTACTACGTTTCCTGTCTGCGTTTGGGATCGGATCTTTATATATTGCAGCCAGTACACTGATGGCTGAATATGTACCAACCAAATACCGGACTACAATTTTAGGTACCTTACAGGCAGGTTGGACGGTTGGCTATATCGTAGCTACTGTATTGGCAGGTTGGATTATTCCTGAATATGGCTGGCGTACACTGTTTTTTGTCGCGATTATCCCATCCGTTATGGCGATTTTTATCCAGAAACTGGTTCCTGAACCAGAATCGTGGCAGCGTGCAAGATTACTGCGTTTATATGCACCCGCTGAAGAAACCACCAAACAGCCTGTTAAGAAAAGTACTGTCAAAGAAATCTTTGCGGATCCTGCGAATCGCAAGATGTTTATTTTATGGATTTTCACGGCTGGGTTTCTGCAGTTTGGCTATTACGGTGTAAATAACTGGATGCCTGCTTATCTAGAATCTGAATTACACATGAACTTTAAATCAATGGCGGGTTATATGATCGGAACCTATATCGCCATGATTTTTGGTAAAGTTCTGGCCGGTTTTGCTGCAGACCGATTAGGTCGACGCGCCGTTTTCTCTTTTGGCGCGATCGGTACGGCGATTTTCTTACCGGTCATTGTGCTGTTCAACACCCCGGATAATATTGCCTATCTGCTGATTTTCTTCGGCTTTCTCTATGGTATTCCGTATGCGATTAATGCCACATATATGACTGAAAGCTTTGCGACGTCAATCCGCGGTACAGCAGTCGGTGGTGCCTATAATGCAGGGCGTATTGGGGCCATGTTTGCCCCTGCAATTATTGGCGCGGCAGCTAGCGGTGGTTCAATTGGCTTGGGCTTCCTGATTATGGGCGGTGCCTATTTCTTGTGTGGTGCAGTGTCTGGGATCTTTATCAAAGATCGTCAATATGACCCACAAAAAGCATAATGATCATTTTAAACAATGATGTTAAAAATGAGCCTCATAAGGGCTCATTTTTTTATCTGTTTAATTTAAAAATAAGATTTCTATTTTTTATTGGTCCGACTCTTTTTGCAGATGAATACTTTTCAGACCATCATTTACTTTATTGAGTAAATGAATCAGGGTAATCACATCATCAAAAGCCAGTTTATTTAAGGCTTGTCCATAAAACTCAAAAAAATCATCCTGCAGGCTATCCCAGGTCTGAAAACCTTCCGTGGTAAGCGCAACAATTTTGGCACGTCGATCCTGCTCATTGATAACACGCTCTACCAGTCCATCACGTTCCAGTCGTTTTAAGACAGCATCCAGATTTTGTCGGCTTACACCCAGATATTCGGTCAGATCTGAAAAAGACATACCAGATTTAACTTTAGGACGAGACAGGGCACCCAGCACGGCCCAATGCACGGGAGATATTTTTAGCTCATTTAAGCATTTTCGATCCAGACTGTTTCCCACCTGAAACAGCCGGAAAAACAGCCGGTTATGAGCGGAATATAAGGATTGATCATATTTTTTTGACAAAGTATCACTCACTATATGCAACATCCTCAATACTGAAATAGCCAAACGGTGCAAAGTATAACCTATCGCTTTTTCGCATAAATCAGTTTCTTTTATAATTTGTTTTAAAAATCATAGTTTTTTAGTAGAAATCTGCATCTTTAAATCCTGTACTAAGCGATTAAATCATTTAAAAATATCTTTCTTGATATTCACAGTTTCAGTTTGTTCTCTAGCTGAATATCAAGGCAGTCATCTAGCAAACTAAAGAAATAAAACATCCTTCATGAAACAGAAACAGCTTAGTAATAAACTGGGGCTAGATATAGGTTACTCTAAAGATAAATGTCAATATAGGTCAATACATTGAATAAATAAAATTATTAAATAATTGTTATTTATACATTTATAAAAATATAAATATTATTTTATGTAAATATGTTGACATAAATTCAATCTCTTTCTATTTTAGATAAAACACACCGAATTAGAACAATAGCCGATTAAATTCGACAACAAATAGCGTAGGGATAAAACAATGAAAGGATTAAAAGATAAGGTCGTGATTGTGACAGGCGGTGCAGGCGGAATAGGTTCCGCAACCTGCCGACGTTTGGCAGAAGAAGGCGCTAAAGTTGCTATTTTTGATATGAATCTGGAAGCTGCCGAGAAGTTGGCAAATGAAATTAATCAATACGGTCGGGCGCTGGCGATTCAATGTGATATTACCCAAAGTGACGTCGTTGAACAGGCGGTTCAAAAAACGGAAACTGAATTAGGCCCGATCGATGGACTAGTGAATAATGCTGGTTGGGACATTTTTAAACCCTTCATTAAAAGCACCCCAGACGAATGGCAGAAACTGATCCAGATCAATCTGGTCGGTATGCTGAATATGCACTTTGCTGTGCTGAAAGGCATGGTCGAACGTAATTCCGGCAGCATCGTTAATATTGCCTCAGATGCAGCCCGTGTCGGTTCTTCGGGCGAAGCAGTCTATGCTGCCTGTAAGGGAGGATTGCTATCTTTCTCCAAAACTCTGGCACGCGAACATTCACGCCATAACATCAAAATTAATGTGATTTGCCCAGGACCAACCGATACCGCTTTACTTGCAGGCGTGACTGAAGGTGCTTCAAATCCAGAAAAATTACGTGAAGCCTTTGTTCGTGCTATTCCACTGGGCCGTTTGGGTCAGCCGGATGATTTAGCTTCTGCGATTGCTTTTTTCTTAAGTGAAGATGCCAGCTTTATTACCGGACAGGTCCTTAGTGTCTCTGGCGGTTTGACCATGAATGGTTAAAGCATCAAATTAATTAACACTAAATTAGACAGATAAAACAGTACAGGACGTAATGAACATGAATTTTGAAGATATCTTATATGAAGTAAAAAACGGTGTAGCCTGGATCACGATTAACCGTCCAGAAAAAATGAATGCCTTTCGTGGTACGACCTGTGATGAACTGATCAAGGCTTTAAATAAGGCAGGCTATGACCGTAACGTTGGGGCGATTGTATTGGCCGGCGCGGGTGAAAAAGCGTTTTGTACTGGTGGTGATCAGTCTGCGCATGATGGTAATTATGACGGTCGCGGTACCATTGGTTTACCGATGGAAGAATTGCATACCGCCATTCGTGATGTCCCCAAACCGGTAATTGCGCGCGTACAAGGTTATGCGATTGGGGGAGGTAATGTACTGGCCACGATTTGTGATCTGACGATCTGTTCAGATAAAGCAATCTTTGGTCAGGTCGGACCAAAAATGGGTTCAGTCGATCCAGGTTATGGCACAGCATTTTTAGCACGCGTCGTGGGTGAGAAGAAAGCCCGTGAAATCTGGTACATGTGCCGCCGTTATTCTGGTCAGGAAGCGGTTGAAATTGGATTGGCCAATAAATGTGTACCAGCAGATCAACTCGATGCAGAAGTTCAGGCATGGGGCGAAGAAATCTGTCAGCGTAGTCCGACCGCAATCGCGATTGCCAAACGCAGTTTCAATATGGATACCGCACATCAGGCAGGGATCGCTGGCATGGGCATGTATGCGCTAAAACTTTATTACGATACTGAAGAGTCTCGTGAAGGCGTCAATGCACTGAAAGAAAAACGTCAGCCTGAATTCCGTAAATATGCCAAATAAGGAGACTGATCAATGAAAAAGAATCCTTATATCACCGAAGATCTAGAACTTTTAGCTGAAACGGCAGAAAAATTTGCCCAGAAATATGTGGCTCCGGGATTTCTGGAGCGCGACCAAAGCCGAGTCTTTGATCGTGATCTGGTGAAAAAAATGGGGGAAATGGGCTTTATAGCCCCCGAACTCCCTGAACAATACGGTGGTCAGGGTATGGGCCGACTGGCAGCAGGGATTATCCATGAAGCCATTGCCAAAGCGGATTTAAGTTTCTCCTATATCAACCTGCTTGCTTCCCTAAATGGCCAAATTCTGGCCGAACATGGGCAGTCTGAAGTGGTTGAGCCCTGGCTGAAAAAACTCACTGCAGGCGAGGCTATCTTCTCAATTGCCTTGACCGAGCCGCGAGGCGGTTCTGATGCAGCAAATTTACGTTTAAAGATTGAACGTGATGGCGACGAATATGTCATTAATGGCGAAAAAACTTCAATTTCTGCGGCCGATCAGGCAGATGCTTCGGTGGTTTTCGGTCGCACTGGCGCCAATGAAGATGGTGCACATGGCGTGACAGCGCTCTTGGTTCCGATGAATTTACCGGGCATCTGTACCACACGATTTGACTGTCATGGTCAGCGCGCCATTGGTCGCGGTTCAATCTTCTTTGACAATGTTCGTGTGCCAGTCAATCACCGTCTAGGGGATGAAAACAAAGGTTTTGTGCAGGTGATGCAGGGCTTTGATTTTTCTCGTGCTCTGATCGGTTTACAGGTTTTGGCCGTTGCCCGGGTGAGTCTGGATGAAGCTTGGGAATATGCCACGCAACGCGAAGCTTTTGGTCAGCCATTGACTGCTTTTCAGGGAGTTTCGCATCCACTCGCTGAATACGAAACTCAGGTTGAAGCTGCACGCTTACTTTGCCTGCAAACTTTATGGCTCAAAGATAACCATCTACCACATACCTCTGAAGCAGGCATGTGTAAATGGTGGGGACCAAAGCTGGCTTATGATGTGATTCATCAATGCCTGTTGACTTATGGTCATGCCGGTTATGACCGTGGTGTGATGGAACAACGCATGCGTGATGTACTAGGATTCCAGATTGGCGATGGCACAGCACAGATCATGAAAACAATTATCGCTCGGCATAAGGCAGGACGTAAGGCTGTACCAGCTTAAGGAAAATACGCCCCAGCCTGAATAAGACTATTATAAAAAATAAGGAGTAAGCGAATGGATTTCGATGCGGTTCTGATCCCGACAAGAAAAGAGGCCATGCTCAAACAAGGACACTGGCTCAATCAAACAATTCTCGATTTTTTACGCAGTGCGGTAGAAAAAAATCCGGACAAAACAGCTTTAGTGAGTTTTAAGGTCGAGAATCAAACTGAACAGACTTTCAGCTACCAGCAGATTTGGGACATGACCAACAAAATTGCGCTGGGCTTGAAACAGTTGGGTATTGAGAAAAATGATGTGGTGTCTTGCCAGTTGCCGAACTGGTGGGAATTTACCTTGCTGTATCTGGCTTGTAGCCGTATTGGCGCCGTATTGAATCCACTCATGCCGATATTCCGTGAACGTGAATTGGAATTCATGCTTAAACATGGTGAATCTAAAGTATTTGTTGTGCCTAAAATCTTTCGTAATTTTGGCCATGAACAGTTGGCCAATCAGCTACACAACAAGCTGGACACCCTAAAACACGTAGTTGTAGTGAATGGGGATGGCGAGAATAATTTTGATCGCCTGTTGCTTAATCATAGTCTGGAACAGAATGCTGCAGCCATTGCTGAGCTAGATGGGCTTGAATCTGGCCCAGATGATATTACCCAACTAATCTTTACCTCGGGCACTACAGGTGAACCGAAAGGCGTGATGCATACGGCCAATACCTTATTTTCCAATATTGTGCCTTATGCAGAGCGTTTGCATTTAACTGAAAATGATGTGGTATTGATGGCGTCACCGATGGCGCATCAGACCGGATTTATGTATGGCCTGATGATGCCGATTCAGCTCAATACCAAAGTGGTATTACAGGATGTCTGGGATGTCTCCAAAGCAGTAGACTTGATTCATCAGCATCAGGTGAATTTCACCATGGCTTCAACGCCATTTTTGAACGACCTGTCCAATACTGTGGCTGAACAGCATGACAAAGTCGATTCACTGAAAATTTTCCTTTGTGCTGGTGCGCCAATTCCGGGACCATTAGTGCAAAAAGCCCGGGAGATTTTAGGCGTAAAAGTGATTTCAGCCTGGGGAATGACTGAATGTGGCGCGGTCACTACTACCTGTCCAGAAGATGACGATGAACGTTCTTTTAATACTGATGGCATCGCCTTGCCGGGTGTAGACGTCAAAATTGTCGATAAAACAGGGAAGGCCAAGCCGGTGAATGAGTCTGGTCGCTTGATGATTCGCGCTTGTTCTGGATTCGGTGGCTACCTCAAACGTGCTCATTTAAATGATACCGATGCAGATGGCTGGTTTGATACGGGCGATATCGCCTATCAGGATGAAAAAGGTTATATCCGGATTTGTGGCCGTAAAAAGGATGTAATCATTCGTGGCGGTGAAAATATTCCGGTCGCAGAAATTGAATCACTTTTATATAAACATCCCAATGTGGCGGTGGTCGCTTTAGTGGCTTATGCAGATGAACGGCTAGGTGAGCGTGCCTGTGCGATTATCAAGTTGAAAGATCCGGCACAGTCTTTAAGTTTTAATGAGCTGGTGGATTTTCTGAAAACCCATAATCTGGCAATGCAATATATTCCAGAACGTTTGGAGATTTGGGACGAGATTCCGATGACGCCATCGGGGAAAATCCAGAAATTTAAACTCAGAGAATTACTGGCCCAGCATATTGCATCAACTGTGGCAGTAGCGAATTAGAATCTCAACATAAAACGAATAAACCCTGATGTGACATCACATCAGGGTTTTTTACCAGCAAATAAGTAACTGGTCTCCAATGACTTATATCTGGATGAAATTATTTTAATAACTTTAACAGCGCCTCAGCCGTTGCAGCAGAAGATGCCGGATTCTGTCCGGTAATTAACAGGCCATCTTGCTGTACATGTACCTGCCAGTCCTCAGCCTTGGAATACTGTCCGCCTTTTTCTTTCAGCGTATCTTCAACTAAAAATGGCACGATATCAGTCAGGCCAACACCATCTTCTTCAGTGTTACTAAAGCCAGTCACTGATTTACCTTCGACGATAGGTCGGCCTTCTGCATTTTTAACATCGCGAAGCACACCCGGTGCATGACAGACGAGTGCCACAGGTTTATTGGCCTGTAGAGTCTGTTCAATTAAGGAAATAGAATTCTGGTCATTTGCCAGATCCCATAACGGTCCATGGCCGCCCGGATAAAAGATCGCATCAAAATCCTGATTCAGCACATCACTTAATTTATGCGTATTGGCAAGAGCCTGCATGGCCACTTCATCTGCTTCAAAACGTTTGGTCGTTTCGGTTTGCGCATCAGGTTCATTGCTTTTTGGATCAAGTGGTGGCTGGCCACCGGCTGGAGAGGCCAACGTTACGTCTGCGCCTGCATCAATAAAAGTGTAATAAGGAGCAGCCAGTTCTTCGAGCCAGAATCCGGTTTTTTTACCCGTTTCGCCAAGTTGATCATGGGAGGTTAATACAATCAGAATTTTCATATTTTTCCTTAAAATTATCTTGAATGACTTGATGAAATAACGAAACAAAGGAAAGAATCTGAATACCTAAGGCCATCAGACTTTTTCGATTGCTTAAAAAATAAAAGGAATAAAATCTAGATAGTTGAACTGATGCTAAATCAATAGCATCACTTTCCTTGAACTTTGGATAGCTCAGTTTTTCTTTTTCTTGCCACCGCCGTCCTGCTTATTCACAGTCGACCAGGCAATACGCTCTGCTTCGTCTTCAGGACGACCACGATCTTTTTCACTGTCTTCAATATGCTTAGCCTGTCGTTTTTGCTTTTCGGTATAAGCTGATTTATCACCTCTAGACATTTTACTATCCTCATCAGGTAGGGGCTGAAATCACTATAACAAGGGATTATTTTGGCGCGGGTAATCATCTGTCAGGATTTGTTTGAATTGTTTTATAGCTTTAAGATGAATTTTATAGATATCCATCAAATTCTGTTTTTCAAAGATTCTAAAACTAAAACGTATTAAATATTTTAGAAAAAAGTAGATAACAGCTAGAAAGGCTGTTATCTACTTTCAAACTTTGATTAGCCGTTAATAATACTGCCGCCATTTACATGAATGACCTGACCTGAAATATAGCTAGCTTCTTCACTGGCCAGAAATAAATAGGCAGGAGCGACTTCACTCGGTTGTCCCATACGTCCCATTGGTGTCTGTTTACCAAAATCTTCCAGTTGTTCTTCATCAAAGCTGCTTGGAATGAGTGGTGTCCAGATTGGGCCTGGTGCAACACCATTCACACGAATTCCGGTTTTATTTTTCGCCAGATTGGTAGATAAGCTGCGGGTAAAAGAAGTAATCGCACCTTTGGTGCTTGAATAGTCTATCAGTGTGTCATGTCCATGATAGCTGGTGATACTGGTGGTATTGATAATACTGTCACCTGCCTGCATATGTGGAAGTACCGCCTGAGTCAGATGGAACATGGACAGGATATTGACATTGAAGGTCTTGAATAACTGGTCTGGAGAAATATCGGTAATACTGTCCTGCGGATACTGCACACCTGCATTATTTACCAGAATATTAATGGTTTAGGACTTACGCATTGACGGATTCAAAAAAGTATTAAAATACTTTATAAAGTATCTGTGATCAGACGAATTAAACATGCTTCTACAGCAACTTGTACATTACCCATTTATATGGGCTTTCTCATGACAGAACCGAACTCTATTAGCTGCACACAACTTGCCGAGACTTATAATATCTCGCATGATAGTGTAAATCGCTTTCTAGAGCGTGAAGACTACACACCTCACGACCTATATCAAGAATCAATTCAACATATTGATAATAATAAACTTATAGTCAGCATTGATGATACTGTTTTAGATAAACCATATAGTCAACATATGGACTTGGTTAGCTATTTTTGGTCAGGCAAACACCACCGATCCGTCAAGGGTATTAATCTCATTACCTTGTATGCGATAGATCAAAATGGTCAAAATATTCCAATTAATTTCCGAATTTATGACAAATCTGAAAGTAAAACCAAGAATGATTACTTTATGGATATGTTAAGTGAAGTACTCAGTTGGGGTGCAAAGATTCAATTTATTACAGGTGATAGTTGGTATTCATCGACTGGAAATCTAAAAACCATAAGAAAACATGGTATTCGATTTATGTTTGGTATCGACTGTAACCGTAAGGTTTCCCCAGAAAAAGGACAATGGTTTCAACTGCGTTTATTGCCAGATTTCCATCAGGGTCAAGTGGTCTGGCTCAAAGATTTTGGCTTTGTACAATTATTTAAGACTCAGTTAAAAGAACAGCAGAGGTTTTATATTGTGCATCAAGATGAAGATGATTTATTGTCCTTTGAGGGTTTTCATGAATTACATTCAAGTCATTGGAAAATAGAGCAATATCACCGGGTGGTTAAACAGGTTTGTCATATTGAAAAGTTTCAAGTAAGACGATCTAAACTGATTTTGAATCATATTTTTTCAGCCTTGATGGCCTACGTTGAGATACAAAAGAACCAGTTTGAGCGGATCTTTGAAAATGTATATCGTTGGCAGAAGAAATTATTTAGACCAGTTATCAAAAACTTCATTGATGACTTTATTCTCGATAAAAATCATCTGCTACCACAGAGAATCTATAAATAATAGTGCGTAAGTCCTATGGTTTTAAATTCCTGAAGGGTCTGCTCAACCATTTTCTTGATTTCATCAGGATGCTGTAAATCGCATTGAATCAGCAGACAACGGCGTCCTTCTGCTTCAACCATTTTTTTGGTATCAAGCGCATCCTGATCTTCATCCAGATAGCAAATGGCAATATCGGCGCCTTCGCGGGCAAATAATACTGATACAGAGCGACCAATCCCGCTGTCACCACCTGTAATGAGTGCTACTTTGCCTTTTAATTTATCGCTACCTTTATAATTTTCTTTAATGACTTCCGGATTAGGATCCATTTTAGTCTGGTCACCCGGTTGATGGGCTTGGGTTTCAGTTGAAGCTGGAGTTTCAGGATAGTTATTCATATTTTTTCCATGATTGCTCTTGATGAAAAAATATATTAGGAGCTTTTAGTTGGGATTGAATTAGACTCAACATTTCATAACAGAACCTGTGCAAGATTTAGCATTTATACATTTAGCTTAAATTGACACTTTAGAACTGCCTGTTTTGGTTATTCAAATTTCACTTCTAGAATGAAATATCGGGTTTCTTTTTAAGGAAAAGAGCGATAAGCAGGAATATACCTTCAGTGGATTACAGAAGAGTTAAGTCGATTTAGGAACCAATCTGCAAAATAAAACCAATAACTTATTTACAACCAAATAAATCTAAAATATACAGCTAGATAAGCTACAAGTATTTCTTTACAACTGCGCTTTTAACCAGAATGGAGAAGCACATTGCGCGCTATCCGCTATAAATATATTGTCCTGATCCTTTTACTTTTGCTCGTTGCATTTGGCGTATTTCGCTGGTGGCAAGGGCCACAAGTCACAGGTTATACCTTAGAGCCGATGCCGCTGGTGCAATCAGTGGTTGCCACCGGGCAGGTCATCACCGTTTCACGTGCTCAAGTCGGTAGTGAAGTAACCGGCGTGGTACTAGAACGTCGGGTCAAGGAAGGCGATCGGGTCAAACCGGGCGATTTGCTAGTTGTACTTAAATCGGATGAACTGGCAGCCCAAGTTCGTCAGGCAGAAGTCGCATTGAATGAACTGGCAACCAATCGCCGTCCACAAGCCTCAGCAGAATTGGCTTCAGCAAAAGCTCAGCTGGAACAGGCCAGCCGTGAAGCGACGCGTCGTCGCAATGCCGAAGCAGGCATCCTTTCGGCAGAAGAAATTGAACAGGCTGTAGAGGCAGAAAGGGTAGCACGCAATAATTATGAAACTGTGCGTTTAAAAGCAGCTGCACTGGCACCTGGTCAGGTAGAGGAGGCTTCATTGCGTGAGCAGCTTTCGGTAGCACAGGCTCAACTGGCTAAAACTAAAATCCGGGCAACTGTTGCTGGAACGGTGCTGACCCGTGATGTTGAGCCTGGCGATCTGGTTCAGCCAGGACGTACCTTATTTACCATTGCAATGGATGGTAATACCGAAATCCGTGTACCACTGGATGAACGTAATCTGTCACGACTGGCGTTGTCCCAGAAAGCGACTGCAATTGCCGATGCTTACCCGGATAAACCTTTCCCAGCCCGGATTAATTTTATTGCACCGAGTATCGATCCTCAACGCGGCACGGTAGAAGTGCGTCTATCGGTTGATCCGGTACCTGATTTCCTGCGTCAGGATATGACGGTATCGGTTAATGTCGAGACAGGTCGCCGTGATCGTACCTTAGCGATTCCGAATGATGCGCTAGGGAAAGTACAGGGCGATCAGGCCACCGTATTACTGGTACGTGATAGCAAAATCCAGCGACAAAAAGTGAAACTGGGTCTGCGCGGACTTGCCATGTCTGAAGTGATTTCCGGTTTAAAAGTGGGTGACCAGGTACTGTCAGATGCAACTTCAACTTTAAAAGATGGCACACGAGTTCGATTTAAGCCCGAAGAAATCAACTATGCCGACCAGAATAATGATGCCAGCAATAAAAATGAATTACCGGTGAAATTCGAGTGAAAAAATTACTAGGGCGTCTCTGGATTGAATGGAAGATCGCAATCAGTTTTTTGCGAGAAGGCCGAATGCAGTCTCTGATGATTACAGTGGGTGTTGCTGTAGGGGTGTCTGTGATTGTTTTTATCTCGGCACTGATACAGGGCTTGCAGTCTAATATCATCGAAAGGACTTTAGGGACACAGGCGCATATCCGTTTACTGTCCCCCGATGAAGTGAACCAAGTTATACCCGCACCCGCAGGCACTGTGCAGCTGGTTCTAGAAGATAAACGGGCCCAAAGACTACGCTCTATCAATAATTGGCAAGAGGTCGTGACGACCTTGGATCAGGTGCCTTTATTGACAGCTGTTTCTCCAGTAGTTTCTGGACCTGCATTCGCACAGCGTGGTGAAGCTCAGGAATCGGTTGCGCTGGTGGGCATGGATCCAGAACGTTATCAGAAAATAATTCCACTTAAAGAATATATGATCAGTGGGCAGTTACGTGTCGGTGCAGATGATGTAATGATTGGCAGTCAGCTGGCTAAAGATCTGGGTGTACAGGTGGGTAGCAAATTACGATTAGACACCGGTCAGGACAACAGTACTGTCGTAAATATTTCCGGAATTTTTGAACTTGGAGTACGTGAGCTGGATTCGCGCTATGTCTATATGGATTTAAAACAGGCACAGTCTTTACTCAGCCTGCCAGGCGGGATCACTGTAATCGACCTGACGGTAGAAAATATTTTTGAAGCAGAAAATATTGCAACGCAGGTCGGGCGTTTGACTTCCTTACAGGCAGAAAGCTGGATTAAAACCAATGGTCAGTTAATGAATGCCATCTCAGCGCAGAGCCTTTCAACCAATATGATTATTATTTTTGTGGCCATCTCCGTCGCTTTTGGTATTGCCAGCGTCTTGTCAGTCAGTGTCGTACAACGGACTCGTGAAATTGGCATCTTAAGGGCAACAGGGGCCACACAAAGACAAATCCTGCGCGTTTTCCTGTTTCAGGGCGCAATTTTTGGCTTGTTGGGGTCTATTATCGGCAGTGCAGTCAGTTATTTACTGGTCTGGATCTTTAATGAATTTGGCCCAGGCCTGTTCTATATTCCAATTTCAATCAATCTGCTATTGCTGGCTTTATTGCTGGCCACATTGACTGGTGTAGTGGCAGCGGCTATACCATCCCGTCGTGCTGCGGCACTTGATCCTGTGGAGGCAATTCGTCATGTCTGATTCATCGAATGAAGTCTTGCGGCTGGAAGCACTACGTAAATCTTATAATATTGGTCAGCCTAATGAAGTCGAAGTTCTGCATGGCATTGATTTGTGTATTGAACGTAATGACTTTGCAGCACTAATTGGTCCTTCAGGCTCGGGGAAAAGTACTTTATTGAATATTCTGGGTCTATTGGACCAGCCAACTAGCGGTGAACTATATCTGCTTGGTCAACCCACCAGCCGTATGGATGACGCTGCACGTACCGTATTACGCGGCAGCAGTATTGGATTTGTATTTCAGTTTCATCATCTGATTCAAGCTTTTAATGCATTAGACAATGTCCTAATGCCGTTAATGATGGCACATGGTAAACCGGATCAAAAAGCTCTAGACCGCGCTCATGAACTTCTGGCTGCAGTCGGGCTGGAAAAGTATGCACATCGAAAACCGAATGAGCTTTCCGGCGGGCAACAACAGCGTGTTGCAATTGCTCGGGCACTGATTACAGAACCCGCCTTGTTACTGGCCGATGAACCGACCGGGAACCTGGATACCCAGACCGCGTCTGAAGTTTTTGAACTGTTTCGTAAAGTAAATAAGGAACAGGGCTGTGCCATTTTGCTGGTGACTCATGATCCGCGCTTGTCTGTTAGTTGTGATCGCACCATCAAGTTAGTTGACGGCCTGATTCAAAGTGATACCAGAACAGCTCCAGCAGATATTCCTGAAAATACTTAATTTTTAAATATTTTAAGAATTTGTATTCTCCAATTATGGATAAATAAAGATTTTTCTTATCACTTAAGCCTTGCAATAAAGCTGATACAAGGTTTGCATCAGGGTAAGTACTTTGGGGTCGGAAAGCTGATAGAAAATCTGCTTTCCTTCACGACGCGTGCTGACCATTTCGGCTTTTCGGAGCACCGTAAGTTGTTGTGAGAGAGTGGGTTGGTGAATATCTGTTTGTAGCTCAATCTGTTGCACATTCATTTCACTATCGACCAGTACACATAGAATTTTCAGTCGGTCAGAATTCGACAACACTTTTAAGCGTTCGCTTACCACATGAGCCTGAGAAAAATCAATACGTGTCTGAGTTTCATCTGCTGTCATATAAAAAACCTGTATTAGTCACACAATATTTAAAAACCGTCTTGATTAATATTTATAATTATATAATATAAAATTATATATTTTAAGTGGAATATGCTCATGCATGACTTTTTGGCAGCGTTTCTCGGTGGATTACTGCTTGGTCTTTCAGTGGTCGGCTATCTGTATGTGAATGGCCGTATTGCGGGCGTGAGTGGGTTGGTTGGGCAGGTACTTAATCGAAAGACAATTTTCAAAACTCCTGCGGTCTGGTTTTTAGCAGGACTATTTATAGTTCCATTTATCTACGGCGTATTGTTTCAGCCAGAAATTGAGCTGAATGCCAGCCCATGGATGATGGTCATTGCCGGTTTGCTGGTTGGTTTTGGTACACGTTTAGGTTCAGGTTGTACCAGTGGACATGGCATCTGTGGGATTAGCCGTCTGTCAAATCGCTCCTTTATTGCGACCGGGTCTTTTATGCTGGCGGGATTTATCACGGTTTATGTTGTTCGTCATCTGGTTGGAGCTATCTAAATGAAAAATCTATTCGCTTTTCTATTTGGTGGCCTGTTTTCAGTCGGCTTAATGCTCTCAGGTATGTCTAATCCTGAAAAAGTTCTGGATTTTCTGGATCTGTTTGGGGATTGGGATGCCAGTCTTGCCTTTGTCATGATGGGGGCAATTCTGGTGGCTTTTATTCCTTTCCAGAAAGCTAAACATAATCCACATCCGACCACTTTATTTAATGAACCCATTGATTTACCAAAGAATCAAAAGATTGATCCTAAACTGCTGTCGGGTAGTTTATTATTTGGTATCGGTTGGGGAATTGCAGGCATTTGTCCGGCACCCAGTTTTACCCTGATTGGTTTGGGACATTATCAAGCCTTGTATTTTATTGCAGCTATGCTGCTTGGGATCTGGATTCACCGTAAATGGGCAGGAGTATAAATATGACACAGCAGCCAAACGTCAAAGCGTTTTTTGATAAAAATACCAATACTTTTAGTTATGTGGTGAGCGATCCTCAAACTGCCCAATGTGCCATTATTGATAGCGTGCTGGATTACGATGCTGCGTCTGCCACCACATCGACCGAGCATGCCGATCAGATGATTGCCTATGTGAAATCACAAGGTTTGACGGTGGAATGGATTCTGGAAACTCATGTACATGCTGATCATCTGACAGCTGCCCAATATCTGAAACAGCAATTAGGCGGCAAGATTGCAATCAGTAAAAAAATTGCGCTGGTACAGGAAACGTTTGCCGAGATTTATCATCTGGACATGAAACAGATCAATGCGCATCAGCCTTTTGACTATCTGTTTGAGGATGGTGAGCATTTCAAGATTGGCAAGCTGGAAGTTTATAATATTCCTACGCCAGGACATACACCTGCCTGTTTAAGCTATGTGATTGGTAACGCCGTCTTTGTAGGGGATACACTGTTTATGCCGGACTATGGCACGGCTCGTTGTGATTTTCCAAATGGCAGTGCCTCGGTTTTATATGATTCTGTTCACAAGCTGTTTCAGCTCCCGGAAAGCACCCGTGTATTTTTGTGTCATGACTATTTGCCAGAGTCACGTCATGAATATCAATGTGAAACCACGATTCAGCAGCAAAAACAGCAAAACGTTCATATCCGTGAAGGGATTAGCAAATCTGAATTTGTACAGATGCGTCAGCAGCGTGATGCAGGTCTAAGTATGCCTAAACTGATTTTGGCTGCGATCCAGATTAATATGAATGGCGGACAGTTCCCAATGCCAGAAGCCAATGGTGTGTCTTATGTGAAGCTGCCGCTAAATTATTTTAAGAAGTGATCAATTTATCAGGAACAAAATATTAATCTTTAAATTAAGCGCTTATAAAGTTTGCGAATTTTAATATTCCACCCTATGCTATTTGGGTTAACTCATTTTTATATTTTCAGGGTGCATCGTGCTCAGACAGTTCTTTAAACAGATCTGGTTTGTGATGCTTATGGTATTCGCCGTAAGCTGGAGCGGCATGTCGATTGCTTCAGCAAAAACGATGCATCTGGAAACGTCAACCAAGCAGATGGGTTCCCATTGTAAGGAAATGGAAAAAATAGAGAAGTTACATCGCCAGCATCAAGCTATGCATGATTCTGCTCATGATATGAGTCAGGACATGGATTGCCACTCCGATTTAAATGAACACAAAGATGACTGTCTGGATTGTATTTATAGCTCTTGCCATAACCTGAGTAGCTGGATCGATGTGGAAATCTCGAAGTTAACTCTTCCTGAGATTCATGCCTTAGAAACCACTTTTATCTCTAATTATCAAGCCAAGCACCTTGCCGGGTATTGGCAGGAAATTCTGCGCCCACCTAAAACTTAATCCTCGTTATTTATATTTTAATAAATCAAGGATTAAGTTATGTCGATTAAAATTAGTCAAAGCCTGTTATTGGGCTTAAGTTTAGTGATCTCGTCTTCATTATTGGCTGCTGTAAAAGAATATCAGCTGGTTATTGATGAAGGTCCAGTCAATATCACCGGTAAAACCGTACAACGTATTACAGTGAATGGAAAATTTCCTGCACCTTTACTGGAGTTTGAGGAAGGTGATGAAGCTGTTATTCGCGTCAAAAACAAGCTAAAGAATAAAGAAAGCTCTCTGCATTGGCATGGTTTATTGCTACCCGGCCTGATGGATGGTGTCCCCGGTTTTAACGGGTTTCAGGGCATTGCACCTAATCAGGAATTTGTCTATCGCTTTAAAATTCGTCAGAGTGGAACCTACTGGTATCATGCCCATTCCAAGGGGCAGGAACAGGACGGCCTTTACGGCGCCTTTGTAATCTATCCCAAAAACCAGGCGGAAGTTCCTGCACATGAGCAGACCGAGCGTGATTATGTGGTCATGCTTTCAGAATTTCATGAGCAGTCCGGCCAGCAGATCATGAATAATTTAAAAAAATCTGCCGAGTATTATCAAAATCAGCGTGAAACTCTGAGCGATGTTTTTCAGCAAATCAAACGGGAAGGGCTTAAAGCCACCTGGAATGATCGCAAAATGTGGAACCAGATGCGCATGCTGAAAACCGATCTGTCTGATGTAACCGGCTATACCTTTTTGGTGAATGGAAAAACGCCTGAACAGAACTGGATAGGACAGTTTAAACCGAATGAAAAAGTGCGACTGCGTTTTATCAATGCCTCTGCCATGTCATTTTTTGATGTGCGTATTCCACAGTTAAAAATGACAGTCGTCAGTGCAGACGGGCAGCCTGTCAAACCTGTAGCGGTCGATGAATTCCGCATTGGTGCCGCAGAAACCTATGATGTAATTGTAGAGCCCACTGCGGAACATTATCAGATTGAAGCTGAATCGATTGACCGTTCCGGTTTTGCGATTGGCAGCTTACAGAATGAATTAAAGCCAGCTCATCATGCCATACACAAACCTATATCCCGTCCTCGTGCCTTATTGACCATGGAAGATATGGGACATGGCAATATGCAGGGTGAAGCACACGAGCAGATGAATCATCAGAATCATGCTAGCCATGACATAAATGTTAAAAAAGATACTGAACATTCGATGATGGGACATAAGCAGCATGCATCAGCCAAAATTATCGAACAAGGAGAGGACAATCATACCGAGCATTCAGATACTTCATCCGCTATAGATCATGTGAATCACTCAAATATGACCGGGGATATGCAACATGAAAAAGATGCCAAAACTTTTACGCAGCAACCAGTTTACGGCTGGGCCAATGCCTCTACACCGGTAGGGCATAAAGCTTTGCAATATAGCGACCTCAAATCTTTAACTCCGCAAAAAGATATTCGCGACGCAGAAAGCGAATTGGTGATTCGTTTAGGCGGCACCATGGAACGGTATATCTGGACCATGAACGGCAAGAAATTTAATGAAGCAGAGCCGCTCAAAGTGAAATTTGGGGAACGGATCAGGCTGAAATTTATCAATGACAGTATGATGGCACATCCGATGCATTTACATGGCATGTTCATGCAGCTCGAAAATGGCCAGTCTGCAATAGATATGCCGAATAAACATACAGTGATTGTCCCACCTGGAAAAACCGTTACGACTTTGCTGACTGCAGATGAACTAGGTGAATGGGCGATTCATTGTCATCTGTTGTATCACATGACTGCCGGCATGATGAATAAACTGATTGTAGCAAATGTTCAGGAAAATGGCGTTTCGACTCAGAATACTGTGCGGGAAGAGCATTCCCATCATCACATGACAAAACCAGTAGAAAAACAAGGAGATGCTCATGCACACCATTAATCTTTGTCTGAAGCCTGTTTTGGCTAGTGTATTGGCGTTGGGAAATATGACTGTTTTTGCCGAAGATATATCTCAACAGCATGCTGATCATTCGATGCATCATCAACAATCACTTCAATCGTCAGAGCATCATTTAACTTCAGTAGCACCGGAAATTACTGAAAATTTAATTCCAGATTCAGCTTCAACCTATTCCAGCGAACATGATCATCGCAAGGAACATGGAGGGCAAATTTATACGCGGGTCAAACTGGACAATAAATGGATCAAAAACTCAGAAGGTGAGGGAGGCTTACAGTCTGAGAATGAGCTTCGGATTGGCACGGATGAAAATAAACTGTTCATTAAACTCAAAGCTGACAAGCAGGAATCCAGAGCAACAGAATATGCAGTCCAAGCTCTGTATAGCCGGAATATTTCAGATTTCTGGGATGCTCAGGCGGGTCTTCGCTACCGTCAGGAAAATTTGGGTCAGCCTAATGCTGGGCAAAATATTGAACATGTAGATGCAATATTTGGATTCCATGGGTTGGCGCCGTATTTCTTTGAAACCAATGCACATCTGTATCTTGGTCAAGATGATTTTATCGGACTTGAGCTAGAAACAGAACGTGATCTGCTACTCACACAAAAACTGATTTTGCAGCCTTATGTTGAAGTTGACCTCATTTTGAAGGATAAAGCAGCCAATGCCAAAAAGACTGGAATAAGTCATGCGGCATTCGGTCTGGAAACCCGTTATGAGATCAATAAAAAGATCATGCCTTACCTTGATATTGCTTATGAATATTCCAAGGGCAATGAGAAAACCTCATGGCAGGACGCATCTGATTCTGAACAGGGCGGACGTTATGGAATCGGTTTAAGAATGATGTTCTAAACAGATATCTATATAAGCTAATATTTATGAGGCGGGAAAATCATTTTCTCGCCTCATATACTCAGCTATATTTTATTCTTAAGGCCTTTATAAACTTTTAAATTTTTCTTTGTTTTAAATTATTCATCTTCAGAATAAATATAAATACGATTGGACTTATAACAACCCAAAGTGCCATAAAGCTAATACTACTACTGAATTGAGTTCGTAAAAGGGACAATACCAATAGTAAAAGACTGCCTGAGATCAATTTAACGATGACCGGATAACTCACCAGAAAAGAATATCGAGACTGTCTGGTTTTTAAAATCTGTTTTTCACTCACTGCATAAAAACCAAAACAGGCCATCCAGATCAGTCCTACTATTGCCATCCATATCATGAAGAAGACTCCTGCTGTGCAGTTTTAAGCTTGGCCTGAATTTTATGAACAGCTTTTTGCTGGATAGGTGTAATTTTCTGATGTAGGAAGTAAGCGAGAAGTGCCAAGATCCAGAGCATCAGATCGATACGCAAAAACAGCCAATAGTTCGCAAAAGAATCCAGATAATGCTGGGACCACAAATAATACAGGTCGATGAGTGGAAGCATAAAAGCGGCACAGATGAGAATTTTAAGCTGCGTTTTCCATAAATGCTGTTGTGGCGTTAAACAGGCCAAGATAAAACTACTCAGCCAAATACTAAAGAAGATATAGATTTCATAATTTGTGGTGCCCACAGGAATGTGAATCAAACGGTTTGCATAAAGATAAGCCAGCATGGCAATAGGTAAACCAATTATAATGGTGATATTCAGACGATTCACCAGATAATATCCAAAGTGAAAACGATCCGATTTTTTCTGCATCTGTCGTTTCAGGCTCCAGAGCAATAATCCGGAAGCGATCATGGCACAGCCTAATATGCCTGAGAAAAATAGGGCGAAACGTAAAACAGGTTCGGCAAAACGTGCCATATGCAAACCATATACTCCAGCATTCAGGGTAGCAATTGCACTGTCATTACGGGTGTTTTCAAGCAATTTGCCTGTCGTCGCATTGAATACGAGTTGTGCCTGATTGCGGGTAATAGAATGATCTTTCAATTCGGTTAAGGTAATCTTTGCCAGCTGGGTATTCGGCTGCTTCACGGTAATATTGTCAAATTCTGATTTTCCCCAGTGCTGCTGCGCCGTAGTGATAAAATGTTGAATCGGTAACATCTCCGTTTTAATGGGCACAGCAGAGGGAGCAAGCACATTTTTGGTTCGGATTTCTTCAAAATATTGAAATGGATTTTCTGGATATAGCTGCTTCATGCCAGAAGGCAAAACAATATAAAAGAAAATAGCCAGTCCAGTAAAAGTCATAGTTAAAAAGAACGGTAGCGCAATGACGGAACTGACATTATGAAAATCCAGATAGGAACGTTGTCCTTTAAAAGCTCTCAGAGTAAAGAAGTCGGTCAGAATTTTTTTATGGGTAATGATTCCGGAAATCAGGGTCATCAACATGATGAATGCAGCAATGGTGACAATCAGACGGCCAATGGTATAAGGTACGCCATATAGCTGAAAATGAAAGTTATAGAAAAAATCTCCGCCCTGTGTAGCCGAAAGCGTTAATTCCTTACCTGTCATAGCATCCAAGGTTTTAAGTTGATAAGCACCCTCTGCAGTTTGCCAATAAATTTTATTAACCGGTAAATCATGATTTGCTACCCCGATATACCAGTTCTGTGCATCAGGTGCATGTTGCTGTAAATAGCTATAAGCAGTTTTTAAAGCTGTTTCCTGGTTCACCTGCATCATGACAAATTGTGGCTGCATCCACATTGTAATTTCATGGCGATAATAGGTAACCGCACCTGTTAAAAAGATCGCGAAGAGGAGCCAGCCAAAACTTAAACCTAGCCATGAATGTAGCCATGCCATAGATTGACGGACAGATTTATGCATGGTTTAACCTATGAAGCGGGAAATGACAAATAAAACAATGAGAGGAATCAGGCTATAGACTGAAAGTGTTTTAAGACTTTGGATACAGAAGATTCCAATCACAAAACAGACATAAAAAATGAGGGCAATAAAGGCAGCCAGATAAACCGATTCAGCTTTGGGTAAACTCGCCTGTAAAAAATAGGCCAGATCGAGAGCAATCAGATAACTACATAAATAACCAATACCAAAGCTCATGCCTAATCGATACAGGATAGCAAGTGGCTGAAGGGTAGAAATCATGGAAAGGCCTTTATATGAATCTGTATAAATAAATATTGAGGCAACTTAATGCACGAAGCTTAAGGTCGTGACCAGGTACTGTTTCTTATACACTTGCTGATTCAATTTTCCTGTCTTGTCTACTTCTTGACTCACCTCTAGTACATATTGACCCTTCCATGGCGTAGCAATATTAATTTGGCCATGCTTGTTGGTCGTATAGTTTTTAAGCCAGTGCTGTGGGGAATAGACAGTCACTTTGACATCCGCAGCGGGTTTACCCTGATACATGACTGTAAAAGTATTACTGTTCGGTTGAACCGGTACGATATCCAGCTCTGAGTCTGCTTTCAGGTTTTGTCTGCCGGATTTCGCGTGATAGCTGAGTAAGGATTCCCCATAGATCAGTTCATGATAGAGCTCTACATCTGCTTGATCTTTTGTAGAGTAGACCAGATGATCCTGGTGTAGTTGGGGACTAAATTGTTTTTTAGTCTGAATCGCTTTTGCTTGGCTGAATGACTTTAAGGCACCTTCTTGAGTCTCTTTGAGCTGTTCACTATATTCACCAAAGAATGCATGTGTTTTTGCATCTGAAGCACGTTCTAGCCAAAGCATATGGGCCTGAGCAGAAAGGGTCAGTGACAGTCCAATTGTCAAAGTAATGATTTTTTTCATGAATTCTACCTGATTATTGTTTACATATAAGAAAATGAGCTCCGAATATTCTTTCAAAGCTCAAGCGAAAAATTAATATTTGAATTTTACGGCCACACTGTAATTTGCCGGTGCACCATAGAAGCCTTGCTGATTCGGGAAATTAAATAAGTATTTTTCATTGGTCAGATTATTCCCGTTGGCCTGCAAAGTAATGTGATCATTGAGTTCATAACTGGCCATCAGATTCACAAGCGCATATGCATCCTGTTTGATAATGCCTGCTTGTTGGGTAACAACACCCTCTGTAGCAGCTTCAGGAACTTCTAGATAAGTTTTATCCTGCCATTGCACACCAAGGCCCAATTTCAGTTTTGGAATCTGTGGCACCTGATAGGTGGTCAGAAGATTGAAAGACTGATTAGGATTAAAAGTACGGGCATCACCACCGTTGATCAGATCTTTAAGACTAAACTGAGTGTAGCCAAAGCTTAGATTTAAATGATCCGTTAACTGACCAGCCAAACCGAATTCATAACCTTGTGAACGTAGATCACTCACCTGGGTTTTACGTAAAGTCGGGATACCGTCAGAATCTCGCAACGGATAATTGCTTTGTTCTGTTCTGAATACGGCCATGTTGGCGGTGAGCTTATCATCTAGCCAGGAACTTTTAATCCCGGCTTCATAACTTTCACCTTCAACCGGTTTATTAATACTGCCATCCAGCGCTTTAGTTGTTTGTGGACGGAAAATTGAGGTATAGCTTAGATAACCTGTATATTCAGCACTAAATTCATAAGTCAGGCCTGCATAAGGTAATAGCTTATTCTCATCATAAATCGTGTCTGTTCCATAACTGCTGCCTGTACTTTCAGCCTGAACATAGTTGGCACCTAAAAGCAGTTTCAGATCGTCAGTCATATGTAAACGGGTGGCGGCATATAGGCTTTGGTTTTTTTGCCGGATGTGCATTTCACCACTGGTTTTTGACATATCCCAAACTGGTTCGGGCGGCGTAAAACTGGATAAATCTGTGGTAAGTGGGTTGGTAAAGCTGCCTGCATAACCTAACTCATTCAGATTGTTTTCAGCCCAGATATAGCCAAAAGATGCCTCATGTTGTTGTCCCCAAAGTGGATAGGTGCCACTAAAACTCAGACTGGCCTGCTGTTCCTTGTTGTCATCAATATACATACCTGGATATAAGAAAATACCTGAAGTACCGTCAGCACCAGGTTTACCGGACAGGAATAAAAGTTTTGAATCCCGGTCAGTCCGTTTTTCCTCATAACTCAGTTTAGCTTTCCAATCAGCACCAAGTTGTTGTTCGATCTCGGCAAAATAGTTTTTAATATTACTGTCCCAGTAGGCCCAGTCCGGACTGTAATTATAATTTCTTGAATAGCTTAACTGTTCACCTTCAGTATTGATTAAAGGATTGGAACCCCAATTGACACCATTGGGATTATGATTCGTTTCGGTATAACCAGCAGTTATTAAGGTCGAATCAGTCAGGTCAGCCTCAACCACTGCACCAATGCCATTTTTTTCGAGTTCATAGTGATCCAGATAACTATCACCTGTCTGCTGATAGCCAAATACTCGGCCTCTGATTTTTCCATCCTGTGTCAGGGGAGAGGAAACATCTGCTTCATAACGTTGGGTATTCCATGAACCATAACTGGTATTAAACGCGGCCTGAAGTTCCTGAGTAGGGCGTTTTCTAATCATATTAATGGTAGCGCCCGGATCGCCAATACCATTATTTAAGGCATTTGCACCTTTAACGATCTCTATACGGTCAAATAAAAAGCTGTCTGGATTGTCATTATTGTAGTTATAGCCTTCAAGCGGAATCCCAACGCCGTCTACCAATACGTTTGAGATTTCAAAACCACGTGATAGATAAGAAGTTCGTTCGGTCTCCTGGTTACTTACAGTGATCCCCGGTGAGTTGCGGAGTACATCACGGGTATTATCCAGTGCAAAGTCATCTAATTGTTGACGCGTCACTACATTCACTGTTTGTGGCGTTTCCTTAAGAGGAATATTTAGTTTAGAAGCTGTTGCAGAATTTTGAATAATATAGCTTTTAGTCTGTTCAGAGCTTTCTGTTGTTTGTGCTGCATCAGTGACTATCGTGATGGTAGGAAGTTGCTGACTATTTTCTGCAAAACTTTGCTGTGTCATCAATATGGCAAAACTGAGCAAAGATAGCTTGAAAGTTGGATGATTGGTATAAAACATTTTAATGAATGTAAATGATAATAATTATTGCTAATGTTATTGATTAGATATTTTTAAATCAATCTAAATACAATAGGAAATTTAAATTAAAAATTACTCATTGATAGAGGAATACTTTGCAGTTAAAGCAGATTAAAAGAAGAAGGGGTTAAGATTTTGCTTAAAATAAAAACGATTTATTTTAGTAAAATAATATGTAAATTATTGACTTCATATTAATTTTTTAAATTTATAAAGTATATTCGCTAAATTTTTTTCATGTAGAGAATGAGATTAATGCTCAAATATAAAAAGAAAAATGAAATAAAAAAAAGCCATCACATTGATGGCTTTTTATAAATGATATTGATCAATAATTTTTATAAGGCAAGAACTTGCCAGACAATACGACATTGACGCGGTCGCCATTCGGATTTTCTTCGCGTTGAATATCCATACTAAAATCAATCGCGCTCATAATACCGTCACCAAATTCTTCATGAATCAGTTCTTTAATGGTAGAACCATATACATTCACCACTTCATACCAACGATAAATTAAAGGATCGGTCGGTACGCTGGTTGGCAGGGAACCTTTATATGGCACGATCTGTAGCCATGCAACGGCTTCATCACTTAAGCCAAAAATCTGACCAATCTTTTCTGCTTGCTCTTTATTAAACGCCATCTGACCTAAACATGCAGCGGTTACCCATTCTTTAGAAAGACCAATCTCTTTGGCAACATTTGACCACTTAATTGACTTTAAAACTTTCGCTGAAATGATCATGTCAGTTACTTGTTGACGATGGGTAATCATAATCCTCTCCATATTATTCTCAAATGAATGTATGCAGAACGGATAATGCAGATATCATGCCAACAGCATTCTAGAGTTCATGCTAAATAGAAAATGAATATTTAAGCGATTGTTAATTATTTGTGGCATAGCTTTTGCTTCTATTTCGATATACATGGCAACGACGCCATTTACCATTACCTGTTCTAATATTCAAGGCAACGGCGCCTAAGGTCTTCAATGATCTTAGGCGTCTTTTTTTCGAAAAACAGGTCCGTATATTGAAAAAGAGGACGACAACATGGCATATCTTGCTCCTGCGGAGTTTGCAAAAAAAGTAGTAGATGCGGGTGAATCCAAGCTTCATATGGCAACCCGTGATGTTTTGATTCGTGCCTTTATGGCAGGTGCGATTTTGGCCTTGGCAGCCGTATTTGCAATTACGATTGCAGTGCAAACTGGTGTGCCACTGATTGGCGCATTACTGTTTCCTGTCGGCTTCTGCATGTTGTATTTATTGGGCTATGACTTGCTAACCGGGGTATTTGTATTAACACCGCTGGCATGGCTGGATAAACGTCCTGGCGTAACCTGGGCACGCATTTTAAAAAACTGGGGACTGGTATTTTTAGGTAACTTTACTGGGTGTTTAGTCGTTGCAGTACTGATGGCTGCTGTTTATACCATGGGCTTTGCGACTGATCCGAATCCAGTCGGTGAAAAGATTTCTCATATTGGTGAAGACCGTACCTTAGGTTATGCGGCTTATGGTTTCTCAGGTTGGATAACTATTTTTATTCGCGGCATGCTGTGTAACTGGATGGTGTCTTTAGGGGTGATTGGTGCGATGATGTCAACTACAGTGAGTGGCAAGTTCATCGCAATGTGGATGCCAGTGATGCTGTTCTTTGCCATGGGCTTTGAACATTCAGTGGTAAACATGTTCCTGTTCCCATTTGCCATGATGATGGGTGGTGACTTCTCGATTGCAGATTATTTCCTGTGGAATGAATTACCGGTTGCTTTAGGTAATCTGGTAGGGGGTTTAGCCTTAACAGGTCTGGCACTTTACACCACACATGTACGTACTGGCGCGAAAAAAGAATTCTAATAATGAAT
Source organism: Acinetobacter sp. YH12046 (assembly GCF_013419905.1). Classification (NCBI taxonomy): domain Bacteria; kingdom Pseudomonadati; phylum Pseudomonadota; class Gammaproteobacteria; order Moraxellales; family Moraxellaceae; genus Acinetobacter; species Acinetobacter sp. YH12046. The sequence goes on from NZ_VOZF01000020.1 coordinate 28,007, forward strand.
CATTTTTAAAGGGATCAATATGATCCCTTTTTGAGTTTTCAATATGAAAAAAACATTAAAAGTCGCTATTGGACAGTATTCTACGGCTGGTATTAAAGATCAGAATCAGGATTTTTATGGCATCTTTTTACCAGAAGGTCATGTACTGAAGCAAAAAGGTATAGCTTGTGCGATTGCCGACGGGATCGGCAGTAGCAATGTCAGTCACATTGCCGCAGAAACAGCCGTCAGCAGTTTTCTCTCAGATTATTATTCGACTTCGGATGCCTGGAGCACCCAGACTTCAGCAGCACGGGTGATTCGCGCCACAAATTCATGGTTATATGCACAAACTCAACAAAGTCAGGGACGTTTCGATAAAGACCGGGGCTATGTCTGTACCTTATCTGCACTGATTTTAAAGCAGCATCAGGCGCATATTTTTCACGTCGGTGATAGTCGTATTTATCGAATCCGAGATGGTGAAATTGAATTATTAACCCATGATCATCGCGTCTGTCTGTCTTCGACAGAACATTATCTCAGTCGTGCCTTAGGGGTGGATTATCGTATTGAAATTGATTATCAAAGCCTTGAACTAAAAGAAAAAGATGTCTTTTTACTTATGACCGATGGGGTTTATGAATTTGTTACAGACCAACAATTATTAGATTTCACCTTAGCAGCAGATCACTTAAATCAGCTTGCCAAATTCCTGGTTGAACAGGCTTTAAAACAGGGCAGTGATGATAATTTAAGTCTTCAAGTGCTCCGTATTGAGCAGTTGCCTGAACCAGATCAGTTTTATATGCACCAGGATTATGTCTTTCCACCCCAGCTCAGCAAAGGTGAAGCATTTGAAGGCTATGCCATTGACAAAATCCTGCACCAAAATCACCGCAGTTGCCTGTATTTGGCACACGATCATGATCGGCAACCGCTAGTGATTAAAACTCTGGCAGTAGATTTACAACAAGATGAACAGGCTGTTGAACAGTTTCAACTTGAGGACTGGGTGTCAAAGCGTCTTAAGCACGAAAATCTGCTGCAATGTTATCCGCATCAATCAGAGAAAAAATATTTATTCCAGAGTTATGAATATTTGCAGGGAGAAACCTTAGATCGCTGGCTGCATCAACAGAACAAGCCTTTGCAGATGGAAGATATTCTCCCTATTTTGCAGCAAACAGCATTGGCCTTAAATGCAATGCACCGACTGGAAATGTTGCATCAAGATGTACGTCCTGAAAATATTATGGTCTTAAACGTTGATAATACACTTAAAGTCAAACTGATTGATTATGGTTCAACTGCTGTACGAGGTTTAGTCGAAATTAATCCTAAACATGTGAATCGGCCACTTGGTACCTTGGCATTTATGGCGCCTGAATATTTCATTGAACATTCACCATCGATTCAGTCCGATCAATTTTCTTTGGCAGCCATGGCTTATTATTTACTGACTAAACATCTTCCTTATGGTACAGATTTAGCTCGATGTAAGTCATTGAAACAGATGAAAAAAGTTCAATATCATTCCATTCAAAAATATCGGCCGGATTTACCACTCTGGTTAGACCAGATTCTAAAAAAGGCACTGAATATCGAGCCGATGCATCGTTATGAGGCATTGACTGAATTGATCCATGATCTGGAACACCCATCCAAGGAATTATTAAAATCCAAAGCTCCTACCATGATTGAACGTGATCCTTTACGTTTCTGGCAAATCAGTTGTGCTGTATTAGGACTTTTACTTTTATTAAGTATTGCATGGCCATTTATTTAAGAAGATTGGAGTGAATATAAGTAAAAAATTAGACCGTGTTCTATGCTTTGGGCAGCTTGCGTCACTAGTATATTTACGGCAATCAATCCACAACCAGAAACTACAAGAACTATATCATTACGATTTCAACCACCTTTTAAAATGGGAGAGATAAAAACAAAAAGCAAGGAAATACCATGGCGGCTCAATTTCTCCTATCAGCCTTAAGTACCGTAATCATATTGGCATTTACCGGCTGTACAGTTTCATCCAAAACACCCGTAACAGATAGTTATGGCGCTCAGCCGTCTTTACCTGAACCAAAATCAAGACCGTTTCCGGTCGTCAACATTGCCCCTGCAAAAGGTTGGCCTGAAGGCGTCATGCCGACGCCGGCATCGGGTTTAAAAGTGCAAGCATTTGCACAAGGCCTTCAACACCCGCGCTGGTTATATGTATTGCCGAATGGAGATGTACTGGTGGCTGAAACCGATGCTCCGCCTAAGCCCGAAGATAGTAAAGGCATTAAAGGCAAAATCATGAAAATGGTGATGAGAAGAGCAGGATCATCCTATCCGAGCGCCAACCGTATTAGCCTGTTGCGTGACAGCGATCAAGACGGCATTGCTGATCAGAAAACAGTATTTCTGCAAAATTTAAACTCGCCGTTTGGAATGACCTTAGTGGGTAATATGCTTTATGTCGCAAATACAGATGCTTTAGTGCGATTCTCTTATCAGCCAGGTATGACCCAGATCAAAGAAAAAGGCACTAAAGTATTGGACTTACCCGCTGGCCTCTTAAATCATCACTGGACAAAAAATGTTATTGCCAATCCTGCAGGGACAAAGCTCTACATTACGGTAGGCTCCAATAGTAATGTGGCTGAAAATGGCATAGCTCAGGAAGAAGGACGCGCCCTGATCATGGAATTGGATCTTTCTACAGGTAAAACCCGGCCGTTTGCTACAGGCTTGCGTAATCCCAATGGCATGGACTGGCAGCCTCAGAGTGAAGCATTATGGACTGTAGTGAATGAGCGCGATGAACTGGGCAATGATCTGGTTCCTGATTATATGACCTCAGTAAAAGATGGCGCTTTTTATGGCTGGCCTTATAGTTATTATGGCCAGCATGTGGATACCCGGGTAAAACCGCAAAAGCCTGAACTGGTCGCGAAAGCAATTAAGCCAGATTATGCATTGGGGAATCATACTGCATCACTGAGTCTGACATTTTATAAGGCTAATTTAATATCCCAATATCGTGATGGTGCACTCATTGGCCAGCATGGTTCCTGGAATAGGAAACCTCATAGTGGTTATAAAGTTATTTTTGTGCCATTTCAAAATGGTCAGCCTTCTGGTCAGCCTCAAGAGGTTCTGACCGGATTTTTAAGCAAAAATGGAGATGCATTTGGTCGGCCTGTGGGTGTAGCTACAGATGCTCAAGGCGCAATATTAGTTGCTGATGATGTAGGGAACGTGATTTGGCGAGTATCACCGAATCAATAAATAAGTAGATGCTAATAAAATAAAAGCCTTATAGTCTCTCCCAAAACTATAAGGCTTAGCGGCTGTAGTCTCTACTTTTATCACTTACCATCCCAGTAAGTTCGCTGTCTTTCGACTTTATTATCATTGTAATGCGATTATTATCAGCTTTCCTTGCTGACTCTTTATGTGAAACATAATGTCAAAAATTGAGGAAACAGGATATAGAGTATTTGCTCCAATCGATGTAAGCTTAAACTTACAAAAAAATAATATATTTATACAAAAGTTAACATTATGTGAACTTTCCTATATTTTACAAAGGGCTTTATGACTAAAATAATTTAATTGTAGTAGATAAATAATGTTAAAAAATCATCTTTAAGGTTTTAAACAGCATTAAAATTAAAAGATATGATTTAAGAATCATCTTTTGCTTCAGGTTTGGCAGACAGGGTTTCATGTTATAGAAGATACTTATGAACACTTTAACTAAGGTAATTTATGGATCTGATTTCTCTGCCATATATGTGGTTGGGGATCTGCATGGTTGTTATAGCTTGCTCATGCAAGAATTAGAGAAAGTTCATTTTAATTTTGAGAAAGATCTACTGATTTGTACCGGAGATCTGGTCGATCGAGGTAATGAAAACCTGGAATGTGTTTCATTGGTTAGTCAACCCTGGTTTTATTGCGTTCGCGGTAATCATGAGGAAATGTGTATTAAGGGCCGTGACGATGCATGGATTCAGGATATGCATGCCCAGAATGGCGGTGAGTGGTTCTATCTTTTATCTACCGAAAAACAGGATGAACTCAGTGAAATTTTTTCTGCACTTCCTTTGGCCATTGAACTAAACCTAAAACATAAAAAGATTGGCATTTTACACGCAGATATTGCGCTTAATGACTGGAATGTATTTAAAAAGAAAATTGCAAAAGGTGAAAATAGAATTCCAGGCTTAACTTCAGCATATACCAATGCTCTTTGGGGTAGAGGGAGAATTCGCAATCATTCTTATCGCTATGGAACCGTTAAAAATATCGATGAGATCTATCTGGGTCATACGATTGTAAAAAACCATACTCAAATTGATAATTGCCACTATATCGATGTCGGTTCTGCTTATACGCAGAAGTTGTGTGTTGTTAAAATAAATGATGCAAACTAGGTGCTACAGCAAGAGCCAATTGAAAGACACATCAATAATTTTTACCTTTAAAATTAAATTGATAGCTCATTTTTATAAAAGGCGATCTATATTTATTTTTGAATGAGAAACTGTATTTCGTTCTATTTAATTTTGAGTAAGTATTCATACAATTAATTCAGCTATAGTGAATTTCTCTCATGTTTTACTGAATTTATATCGTTTTACTCATCTCTAGATTCACGTTTAAATGAAGTTATACAGAAATTTGGCTTTATTTAAAAATTTAGGATAGTGAATCTCCATGGATAATCAATTTACATGCTCAATCAAGCGCATCCGTTTCGATGAAAATTATCAACCCGCAGACAACACACGTTTAACAACCAACTTTGCCAATCTGGCACGTGGTGAAAGTCGACAGGAAAATCTGCGCAGAACTCTAGCCATGATAAATCATCGTTTTAATTCATTAGCGACAAGTGATAATCCTAAAGGCGACCGTTATTCCCTTGAAATTGACATTATCTCTGCGGAACTTGATGTTGAAGGCCATGGTCAAACTTTCCCTTTTATCGAGATGCTGAAAAGTACCGTCATTGATCATCAAACCAATGAACGCATTGAAGGCATGACTGGCAACAGCTTTTCATCTTATGTACGTGATTATGACTTTAGCGTTGTATTGCCAACTTTCAGTGATAAAGCTGATGCAAAGCTTGACGACTTTGGTGATTTGCACGGCAAACTTTATCAGCATTTAATTCATTCAGATGTGTTTAAAGCCGAGTTTAAGAAACAGCCGGTGATTTGCCTGAGTGTATCTACCACGAAAACCTATTACCGTACTGCACATGTGCATCCTGTACTCGGTGTGGAATATAAAAATGATGATTATTCACGTACAGATGCATACTTCAGAAAGATGGGCTTAAGCGTTCGCTATTTCAAACCTGAACATGGTAATGCACCGTTGGCATTCTATTTTGCCGGTGACTTATTGCGTGATTACACGGACTTCGAACTTATCAGTGCGATCAGTACCATGGAAAGTTTCCAGAAGATTTATCGTCCTGAAATTTACAACACCAATTCGCCTGCAGGTTTGATCTATCAACCAAGCCTGAATTATCAGGATTATTCGTTGACACAAATCGTTTACGACCGTGTGGAGCGTAGTCAATTAGCAGTTAAGCAGGGCAAATGGACAGAAGAAAATTTTATTAAGCCGTATAAAGACATTCTTGAAAAGTGGGCCGCAAATTTTACTGTAGATAATGCTCATCAAGAGCATACTGCCTGAATGAAGAAATAAATTAACGAATATAGAGATAGAAGATTAGACATGAGCATTTTACTCCCAACATCTACAGCTGGCAGCTTGCCGAAACCGTCTTGGCTTGCCGAACCTGAGCAACTTTGGTCACCCTGGAAACTGGAAGGCGAGCAGCTCCTTGAAGCCAAGCGAGATGCTTTGAGCTTGTCCCTACATGAGCAACTACAGGCAGGCATTGATATCGTCAGTGATGGCGAACAAACCCGTCAGCACTTCGTGACCACCTTTATTGAACATCTGGAAGGTGTGGATTTCGAAAAGCGTGAGACGGTGCGTATTCGAAATCGCTATGATGCGAGTGTGCCATCCGTCGTGGGTGCTGTCGCTCGCAAGAAACCTGTATTTGTAGATGATGCCAAGTTCTTGCGTAGTCAAACTAAGCAGCCAATCAAATGGGCGTTGCCGGGTCCAATGACCATGATCGATACGCTTTATGATGCTCATTATAAGAGCCGTGAAAAACTGGCTTGGGAATTTGCAAAAATCCTGAATCAGGAAGCACTTGAACTCGAAGCAGCAGGTGTAGATATCATCCAGTTTGATGAGCCTGCATTTAATGTATTTTTTGATGAAGTAAATGACTGGGGCATTGCCACATTAGAACGAGCGCTTGAAGGTCTGAAATGTGAAACAGCAGTACACATCTGCTATGGTTACGGTATCAAAGCCAATACGGACTGGAAAAAGACCCTAGGTTCAGAATGGCGCCAATACGAAGCAGTTTTTCCGAAACTGCAAAAGTCCAAGATTGACATTGTTTCACTTGAATGCCAAAACTCTCATGTACCAATGGATCTGATTGAACTGATTCGTGGCAAAAAAGTCATGGTCGGCGCCATAGATGTCGCAACCAATCAAATTGAAACACCAGAACAGGTTGCAGATACTTTACGAAAGGCGCTTCAGTTCGTGGATGCTGACAAGCTGTATCCTTCAACCAACTGTGGTATGGCACCTTTATCGCGTCAAGTCGCACAAGGCAAACTGAATGCTTTAAGTGCTGGCGCAGCTATTGTTCGTCAAGAACTGACAGCCTGAGTATTCATTTGTCTTAAGAGCTGTATAAGGAATACATGTACTTTTACCGCTCTTCATCAAAGCGATAGTCAATTAGGGATTTAAGAGATGATTGAAGCGACTGACTTTAGAAATGCCATGTCCTTACTCACCACAGCAGTGAATGTCATTACAACCTCGGGTGAGACAGGAATGCATGGTTTTACGGCATCTGCAGTATGCAGCGTGACTGATACACCACCGACATTGCTGGTCTGTATGAATCAGTCATCTCGTTCACATGTGCATTTTATTGAGAACAAAATTTTGTCAGTGAACGTCTTAGGTCCACAGCACGAACAGATTTCTAATGCATTCGCATCCAGCAAATTCAGTTCTGAACGAAGATTTCAATTAGGTTCTTGGACAATACTAAAAACAGGCTCACCTGTACTAGGCGATGCATTAGTGAGTTTTGACTGTGAAATCGAGAATATCCAGCAAGTAGGGACACATAGTATCTTTATGTGTCGAGTGGTTGCGATTCAGCGGAGCGAACAGGATCAGAGCCTGGTGTATTTTAATCGTACTTACCATTCGGTTGGACAGTTAGAATTTGCTTGAATGAAAATGAGAAAAATGACAATAAGATAATGTGGATTTTCTCATTATTAAGATTTGTATCGAATTTAACAAATCAAAAGCAATCGATATTCACCCTCATTTTCAACCGGAGCCCGATGTACACATGGTAGAGCCTGTTGGGTTGGATGATCTACGGCTAATCGCCAAAGATAGCCTTGACCTAAATTTACAGGCTTTGCATCAGGCTTAGGTTGATAATGCAGATCAAAGAAATATTCTTCCAGAAAATCGTCAAATCTGGCTTCTGGACCATCATATAATTCTTTCAGCTTTGCCATGATTTCTGGAATCAGAATCTTTTGTTCCACCTGATCATTGGGCAAGATATCGCTTGCAGCTCCATGATAGGTACATAAGAAAGTATCTGTTTCAATCGGAGAGCGATCGACATGGAATGAATAGACATCTGTAGTAATGAAATCGAGCTCATTATCCCGTTCATAGCATTTGAGCAGATTGAGTGAAGGGGAAGCGCCGTAGTCAGTCAGTAGCTGTATATCTTCTAAGATAATCTTTCTTGCCAGATGACCGCTTTCTGACAGCTGGAGTTTCATAAGATCATCAATTGAAACTTCAGTCATATTTTCCTGTAAATGAAGCTTATTCACGATCTCGGCAAAATCACCCGCTAAATTTCTAGACCAGCAAATCGCATTCATCGCACCCTTAAAATCCGAATTAACGAGTTCTGAAAAGTTTGAGACTACACGAATTTGTTTATTGCCTGAAAATTGATTATGCATGCTTAAGTGAAATGACTTATGAACTATGCCTAATATTACCCTTAGATTCCTCAAAATAACTTTATGAGCTCATAAAAAAAGAGATTTTAAAACCTAAAATCTCTTTCCTTTCACAGTATCTTAATTTTCAGCTTGTGCTTTGGCTGCAATATTACTTTTATAGATAAAAAATAGTGCAACAGCTAATAGGGCAATTGCTGCTAGTCTGGATCCATCTAAATGAATCACCGGATTATTCAACCATCCAAAATGATCGATGAGCAGACTCATTAATAACTGGCCACTAATGACGGCGACAGTGGTGGCAGCAGCGCCCAGTCTAGGCATAGCAAATACAATCGTAAGCATATAGGCCACGCCAAAAAATGCACCTGTTAATTGCCATCTTGGTGCGGTGAATAAATTCAATGCATGGTTGGGTTCAAGAAAGAAAGCGATTAGAAAACTGACTAGAGCACCTAAGACAAATGTCAGCCAAGAACTTTCTAATACACCTACTTTAGCACCCAAACGACCATTAATTGAAGATTGAGCACATAAAACTGCTCCGCCAAAAATAACGACTAATAACATTATATAAATCATGGAGAAGCTTCCTTATTGAATAAGCCATAATGCAGCTAAAATAGCTACCAGCGCGCCAATACGATATTTGTCTACAGCCCGTTTATGGCTACCTAACAAACCCCAGTGATCAATAATAAGACTGGTTGCAACCTGGCCAAACAGGATGCCCACCATGGTCAGGCCAACGCCAATATGAGGTGTCGCTACAGTTAAAGCCACTACATATATAGGGCCTAATATACCGCCAGTCAGTTGCCACCGTGGCTGCTTGAACATAAGAGAAAGCTTTGGACGGTTGAAGATCAACCCCAAGGTTAAGAGCAGTGATCCGATCGCGAAAATTCCCAAGGTCGCCCAGAAATGCCCAATTTCTTCCCCGAGTGGACCCAGTAAACCCGCTTCAACAGATAACCTCATACCTGCAAGAACGACTAATGGGAAAATCCACAACTGTTTCATATATGCTTTCCAAAGGAAGAAAGCAACGAATTATATTCTCTTATTTAAAAGCTACAATTCCGCAATTTTTCAAAACATAATTGCTATTATGACAATAATAAAATGATTGAATTAAATTCAGGGATAGATCAAGTATGCAACTCAATGCATTACGCTATTTTGTGATGGTGGCAACGACAGGCAGTTTTTCAGCTACGGCAAAGCATTTTCAGGTTTCATCTTCCTCAGTATCTCGTTTTATTTCCAAACTTGAACAGGAAATTGGGCAACAACTTTTTTATCGTAATACACGCTCTGTTCGGCTAACTGACATAGGAGAAAAGTACTTTGTGCAAATTAAGGAAGTGCTTGATACGCTAGATCTGGCCAATGAAGAAATTTCTGGTAAAAATGCGATCAGAGGGTTAATTCGTATCAATACAGCGGTTGCGCTGGGAAGGCTACATATATCGCATATAGTGAATAAATTGCATGATAGCTTTCCAGATCTTTCAGTCGAGCTGATCTTGACGGATACTTTTATTGACCCTGTACAAGAAGGTGTAGACATTGCCATACGGATTGGCTCATTACAAGATTCAGCATTAATCGCACGCAAGATCTGTGATCAACAATATGTGCTGTGTGCGAGTCCTGCATATCTTGAAAAATATGGAACTCCACATTCCCCACACGAGATTCAGAATCATCAATGTTTGGTGTATAAGGGCGTTTCAGGCAGCCAACGTTGGTATTTCCGTCAGCAAGAGCATGACACTCCGGTTTTAATTGAGCCACAAGGGCCTTTAAGAAGTAATAATGCAGAAGTCTTGGTAGATGCGGCATTGGAAGGACGGGGGATTGTATTATTTCCAACCTGGATTTTTACGGAAGACTATTTTAAAACCCATAAACTGGTTCAACTTCTTCCTGACTGGATCAGTACAGTAGAGCCTTATTCTATAGGGATTCATCTGGTTTCTCCCGAAAACAGAATTCGTTCACAAAAAGTCAGAACTGTGCTTGATTTCATTTTAAAAGAAATTGGAGATCCGCCTTACTGGGATAATATTCTTAAATTATAAAATTTTTATGATCTAATTAGAGAAAGCTTAATTGATTTCTTAGTTATCTTTTTTCGATCAAGAAGGGTTCTAAAGCAGAGCTAAGATGAAAAGCATAAAATGGATGAATTTATACGTTTTTAGATTTCTGATTTTAGATTTTATCTACACATTGCAATTGCAAAATTCTTAACTTTCCTTAAATGTATCTGCATTATTGCTATAAATCCAAAATTAAAATAAAAAAGCCTATCTCATTCGAAATAGGCTTTTTTACCTCTGAGGAATCTTCTCGCCATTTAATTCAGTAAGAATGCTATGGCTTAAAGACTGATAATCATATTATGAGAATATAAATAGTTTTTCAAACATAATTTAAATTTTATTTGGTTAAATTATTACGAATGTCACTTGTGCTTTCAGGATGGTGCAGGAGCTTCTTTTCAATAATCTGTGCTTTCTCCTGAAGAATTTGTACTAATTTTTCCAGATTTACAAAATCAAATCTATTTTTTGAAGCTAATAAAGTAAGCGCTAAAGGTGGCTCTTTAAGAGAGAATTTAACTGGTACAGACAAACCTGCAACTTGAGGATCAAGTTCACCACTAGAATAATAATATCCCTGTTTTTTGATCTTTCTCATTTGTTCCAGAAAAGCGGTTTCATTCTGCACAAATCCTACTTCTGCAAATGCATCTGCATAACGTTGATAATAGTCAAGCAACACTTGTTTCGGTAAATGTGCCATGATGACTTTTGAAGATGAACCTACATAGACAGGACGTGGACAACCGCGTCCGAATGAAAGCAGATGTGCATTTTTAAAGACTTCGTCATGTAAGTCGATACAAGAATCATAATTGAGATGAGTCAATATACAAGAGAACTCAGTCCGTTCGACGATTTCCTGCATAAAGGGAATGCTGATCTGAACCAAAGGATCAGTTTTTCTTGAAATATAATCCAGAACAGCAATTTTCGAACCCAGCGTATAGTCACCGGATGTGCCACTGATTCGCTGTAATAATTCAGCCGATACCAATTCTTTTAAATAGCGATAACTGGTAGGTTTGGAGAGGTTTAATTCTTCACTGATGATATCTACATTAATCACTGAACGTGATAACGAAAATAGATCGAGAACCGTAAGAATTTTTCCAAAACTTGCTTGCGCCATAAAAAAACCTGAAGTGCTGACCATTGAAAAAGATGATGACTCACTTTAGCTTAAAAGAGGGTAGTAGAGGCAACTATTTATCTTAAATTCTCGAATCATGAGGATAGAGGAAGAAAAGATACAAATATTCAGCCTAACTGCCTGTGCAATGATAAAAAATCATACTTATTCTCATATAGAGATATTTTTATTGACAATAAAGCGTTTATTTGAAAAAATTACTTACACAAATATCCAATGATGAATAATTAAGCAAAGCATTATCTTTTGCTTTTTATATTTTCATCAACCAGTTTCAGTTTAATCAGCTGAATATTCTAATTTTATAGACTTTCAACAAGTAAAAATTTTGTCACTGAGTTCTTTGGGCTTGGTGGGCAGGTTATTTGCTTTAGAAAATAAAATAAGCTCTTAGAGAGAAACCATGCTGCTTATAAAATCTTTACTCGCATTTCGTCCAAATAAAATGGACTGGATTTTTGCGACTAAAACGTTTGTGGCTGGTATTTTGGCGCTCTACGTTGCGTTGAGTTTGGATCTTGCTTATCCGATTTGGGCTATTGGCACAGTTTTCGTTATTGCCAATCCTTATACGGGAATGACCGCTTCAAAAAGTATCTATCGTGTACTAGGTACTTTATTAGGCGCAATTGTGGCAGTTGCAGTTACTCCTTGGCTAATCAATACGCCGTGGTTGTTTACGCTGTTTTTATCCTGTTGGGTTGGTCTTTGCTTATATTTCTCTCTGCTTGATCGTACACCGCGCAGTTATATATTGATGCTGGCTGGATATACGACAGTCATCGTCTGCTTTAATATCATTTACTTTATTGATACTGCTTCATTATTTGATATGGCGGTAGGACGCTTTCTGGAAATTACTATTGGCGTCGTTTGCAGCGCGATTGTGACGACGACCATATTTCCAATGCATATTGGCCCCGCAGTGAAAAGTCGTGTCAGTAAAACCTTAGCGGATACTCAGCAGATTTTTAATAAAATTCTATTAGAACCACGTCAAGACCAGAACTATACAAAAGCTTTAAGCCAATTGGCTGCAGATATTGCAGATATTCATGTCATGGCTGTGCATTTAAGCTATGAAAAGTCAGCTCTACAGGGAATGACCAAACCACTACAGGAAATGCTGAACCAGATCACAATGCTGGTGAGTAATTTGGTGGCGATGTCTGAACGCATGCAACAGTTAGACTTCATTGATACAGGATATCGCCAGTCATTGGCAGATTTACATTCCAAAATTAATACATATCTAACAGATGAACATCTATTGAAAGAGTCTGAATTGAATCAGCTTCCTACTGATTTTGAAACAGATTTCCTAAAAATTTTTGAACATTCAAAAGATGAGCAAATTGTAATATTGAAAAGTTTGAAAATGGATATCCGTCATTTTATTCAGAATATCCATGCAATTAAGTTGATCTGGCAGCGAATCCAACAGGGGGATACTTCACTGCCTGAAATGATTGTTCCACTTACTACAAACTATCCAACTTTACATCGTGATCATGGCGTAGCAGTGCGGGGCGGGGTTTCTGCATGCCTCACAGTTTTTATTGCTACTGCCTTTTGGATCTTAAGCGGCTGGAAAGCTGGATTTATGCTGGCTGAAATGGCTGCGATCAGTGCATGTATCTTAACGGCGCTGGATAATCCGGTGCCTGCATTGAAGCTGTTTATTCGCAGTAGCTTATATGCTTCGATCGTGATCTTCATATATGCCTATGGAATTTTTCCAAACATTATAGAATTTTGGCAGTTAGCACTTGTACTTGCACCATTCTGCGTATATTGCCTGATGCTTTTTTTGCATCCACCCTTAGTTGGAATTGGTTTGCCTTTGTTGATGGGGACGATCATGGGGCTGAATTTTCAGAACCGTTATACCCTGGATCAAATTTCTTTCTTCGATGCAGCAATTGGTACAGTGATCGGGCCAATCATCGCTGTATTTATTATCCATATGATCCGTGCAATGTCGCCAGATATAACCGTACAGCGCATTTTGGCTATTCATAATCGAGCCATTCGTCAGGCACTGTATATTCCTTATGGGGTACGGTTCCGTATTCATTTACGTACGATGATTGACCGCATCGGGGTATTAAATACTAAAGCAGTAGAATCTGAAGATCTGAAAAATAAAATCAATCAGGCACTCATTGAATCCAGCGCCGTCGTGGATCTGGCACGGTTACAGGAACTCATACTCAAGTTACCTGAACAGCAGCCTTTGACCCAGCAACTCGAAGATCTTCAAATACAGCTGGATGAATATTTTCGTGCCAAAGAAATTGGACAAAATTATGATGCTGCCTTCACACAGTTAATTAACAACATACAGGCTCTAGAAGCAGATCTCATCATGCAGGAACATACAGATGTTGTAGAACGGCTGCATATTTCACTCAACAATATTCGTAGCAGCTTATGTCATATCAAGACACCGCCAAGATATGCAGGCGCAGGAGATTAATACATGGGAGAGCTGAATATCTATGGTGTGTATGTGCCGATTTTATTGATTCAAGCTGTGATTGCCTATGTACTGCTCAGAATCTTGATGAAGTGGCTAGATAAACTAGTCGCAAATGACTGGATCATCATGCCGAATATTTTCTACTTATGCATTTACGTACTTTTGCTGGGCGCCGTCCATTGGGCAGGCTTATTACTATGAGGCCTGATATTAAAATGATTGAGGGAAACCGTATATGACATCTGTCAATTTACGCAAATATTTGCGACCTGTACTTTTGACGGTAGTGGCTGTTCTCGCCATTTTAGTGATTCGACATATCTGGAATTATTATAATTCTGAGCCATGGACGAGGGACGGGCGTGTACGTGGTGATGTTATTCAGGTGTCATCAGATATTTCAGGCCTGGTCACAGAAGTACTGGTGCAAGATAACCAGACCATCAAGAAAGGGCAACCATTATTTAAAATTGATGTTGAACGTCAAGAACTAGATGTTGAAGAAGCTCGTGCGGATCTTGCGAAAGCAAAAGCAGGTTTAGCGCAAGCTGAGGCTGAACTGGCGAATGCTAAAGCCAATGTCGTGAAATCCCAAGCAAGTATTCATCTGGCAGACAAGAATGCGAGCCGTTATTCAAGTTTAATGGATGGTGCTATTTCAAAACAGGAACAGGATCAGATTTTTGCTGCACGAGATGAATCACATGCCGAGCATGAGCAGTCCTTAGCTGCAATCGAACAGGCAAAAGCGAATATCGAACAGCAAAAAGCACTAATACAAGTCGCCGAGAATAACCTCAATCTCGCGCAACTTAATTTACATCGTTCAGAAGTTGTTGCTCCAGCAAATGGGACATTATCAAATTTTGAATTAAAAGAAGGGAACTATGTCAAAGTTGGCCAAGCGGTTGCAGCATTACTAGATCGCAAACAACTCTATGTAGTGGGTTATTTTGAAGAAACAAAACTGGATAAAATTTACGTAGGGGCACCAGCTATAATTCAGCTGATGGGTGATTCGCAAAAACTTAAGGGCCATGTGCAAGGTATTGCCTCGGGGATTGAAGATCGCGAACGTACTGCTGGTTCAGGTCTTTTAGCGAATGTGAATCCAACCTTTAGCTGGGTACGTTTAGCCCAACGTGTCCCTGTTAAGATTATTCTGGATGAATTACCAAAGAATGAACTTGCCTTCGTTGCAGGGCGAACAGCAACAGTGCATATAGAAAAGCAAGAAAAATAAACTGACCTGTAATTCAATAACACAAGGTTCTTGAAGAAAAGAGAACCTTGTCATGAATCCTGATTTAAAAGATCAAACAGCTATATGAAAACCCCAATAATAAGAAGTATATAATTCAATCAATAAATTACCTTGTCATTACATTTTTATTGACCATTCGTTCAAATTTTTATATTTTCGTATGAACTTTTTTTAAACAGGAGGAATTTTTTATTATGAATGACGTAAGGCTTTTATATGTAAGTAAGTTCAAAGATGAGAGATACTCTACTTCTGAACTTTATAATATTTTAACAGAAGCCTTAGAATTTAATGAGTTACACAAAATCTTTGGTGCACTCTATTTCGGAAATAATTATTTTGTCCAGTGTTTGGAAGGCACTGAAGAAAGTGTAAAAGACCTTTTCTATAATCGAATAGTTAAAGATCCACGCCATAAGAACTGTGAAATTCTTTCTTATGAACTAATTGACTCATATCTTTTCTCTAGTTGGCACATGAAGTATGCCAATGTCCATAATGATCTCATTGAGTTCTTTATCAAGAATCATCATGATGGATTTAATCCTTATCTCCTGGATCCAGATACTATTCCTGCTTTTATAGAATTACTCAGACAGCACGAAGATGATTTATACAAAGCCCAGGTGATGGCCTAATCAAATTAAGATGTAACATGTGATATGTTAATTTAAAGAAATTGATATATTACATGCTATATTTATAATTTTAAGTTATTGAAATTTATAAAATAATTAAATTTTTAGTTTTAAAAAATAGAGAGGGTTAACCGTCTCTATTTTTTAATAGATTTAAAATTCCGAGGCAACTTAAATAAATTTCAACACTTCAAGTCTCAGTATTTAAAATATTTCCTGATTACATATTTCTATTCTTGAAATAAAATCGAGAGGCATAGTTAGTCTTTCAGCCGTTATTGTTTCGAAATGAACCCAGATAGCTGCATCTCTATTCTCAAAACTAATACTTACAAGCTTAACCAAGTCATAGGGTTCAACATTGTGAGTCAAGATAATATTATAAAAGTGATCTGAGCGTACGTAAGAGATAAGCATTTGATGAATAGCTACTTGTTCATCGCTACTTAGCTCACT
Source organism: Acinetobacter sp. YH12046 (assembly GCF_013419905.1). Classification (NCBI taxonomy): domain Bacteria; kingdom Pseudomonadati; phylum Pseudomonadota; class Gammaproteobacteria; order Moraxellales; family Moraxellaceae; genus Acinetobacter; species Acinetobacter sp. YH12046. Next base: position 44,225 of record NZ_VOZF01000020.1, read on the forward strand.
ATATTTACTTAGTTCAGGTAAATCATGTTGTCTGTTCACTTTAGTCCTTATCGATCTTCAAGTTTTTTATAGAGGACCAGAATTTTATCAATTTAGACAGGGCAGCATTTAGTTGTTTTGTATAAATAATTGAACTTTTTATGAATGATGCTGTACTACAACGTCGGCCAGATTAAAGTGCTAACTATAATTAAAACTTTAACTATAAGCGCGTAGAAAACAATGTCTCAAATAAAAATTTATGCTTTACATGAAACAATCGAAGTACATAGAATAGAACTGATTCAAGCTATCCATCAAGCTTTAATCAAAAAGCTAAGTTGTCCCGACAAAAGATTTTTCAACGATTTATACCTTTAGAGTCTGAAAATTTTATTTACCTAAAGAATCGATCTAGATTTTATATCATTATCGAGATTTCAATATTTGAAGGAAGAACAAAAGAGACCAAGAAAGCATTTGTTTTGGCTTTATTTAAAAATATAAGTCATTTATGTGAAATTAAATCTAATGATATTCAAATAACTATATTTGAAACTCCTAAAAGAAAATTGGGGTGTTCGAGGGAAAATTGCGGATGAGCTTCATCTAGGTTATGAGGTAAATATTTAAGTGATTTATATAAAGAAAACTTTCAAACTAATCTTAATAACTACGTTTTAACACGACGAGGATGAAAAAGACATATTAACTAATTAGTGAGTGCTACATACAGGAATAGGCTATATGCATAATATCTTATTTAACATAATATACATTATACGAAATGAATCATGTAAATCCAAAATAGAAATGTCCGGTTTCTCCAAAGTAAAAATGTCCGCCTTAGATTCGCACTTATTGCTGATCTTGGCGGACATTCACATGTGAACATGAATCTTGAATAAATTAAGAAAGCTTAAGTCAGATTTAAATTAAAACTCTTTTGTCACGCTTAACCCAGCACTCCAGTTACGATCTTCTGCTGGTTCATAGAAACGACCATTGCTTTCGTTGACAATGACTGAGCCTGAATAATCCTTATCAAACAGATTATCTACGCGTGCAAACGTTTTTACAGACAAATCTTTGACATTCCAGTTATAGCCTACATTAGCCCCAGCCACTGTATAACTTGGTGCATATTGTGAGTTAATGTCGTTAACATAAATTCGGTCTGAGTAACGTACATCTATTCCACCATGTAAGCCATTTTCAGGTTTCCATCCCAAACTAAAGAATGCCTGATTCTTAGCAATTCCAGGAATATAGTTACCTGACGAAACTGCAGCTACTGTACCAATTGCTGGAATATCGGCATCAAATGTTGCATCAATATAGCTATAGCTGGCTTGTGCTGCCAGATCACGCCACAGGTCTTTACTCCAGGATAGTTCCAGTCCTTTTCTTAAGGTTTTATCTGCATTACGAAACGTTGAGCGCCCGCCATCACTTCCCGCAGAAACAATGTCATTTTTGGTTTGAGTCTGAAATGCTGCTAAGGTCATATCACCGAAGCGATTCGCAGATTTTAATCCCAGTTCATAAGTTTCACTTTCAGCCGCTTTTAAGCTTAATACATCATTGCTGCCATCAGCCGGATAAGCCATTTCGGTAAAGGTCGGTGTTTCAAAACCTTGTGCAAAGCTTGTATAAGTCACTAATTCAGGAAGAATTTTCCAACTTAATGCAACTGAAGGCAGTACTTTTTCATAAGTCGTTTTACCTGAATTATCGCCATTGCTTAGGTAACGGTCTTCAGATTTAAAATGCACATTGCTATAACGCAAACCAGCATCTAAAGTCCAATCTGGCGCAAAGTTATAAGATGCTTGAATATAAGGATCTGCATTCCAAAGCGTATTATCTTCATTACGACGGAGTTCACCTTTAATGCCTAAAGTATTGCCGACAAAGTTTTGATAGCCTTTGCGGTCTTCGGTCATACCATCTACAGCCACACCAGCAATCAATTTAGTGTTTTGTAAAATATCTGTTCCGGTCCAGCGAAGATCTGCTCCATAAAACTGACGATCAAAATCAATGACACCACCAGCATGATTTGGGCCACTTTGTGCTGTACTTGGAATAGATTGATATTGAGTGACTTCACGCTGCCCCCAATACGCCATACCGTACAATTCATGCTGATCATTGATCGGCTTGTTCCAGGTTAATCCAGTTTGAAATTGCTCAATTTCTTTACGTGCATTATATAGCAGTACATTTGCTGCCACCTGTTTAGGATTTGCTCGCCAGTGTTCACGTGTTAAACCACCTGGATCATCTGCTGTAATTTTGACATAGTTATTGACCCAGTTAATTTTAGAGCCATCGTCCAGATCCCAAGTCAGCTTGGCATTGTTCAGTACTTTATGTGCACCACTATGATCACGGAAACCATCCGTATCAAAATAAGATGAACTGATGATATAGCTTGGTTCAGAAGCATTTTCTGAACCACCTTGTAGCACCAGGTTCGTTTGGCCTTTGTTCTGACTGCCACCCGAATATCCCAAAGTGACTGAATCAGGTCCCTGCCCTTCACGGCTTTGTGTCAGGATGGTTCCGCCAGAAGAATTACCATATAGCGAAGAAAATGGCCCACTCAGCACTTCAATATGATCCAAACTATTCAGGTCAATATTCGAGGTTTGCCCCTGCCCATCCGGCATAGTCGCAGGAATACCGTCTACATATAAACGTACTCCTCGCACACCGAAAGTCGAACGTGCACCGAAGCCCCGCATTGATATCTGTAAATCCTGAGCATAATTTTCGCGGTTATTCAGCTGTAAACCTGGTACACCTTTTAAGGTTTCAGACAGATTTACATTCAGGCTATTCTGTTGTTCCTGATTCAGATAATAGGTAGATGCCGGTGTTTCCAGAATGGCACGATCTGTACGGGTTGCTTCAACCACAATGGGAGCCAGTCGCTGTACCTCTGTAACCGGTTCTTCCGCATAAATTCCTTGACTGATACAAGCAATCAGACAGGATAAAGTCGATTTCATCGGCAACCGCGTGGTATGAAGGTGCATAGCTAATATTCCTGATATCTGGCATTCACTCATGCCATGGGAGTTCAAACGTTTTAAAAGTGTCTTATTAATTTTAAAGACTCAGCATCTACATAAGATCAAACTGAATACTTGCAGGAAAGCTGAGCTAAAGGTTCATGATTTTCTAATCAAGCTTTATTGTCATAACAGCCTGTATTTTGCATAAAAAAGCCTGACGAATCAGGCTTTTTTACTTAACTATAAAACTTCATTATTTATTGTCAGGTAGTGCATAGGCAACCAAAGAGTCACCCATTTTGGTACCGAAGGAACCGTGACCACCCGCCATAATCACAACATACTGCTTACCATTGGCTTCATAAGTCATTGGCGTCGCTTGACCACCTGCAGGTAGACGACCTTTCCACAGCTCATCACCATTAGTCACGTTGATCGCACGGATGTAATTGTCTTGAGTTGCACCGACAAACATCACATTACCTGCAGTCGAGATTGGACCACCTAACATTGGTACACCCATTTTAAATGGAGGCAATGGAATGCCCGGCATACTGTCACGAATCGTACCGATACGACGTTTCCAAGCGATTTCATGATTGGTCAGATCAACACCAGCCACATAACCCCATGCAGGTTGCTTACATGGTAAGCCGAATGGAGAGAGGAAGGCACTGATTTCAACACCATAAGGCACACCATACATTGGCTGTACCCCCGCTTCAGTACCTGCACCTTTGGCAGTCTGCTTACGGTTCGGATCTTGCGGAATCAGACGAGATACAAATGGCAAACCAATTGGGTTGGTCAATGCAATTTGACGGTCTGGATTCACAGACATACCGCCCCATTCGAATACCCCCAAGTTACCCGGGAAGACCAGCGTCCCGTTTTCAGAGGGTGGTGTATAAATACCGTCATAGTTCAGTTTTTTGAACGATACACGACACATTAACTGATCAAACATGGTGGCACCCCACATGTCCTTATCCGTCAATTTATCTTGAGGAGCCAGGTTGAAGTCAGAGAACGGTTGAGTTTTTGAATACCATTCGCCTTTGGTTTGCGGACCACGTTTTACTGACTGAGGTACTGGTTTTTCAGTAATCGGAACGATCGCTTCACCTGTACGACGGTCTAATACAAAGGCATTACCGGTTTTGGTCAGCACGTAGATGGCTGGCACCATATTACCGTTTTTATCTTTGATATCAGTCAATGTTGGCTGTGCTGGTACATCCATATCCCACAAGTCGTGGTGAGTAGTCTGGAAGTTCCAGATCAATTTACCGGTAGATGCATTAATCGCCAGCATAGAGTTCGCATAACGCTCGTCTAGCTCAGTACGGTGACCACCGTAGATATCCGGTGTACCTACACCTGTTGGTACATAGACGATATCCAGCTGTGCATCATAAGCCAATGGCGCCCATGCGTTTGGAGAGTTATTTACGAATTTTTGACCAGGAGCTGGAATCGCGTTTGGATCTTCCGCACCCGTATCAAATACCCAGAGCAATTCACCAGTATTTACATCATAACCACGAATGACACCTGAAGGTTCTTCAGTTGAATAGTTATCTGTGGTTGAACCGGCGATGATAATGGTTGTACCTGTCACCACAGGAGGTGAAGTCGGGTTATAACCGCCTGGATATGGGAATGGCATGTCTTTTTGCAGATCAACTTCACCATTGTTACCAAAGTCAGAACATACTTTACCTGTAGTCGCATTCACTGCGACCAGACGTCCATCATTGACTGGTAAGATCACTTTCTGAGGACATTCAGCAGAAGTTGTTGAGCGTGCAGCCAGACTGCTTTCAAAACCTGCAGTATTGTTCGCATCATAATAAGATACGCCACGACAAGTTAAATGCTGGAAGGTATTGTCCGCTTTCAGTTTAGGATCGAAGCGCCATTTCTCCTTACCAGTCGCAGGATCAAGTGCAATCAGATACTGGTGGGTTGAACACATGAACAGGTTATTCCCCACTTTAATTGGAGTCACCTGATTGGTGGTTTCACCAGAGTCTTTATCTGTTTTAGTATCGCCGGTACGGAATTCCCAAGCCAGTTCAAGATCTTTTACGTTTTCAGAATTGATCTGTTTTAATGGAGAATAACGTAAACCTGACTGAGTACGACCATAAGCTGGCCAGTCTTCATCGGCAATACCTGGAATAGATTGATGAACTGCAGGTTGCTGTGATTTTAATTCGCCACGGATTTCTTGCGGATCATTAAATACAGCATAAATCATGACAGCAATCGTAATTGCCAGCGAGCCAGTCAGCGCCATTTTTGCAGCTTTGCTGTCACCAAAACCACGAGTCACTGCAGGAATCAGCAGGGCCAGACCGAATAGGCCTAAAATATCCAGACGTGGTGCCAGTGCAAAGAAGTCTGAACCCACTTCCCAAAGACCCCATACCACTGTACCAAGGACCAATACTGCATAAACAATAAGGGCTGTGCTTTTACGTTTTTGTAATAACACGGCTGTCGCCAGGAAGAACAGACCGGCAATGATGTAGTACCAAGACCCACCAAGTGTTGCCAGATATATTCCTCCAAATAGCAGAACCAAACCGAAAATGGCAGCAATAGCTGCCAGAATCGTTTTCAGTACTGAACCTGAAGACGAAGTATTCATATTGAACACCTTTTTTTTGATTTCTTGAACGTCTAAGCACTTAAGCAGCATAGACACCATATTGTTAAGTTCTTAGTTATAAATACATGAATACTTGGAGTATCAGTTCATCAATGCCCCAAAGTAATGGAAGAATCAATTGTGTATTTGCAACTAAAAACTCCGATTAGAACGACGTATTAAACTTGATTCCGCCTACCCAGACATTTTCACCGTCTTTATATGCGCCGACATGATGGACATATTGCAGGTTTGGACGGATGGTTAGCCAGTTAGTTGCATGAATGCCGTAATAGATTTCCGCATCGACTTCTTCACTACGGTTACCCAATACATCATTGTTCATATTGATACGGGCAACACCCAAAGCGATTTCATCCTGTGGGCGGGCATTCATCGCACCTTTGTAGACAAGACCGACATTTTGCATATCACTAACTTGGTTGGTTTTAGAGTCATGAACAGTGACGTTCACGAAACCGCTTAAACCTCGTGATGTATCCCCTTGATGTGAAGTCAGCTGTTGCTTAGCTACAATCCACCCCCCGTGATGATGACCAGTTTGGATTTGTTCATCTTGTGGAGTCACGCCATCAAATATTCTGGCATCAGCGGTACTGTAGTAATACCCGGCACGATATTCACCTGGCAGTTTTTGCTCACCCAGTTTCGGTGTCCACACCACTTCTGCAGGAATGATCGCGCCTTTAGATCCGTCTGTGCTCAGGTTAAAGCCTTTGCCACGATTCTCAGCATTTTCAGGATTGTATTCATAAACCCCTACCTGAGTATAAACTTCCGGGGTAAGGCTATATTTAACCCGCGTAGCCCATTGAGAAACTGGCCAGTTATACCATTGATCCCCTACCCAGTTACCCACTTGTGAACCGCACAATGCCAGATTCTGAAAATCACAATCGAAACTGTTAAAGTCTTCACCTTCACCAAAACGACCGACTTTCACATCGAGTTTTTGATCCAGGAATTTTTTCTTGATCCAGAAATCTGTTAGACGCCAAGTTTGACCACGGCCCCATACTTCCTGTACTGAACTTAAATGACCATTTGCTTGATCAAGTGACTGACCATTTAATGCATCAGAAGTATTCGAAAGGTTGCGACCATCACGATGAGTTACTGTAATTTGTGCTTCAGTGTCTTGCCAGCCAGCAATTTTTTCCAGATCCAGATGAGCACCCAGGTTTAACTGACCTGTATATTCTGTGCCATGGCTATTTGAGCGTTTCGCGTCAAGTAAAGTCGCCATTTCACCTGTATATCCAAAGCTAAAATCATAGCCCTGCTCTTGAAGCTGGATACGTTGACCATTCCAGTCACCCAACATCCACGGACTTTCTGCACTAAATGCATCAGCGGCCTGAGTAGTTGTATTTGCCAATAGCAATCCAACTAAGGATGTATAGACAGCCTTAGATAAGGGAGAAATAGACATTAAATGCTTCACCTTAATCACGTTTTTACTAAATATAGTACACTCATTTAATTTTTTAGTTTCAAATAATGAAGGAAAAGTATTAATAATGTTATTAAGTTTAGCTAATCTAATTCTTTTGTTAATTTTAATTTAAGAAAATTTTAAATTTTAAATTCAATAATTTAAGAGAAAATAAATATAATATTAATAAAAATAATACTACCTATAAATATTTTTTCTAAATCAGTTCTTTTGTACAAAAATTTACCAATTCGAATTGCGTAATAAAAAAATATTTGGTCTTTTGCTCATTTTATATACTAAAACTTGATGGTCATTGCCGTTCTATTCTTGGGTTTCTTAGCGAGGAAAATTGAGAAAAAACTAGATCTATATAGGTACTTAAACCCATTAAATAAGATAAAGAGTGATATCTGCTAAATAAAGTTTAAATATATGTAAAAATTATAATTATTGGCTATTCATATTAGATTATAGATGTATATCTTGTTTAATTCTTTCTATCAATAACCCGAATCCTGCTTAAGCCGATGACTTCATAATTTGAATTGTTGGCTTATTTTTATGGATCAGTTGATATGCACACAAGGACGCGTAAATCCCTCCTAGAAATCCATGAACACTACGTGCTTTGC
>NZ_VOZF01000021.1:0-50090 GCF_013419905.1 Acinetobacter sp. YH12046
AGCTCATTATAGGGCAATTTCCTACACAAGCAAGTGCTTTTAACGCACACCAATCATGACTGTTTCATTTTTATGCACCAAATTGGTTCATTTTTCTACCAATTTTTACATAAGTTCATAATATTCCAAAGAAAATACAAACAAAATATTTATATTTTATTTTTCACTTACTTTTTCACGCTTGGTGTTTTAAGGGTCACACTGTTGATTTTTACGGCTGTTTTAGGAACGTCCTGATGCATGCCATAGTTTTGAGTAGGCACTTGAGCGATCTTATCGACTACTTCCATACCTTTTGTGACCCGGCCAAATACTGCATATCCAGCATTTCTTGGTGAACGATCCAGAAAACTGTTATCTACCAAGTTAATAAAGAACTGCGCTTTCGCCGAATTAGGGTCGTTGGTACGTGCCATGGCCAAAGTGCCACGTTTGTTTTGCAAACCATTATCTGATTCATTCTTGATTGAAGCTTTATTATTGGCTTTTTCCTGCATGTTGAGATCAAAGCCTCCGCCCTGAATCATGAAACCAGGAATGACCCGATGGAAAATGGTTCCTGTATAGAAGTTGCTTTTGACATATTCTTCAAAGTTTTTCACCGTAATCGGTGCTTTGTCATTAAAGAGTTCAATTTCGATATTACCGGATGAGGTCTTCATCTCGATCAGGGTATTGGCAGCAAAACTTGGCAAGCTAAATGCGATCAACGCGATAGCAGATAATGATTTTTTTAACATTTTTTAACTCATCTACTGATAAAGAAAGGTTGAGATTCACAACATATTAATCTTTCATGACTAATAATGCAGTGACCTGCCGACTAAAGACAAGAGAATAATAATGAGCCATGCATTACTACAGGAGAAAAGCGTCCATCAATTTCCGCCCTGGCATTTGCAGGGGGAGGGTTTTATTCTAAATTACTGGATTACCCCTCATTTCATTCGTGAATTTCAAAGTTTTCGGATTGCGCCATCTCCACTCGGCCGTGTCGTTCAGGTTCTATTAGTGCGCTATCATCATTCTCCTGTGGGTCCTTATGATGAATTGCTCATTATGGATCATCCTTTAATTAGCAGACGGCGTCTTTCGACTATTCCGAAAATTTATGTCTCTACTCATGAATCTATTGTGCATGGTCAGCACTTGTGGGGTATTCCTAAAGAATATGCAGAGTTTGACTGGCAAGAACAGGGACAGGAAACGATTTGCCGCATTACTTATCGTGAGCAAAGCATGACGCTTCGTCTTAAAAAACCTAAATCTCCTCGTTCTTTCTATTTAAATAGTCATCATCTTCCAAGCTCCATGCTAAAAATCCGGCAAACCTGGAAATCCCAGCATTATCAGTTTAGCCCTCAATTCCGGGGTTATTTATCCAAGCTCATTCAAGCAGAGTGGCAAGATACTCAGGATATATTCCCAGATTTTTCTAAAGCTAAATATTTACAAAGCTTTTATGTACCTAAATTTAATTTAGTCTTTCCAGAAGCCAAGATCCATAAAAAATAAAAAAGGTGTTTCACGTGAAACACCTTTTTTACATCTATTTTTGAATCAGATCTTTTTATCCAGGAATTTACGGAAATTCTTGCTGAGTTCAATAACCTGCTTTTTCGAACGTTTATGAATTGGGGTCAGATTGATAAAACCGTGTGCCTGATCCGTATATTCCTGATAGTACACTCGCACCCCATTCTCACGTAACTTCAGTGCATAGATTGAACCCTCATCATGCAACACATCATGACGGGCAGTAATCACATAGGCAGGCGGCAGATTTTTCAGTTCACCATAGGTCGGTGAAATCAGCGGATCGTCCAGTTCGACCTGATGTGTTTCAGCATATAGCTTGGTCACCAGATCAATATCCTGAGCTGAAAGTACCAGGCCCTGGTTATAGGCATAAAAAGAAGGATGGCGGCTTTTAAAATCGACAGCCGGGTAAAGCAATAACTGTGCGCGAGGTGCATAGATTTTATCGGCACTCCGCTGCGCAACCACTGCCGCCAGATTTCCACCTGCACTATCCCCTGCCACTACAATCTGGTTTTTATAGATTTTCAGCTGCTTAATGTTTTGATGTACCCAAGCCAGAGCATCTTCACAGACCTGTACCATCTGCAAAGGACTGTATTCGGGCGTTAGCGGATAAGCCACGCTGAGTACCTGCACCTTGGCATGCACCGCCAATAAACGGCAGAACTCATCATGCGTATCCAGACCACCCACTATAAATGCACCACCATGATAGAAAATGACCATCGGCAATTTTTTTTGTGGTGCCGGATGATAATGTCGGGCAAAGATAGTGCCATTTTGCAATGGCAGACGCAGATCCTCGACTGCCTTGACCGGCGTCGGTTTCGCCTGAATAGCTTTCATGCGTTCATCAAACAGTTGACGTGATCGCACCGCATCTTCACTAATAAAACCGTGCTGTCCCTGTTTGATCTGAATCGCCATCAAGCATTTTATATAAGGATCCAAATCAGGATAGTCATAAGGATAATCCAATGCTTTTACCAGACGTTCTTGTGCAAAGCTCGGCAGGCAATCCAGCAAGCGTGCTGCAGTGCCCTGCCCCTTATCCATTACAAATTTTGTGACCGGATTATTCACACCCATGAGTTTTCATCCTTTTCCCATAATTCTTCATTTTTTCTACATGATTAGGGTTTTAGTGACCATATTCTTATATAAGTCTTAATATCAATGTACATAGATCATCTGCCAAATACGCTAACCTGAATTTAATCAGATGTCATTGACAGTTTAAGTGAGATTTTTACAGCACTTTTGCGACTTTGATGTAGAAGTCTGTATAAAAGGAGATAGCTTATGGCGATAAGAATAATAACGGTATCCTTAGCCACTGCATTTTTAGCCGTAGGCTGTGTGGCTTTTCCTGATGATGGTTATTATGACGGACGTTATGACCGTCGCGATCGAGGTTATGACTATCGTTATGATCAAGACCGCCGCTATGACCGGCAACGCTGGGAATATGAACAGCAACGTAAGAGGCTGGAACTGGAACGTCGCAAAAATATTCAGCAGCGTAACTGGGAACAGGAACGGCGTCGGCAAATAGAACTGGACCGTCGTAAAACTCAACTGGAACGACAACGTCTGGAACAGCAACGCAAAAATCTGAGTAACCAGCGTCAGAAACAGGCGCAGGCTGAACGTAAACGTCGCCAGCAACTGGAACAACATAAAAAAGTGGCAGAACAGCAGCGTAAACGGGTTCAAAAAAACCGCTCCAATAATCCACACTGGAATGATCAGCGACGTAAACAGGAACAGCAGCGACCACGTAATCGTCGTGATTAAGTAAAATATAAATGAAAAGAGAAGCTCTGATTTAATCAGAGCTTTTTTATGGGCGCAGTTTTATGGTTTTGATCTCATTCCAGTTATTTTCTTTGAATAGAAGAAATGTTTTCACTCAGTATAGTCTTGATGAAGATGATCTCATTTTATAGGTCGAAAACCGTAGCAAATTTCAGGCAAAAAAAAGGCTTATCTAGAGAAAAGATAAGCCACGAAAACACATTTCTAAAAAGAGAAGAAACTACAGCGATAGAATCTGAAATGAATAATATAGCGTTGTTCATTTTTTGTGTAATACTTTATTGCTTAGTTATTAATCGCTTTTATGTCTAAAAAATAATCTGGACAAAAAAAAGCCGGACCATGTGTGAGGGATCCGACTGGAAAAAACAGTTTAAAAAAATAAGGCAACAGTAACCTGGTTCAGCTCTCTCCTCAGAACAAGGCCGCTGTTAATGACGCTATGATGCACCGGTTCTAAAAATATTTAAAACAGATAAAAATTATTATTTCTATCTAAAAATACGATGCTACATTTATGAAAGTCATTAAATCCAAATAAATCCTAAAATTAATCTGTACTTGTGCTTGAATTTTTTGCCCCTGCCCCGATTTCTTTAAATAATTAAAAATTTCAATCATGGCAGTTCAGTATTAACGCAGTTAACTCTGACGCCCAAGGACTGTACATGTTTAAAAACCCATTTAAACGGAGTAAATCAATGGCAACTGAGCAGAACGAACAAGCTCAAGATCTTGAGCAAGAGCAAGCGACACAAGAGGTAGAGCAAACTCAAGCTGAACCTGAGCAAGTAGAAGTTACCGTTGAATCTTTACAAGAGCAGATTGCACAACTTGAAGGTGACTTAAAGTTAGAAAAAGCACGCACTGCCAATGCAGTTTACGAAGCACAAAAAAGTGTAGAACGTATTCAGCGTGAATCAGAAAAGCATAAAGACACTGTGCTGGAAAAGTTCTCTAAAGAGCTGCTAGATACAGTGGATAACTTGGAGCGCGCGATTGTTGCTGCAGGGGAAGAACAGGGCCCGTTACGTGAAGGCGTAGAACTGACCCTGAAAGCGTTGCTCAATACACTAGAGAAATTTGGTGTAGTCGCAGTTGATACCGCAAATGGTTTTAATGCTGAATTGCATCAGGCAGTCGGTATTGATCCAAATGCCAAATCTAATGAAATCGGTACAGTCTTGCAAAAAGGCTATGCCCTCAATGGTCGTTTATTACGTCCTGCAATGGTCATGGTTGGCGCTTAAGCTAAATAAATCGGGAGTTTGTGAAATTTTTTCTAAAAATTTACTTGAAAAAAATTGAACGGCTCTCATATCGGATAACAAGTGTAAATCACAAAAAAATTTTTGAGGAAACATCCAAATGGCTAAAATCATTGGTATTGACTTAGGTACTACAAACTCATGTGTTGCAGTACTTGAAGGCGACAAAGTTAAAGTTATCGAAAACGCTGAAGGCGCACGTACAACTCCATCTATTATTGCGTACAAAGATGGTGAGATCCTTGTTGGTCAATCAGCTAAACGCCAAGCGGTAACTAACCCTAAAAACACATTATTCGCGATCAAACGTCTGATCGGTCGTCGTTATGAAGACCAAGCGGTACAAAAAGATATCGGTCTGGTTCCTTACAAAATCCTGAAAGCTGACAATGGCGATGCTTGGGTTGAAGTAAACGACAAGAAACTTGCTCCACAACAGATCTCTGCAGAAGTTCTGAAAAAAATGAAGAAAACTGCAGAAGACTACCTGGGTGAAACAGTCACTGAAGCGGTGATTACTGTTCCTGCTTACTTCAACGATGCGCAACGTCAAGCAACTAAGGATGCAGGTAAAATTGCAGGCCTAGAAGTTAAACGTATCATCAACGAACCAACTGCTGCGGCGCTTGCGTTCGGTATGGACAAGAAAGAAGGCGACCGTAAAGTTGCAGTTTACGACTTGGGTGGTGGTACTTTCGACGTTTCAATCATTGAGATTGCGGATCTTGATGGCGACCAGCAAATCGAAGTGTTATCAACTAACGGTGACACCTTCCTGGGTGGTGAAGACTTCGATAACGCATTGATCGACTACCTGGTTGAAGAGTTCAAGAAAGAACAAAACGTGAACTTGAAGAACGATCCACTTGCGTTACAACGTCTGAAAGAAGCAGCTGAAAAAGCAAAAATCGAGCTTTCTTCTTCTAACGCAACTGAAATCAACCTTCCATACATCACTGCAGATGCGACTGGTCCTAAACACTTAGTGATTAACGTAACTCGTGCAAAACTTGAAGGTTTGGTTGCTGATCTTGTAGCTCGTACCATTGAGCCTTGTAAGATTGCGCTGAAAGATGCTGGTCTTTCAACTTCTGATATCTCTGACGTAATCCTGGTAGGCGGTCAGTCTCGTATGCCGCTTGTACAACAAAAAGTACAAGAATTCTTCGGTCGTGAGCCACGTAAAGACGTGAACCCGGACGAAGCAGTCGCAATGGGTGCTGCGATCCAAGGTGCGGTATTGTCTGGTGATAAAACTGACGTACTTCTTCTTGACGTAACTCCGTTGACACTTGGTATTGAAACCATGGGTGGCGTGTTGACTCCAATCATTGAGAAAAACACGACGATTCCTGCGAAGAAATCTCAGGTGTTCTCAACTGCTGCGGACAACCAGCCTGCTGTAGACATTTCAGTTTACCAAGGTGAACGTAAAATGGCTCAACAGAACAAATTGTTGGGTAACTTCCAGTTAGGTGACATCCCACCTGCTCCACGTGGTGTGCCACAAATTGAAGTATCGTTCGACATCAACGCAGATGGTATCTTGAAAGTATCTGCGAAAGATAAGAGCACTGGTAAAGAGCAATCTATCCAGATCAAAGCAAACTCAGGTTTGTCTGATGCTGAAATCGAAGCAATGATCAAAGATGCTGAAGCGAATGCTGAAGAAGACCGTAAGTTCGAAGAGCTTGCAAAAGCACGTAACGAAGCGGATGCGCTAGTTTCTTCTGCTCAAAAAGCAGTAAAAGATCTTGGCGAACAAGTGACTGCTGACGAAAAAACTGCAATCGAAACTGCGGTTTCTGAGTTAGAAGCGTCTACGAAAGAAAATGATGTTGAAGCAATCAAAGCGAAAACTGAAGCATTGCAAAACATTATTATGCCGATCACTCAACGTGCTTATGAAGCAGCTCAAGGCCAAGGCGGTGCACAAGGTTTCGATCCTAATGCATTCCAAGGCGGCGAAGGCCAAGCCCAAAAAGCAGATGACGGCGTAGTTGATGCTGAATTCACTGAAGTAAAAGATGATAAAAAATAATTTGTCACTTTGAGAAAAAGACCGCATTTTATGCGGTCTTTTTTTTGTTCAATACATAGGCAATAGAATCTTTTTTAATTAAACTATAATGAAATAAATAACTTAAAAATAAAAACGTATGCAGAATTTTGTTAAGCTTTTTCTTCTGGCTTCCGGGCTTGCGATCATGCTGCTCTACCCGATGGGCAATCTGCTTCTGATCTTACCGCCGAATGTGGTACTCGCGCCTTTTAATTACCTGCAAACTTTCGGAATTGAAGCTTCTTTTTCCTTGGGTTTCCTGATTGCTATCATTGTATTACTGATCCTGGCTGTACCTCAGCGTTACCCTTCCGGAAAAGGTTTTATCATTCTAGCTATTGGATTGCTGAGCTATATTATTTTCCAGATCTTTAAATCTGAAATCACGCTGTATGCCTTTAATCACCAAACCAGACATTCCTATAACCTGAAATATTTAATTGAATTTATGATCTTCTTATTGAATGGTATAGGCCTTGGTTTTATCTATCATTCCAATATGCCAAGACAGATTGAACAGTGGAAAGGTAAAAAATCATAATCTGACCTGAACAGAACCGTGCATAAGCACGGTTTTTTATTGCCACTTTTTATCGCTCTGACGCTAGGATTTTTCTGGTTTTTTAGCTACATTGAGCCAAACAATATTTAAAAAAACACTATGCGTCTTTTAAGCTTTCTGGGGATTGTCGTTTTCATTGTGTCACTGTTTTTGTATCTACAAACCAAGACCCATCCACAATTAAAATTTAATTCCCTGGCTGACCGTTTGACCCATCCTTTTGATACGCGCCTACGTTTCCGGATTGACCAAGTCGATCCCGGTTTTGGCTTGACCCGTGATGAGGTCATTCAATTAAGTCAGGAAGCTATTCAGATCTGGCATGAAGGAACCAATCGCGATGATCTGATGGTCTATGATGAGAATGCTCAGCTGGCCATTCAACTGATTTATGATCAACGCCAACAGGACTATGAAGCCTTTAAAAAGGTTGAAAAAAAGTTACTTGCCGATGAAGCCAGATATCAGCGTGAAGTCAGCAATCTGCAAGTTTCACAGAAAAATCTGGAAGATCAGCAGCAACGACTGATCCAGCAAAAAAGTCAGCTTGAGTTTGAATTTCAAACTTTATTGCAACGCCGTCAACAAGCCAGCTCATCTGCCGAGCGTGAACAGCTTCAGTATGAGATGGAAATGCTCAAGCCTAAACTGGAAAGTTTTAAGCGCGAATATGCCTATCTTCAGGAACAGCTATCTTCATTTAATCAGCAAGTTTCTGTTCATCAAAACAGTGTGCAAAGCCATCAGCGAAATATCCAGCAGGCCCAGCAGCGTTTTCCCCCACGCCAGTTTCATAAGGGTATTTTTATGGGAGATAAGATCCAGATTTACCAGTTTGATGCCAAAGATGATTTACGTTTAACTTTGGCACATGAGCTGGGCCATGCCTTGGGTCTCTATCATCATAATGATCCGGAAGCCTTAATGTATCCTGTATTGGGTGAACAGAATCTGCAAGATTTCAAACTACGCCCGGCAGACAAGACCCTATTGTATACCCGATAACATTCAGGTTTTAATTCCCTATATTATTTATGTGTTTAGGCTAGTAAAAATACAACTTGGTTTCATTTCATGTTATTGTGAAGAACAGTAGGACGTCTTAGGCCAACTTTCTTGGAGATTCATGTGAGTTACTACCATATTTTAATTGAAGTAAATGACCACATTAGTACGATTGATGAAACCCGTGATATCGAGATCTTTGATATCGAGGATATTCAACCTTATCTTCATTCAATTTTGCTGCCTTATTTCAATGAACAGCTGATCGAGCTGGATGATGAAAATCTTGAATTTAAGGATATTTTGCATCTGCAAGTGAAACAGACTTTGTTACCGATCAATGACTTGATTGAGGAAGAACAGCGTCTGTTGCCGAGTGATACGGACATTACCATTACAGCCTACGAGATATTTAATAACCGCGAACTGAGTCAGGATGTCACTACAGTGATTTTTGACCTGCTTGAAGCGGTCAAACTGGAAAGTTAAGCTTTCTTCAGATATAAAAAAGTCCTCATATGAGGACTTTTTTATTCAACTTGATAGGTATTAGATCGAGAATGAAGATCCACAACCACAGGTCGTGGTCGCATTCGGGTTTTGTACCACAAAACGTGAACCTTCCAGACCTTCAACATAGTCAACCACTGAACCGACCAGATATTGATAGCTTAGAGAATCGACCAGCATTTTGACATCGCCATTGACGAATTCTGCATCATCTTCATTTTGGCTTTCCGCAAAGTTAAAGCCATAAGAGAAACCTGAACAGCCGCCACCGGTGACATACACACGGAGCATTAAGTCTTGGTTACCTTCACTGTCACGCAACTGGCGTACTTTATTTGCGGCATTGTCGGTGAGCACAAGCGCTTGAGCATTCATGGCGGATTCCTCTGTTGAATGGAATGTCTTTAAAAAGAAAAGACCATATTTCAAGTATAACACACTCAATATATGGTCAGTCTGTACAGATTAAAAGTCAAATCAGAGTAATTTTATCAGGATTGTTTATAGTTCTCATCCTGTAATGCACATTCGAAGTTTTTCGGATTCTGCTTGCAGCGGAATTGCCAGAGTAACTTCATCATACGTTTGTCATAAATACCGCGTTTGGTCAGATCAATCCGCGAATCACGCATCAGCTTTTGGTAACCCGGCTTATCTGCTTCAGGAATATCCATCCAGTATTTAGATGGAATATCTGCCTTCATTTTACCTAAAATACCAAAAGCACGTGGTAACTGGCTCTTCACCCATTCACGTGATTTTTGTCCATATCCGGCCGGGAATTTATCTGGACGAATAATGATATTACCAGTGACCTGCAATACCGGATAATTCACAATGGCACCCTTGCTGCCCAAACCTTTATGCAGCTCTAGCGGTTTAAATACGGCAGCAGGCGCACCAATAATATCGACCTGGCCATTGTTAAATTTAGAGCCAAAGTTGGTCACATCGGCGCTGACTGCCTGTGCACCCACTTGTTGAACCATGATTTTTTGTGCTTCGTCATAGTCAAGTACAGCAATTTTTTTACCTGCTGCTTTCGCAACTGTATTAATGCTTCGGTCATTGACCATCAGGAAGGCATCGCCTACCGGAATCACTCCTGCGACTTCATACTTGCCTTGAACCATGAGCTTGGCAAAGGTCGGACTCGCCAGGCCTTGCATAACTTTTACCGCCAGGTTCAGATCAGGAATTGCACCAATCGCATCGAGTGAACCAGTAAAACGGTTGAACTGACGGCCACGCATACCAGTGACACTGATCCCGTCACATTTACCAGCTTTAAAATCTTCTGCGACGACGGCTTCATTGGTATTTACCCTGAGCTCGATATCAGCGCCCCAGTTTTTTGCGGCCAGCTGATAGTCTTTCATTACGGCATAGACGTCACCATTTTTGCCGACCAGATCGAATACACATACCACCTGTTTTGCCTGAGCCAGACCTGAAACTGCCGCGAGTACTGCACCTACAGCCAGGGCTTTCCATCCTCTCTGCATCATTTTGCTTTCCTTGATTGCCTTGTTTTTGTTATCTGCTTTAAGTGCTACATGTTATTGTTTTTTATACTAAACATGAAAGCATTATTTTTAATCAGCTTAACCGCTTTGCCGTGATCTGCAATGGCAGATCTGACTTTGTTTAATATAAAAAAAGCTTAGATAAATCTAAGCTTTTTTCCTTAAAAATCAAATTATTCGCCAGAAAGTGAACATTCAAAGTTGGCCTTATCGACAGAGCAACGCGCACGTTTCAGTACCGACATCATGCTGGCATCATAGATTCCACGCTTGGTCATATCCATACGCCCTTCACGTAATAGCTTCTGGTACTTGGTTTTATCTTCTGCACTCAGATTCAGCTTATATTTCGCCGGAATACCGGCTTCCAGACGATTGATCATTGCCATGCTCTTAGGCAGATTTTTAATGAACCAGTCACGAGACTTCTGGCCAAAACCAGCCGGGAATTTCTCTGGACGGATCACAAAATCAGAGGTGACATGCAGTACCGGGAAGTTAAACATGGCACCGCTATTGCCCAAACCTTTATAGATTTCGAGTGGCTTGTACGCATACGCCGGTGCGCCTACCATATCGACCTGACCATTATTAAACTTAGCCACGAAGTTAGATACATCAGATACTACGGCCTGTGCACCTACACGTTGAACCATGATTTTTTGCGCATCATCATAGCCCAGTACGGCGAACTTCTTACCTGCCGCTTTTTCAATAGAGTTGATATTTTTGTCACGTACAAAGATAAAAGCTGAACCCAGTGGCGCAATCCCGGCCACCTCATATTTTTTACCGCCCATGGTCGTAACCATTTTAGCCGCATTACGCTTATCTAAAGCGAAGCTAATCGCACGCTGTGCAATGGCATTACTTGGAGCACCGCCTAAGGCATCGATTGAACCGGCAAACTTGTTGTATTGGCGGGCACGCATGGCAGTCATGAATACGCCATCACATTTGCCAGCCTTAAAGTCATTGTCAGCGACGGCTTCATCCTGACGGGCGATCAGATTAATATCTGCGCCCCAGCCTTTTGCTGCCAGTGCCCATTCCTGAGCCATCTGGAAAGACTCGCCAGATTTACCAAGTAGGTCAAACACACAGATATCGACCTTTTCTGCATGTGCTACACCTGCAAAACCAAATGCAGAAAATGCAGCCAATGATAAGAGTGTTTTTTTCATTTTAGTTATCCTTTGAAATCTTGTTGTTAGCTGAGTGTCCGTACACGCGTCAAATATTAAGCAAATTTATTTCAAAAAAATAGAGCATTTACTCCAGATAAAAGCGGCTTTTTGGCCTATAAAGATAAATCAGTTTTTCTTGATTTCTTTTATCTTATTTTTTTATAAATATATCAGCATCTTAATATTTTAGCTTAGCTACTTTGAATTACATTTCATTCGCTGTAGTTACAAAGATATACATGATTTTAAAACTATTCACCACTAATTGAGCATTCGAAATTGGTTCTTTCCACAGTACAGCGTGCCCGTTTTAATACCGTCATCATGCCAGCATCATAGATGCCCTGTTTGGTTAAATCCATACGCCCTTCACGCAGAATTTTCTGATAACTGACCTGTTCCTCACGACTCAGGTTCAGAACATATTTACGCGGGATTTCTGCTTCCATCCGTTTTACCATCGCGAAGCTGCGTGGTAACTGCTTAACAAACCATTGTCGGGAATTGGCTGCAAACTGTTCCGGAAATTTATCCGGTCGAATAATCAGATCTGCCGTGACATTGACCACCGGAAAGTTAATCATGGCTCCTTTTTGGCCCAGTCCTTTAGTCACTTCGAGAGGTTTAAAGGCATAAGCGGGCGCTGCCACAATATCCACTTCACCCTGATTAAATTTACGGATGAAATTGGAAATTTCCGAATTTACCGGTACAGCTTCTACCCGGTTCACCATAATGGTTTGGGCATAGTCATAATGCAGCACAGCAAACTTCTTGCCCTTAATATGTTCCAGCTTGTTCATATTACGATCACGGACAAAGATATAAGCAGGACCAATCTGGCCAATACCGGCTACTTCAAATTTTTCCTTGCCAATCTGAGTGGTCATGCGCTTGGTATTACGCTTATCCAGCACATAACTCACCGCTTTCATGGCAATGTCATTATTAGGAACGCCGCCAATGGCATCAATGGAGCCTGCAAATTTGTTATAAGCTCGCGCGCGCATGGAGGTCATATAGAAGCCATCGCATTTTCCGGCTTTGGCATCCTGATCGACTTTGGCTTCATCCTGATAAGCAATCAATTGAACCGTAGCCCCCCACTGCTTGCTGGCTAATGTCCATTCTTCCAGCAGTTTGAAGGATTCACCCGATTTTCCCAGTAAATCAAATACACAGACATTGACTGGGGCAGCATGTGCACTCGAAGCCCATAGGCCCAGTGCAGATAAAATTAAAAATCCTTTTTTCATTTTTATTCTACTCAATATTATTATGAGCCTTGATGGCTCTATCTTTCGGTTTTTAAACAAAATAGAGTATTTACTCAAAACATAGTTCATCATATATGAATCTATAAATTTTTAAAGCCTGAACAGGATAAACTGCAACGAAGATTTTTTGTTTTCTCTCGGCTTTCCATTAGAATAGCGGCATTCTCTTTTGCCCTTGTTAGTAAGTTCAATGATTCAGTTAGACCAAGTTTCGTTACGCCGTGGTGGGCGAGTGTTATTTCAAAAAGCCTCCATGCAGCTTCATCCCGGCTGGAAAATTGGTTTAACCGGCGTGAATGGTGCAGGAAAATCCACCCTGTTTGCGGCTCTTTTAGGTGAGCTCAGTGCAGATGAGGGCTCGCTAACCCGTCCATCCGTTTGGACCGTAGCGCATATGGCTCAGGAAATTAAAGCCCTAGATATGCCAGCCATTGATTTTGTTCTGTCAGGCGATGAAGAGTATTGGGATATACAGGCTAAACTAGCGCATACGGAACAGCTTTCTGATGCAGAACTGGCACAGCTACATGGCCGTTTTGACGAGATTCATGGCTATTCCGCTCCCTCTAAAGCAGCACAGTTAATGGCTGGTTTAGGCTTTATGGATCATCAGATTCGCCTGGATGTTTCCAGCTTTTCAGGCGGTTGGCGGATGCGTTTGAATTTGGCCCGTACCCTGATGAGCCGTTCAGACTTGCTATTACTCGATGAACCGACCAACCACTTGGATCTAGATGCGATCTTGTGGCTGGAAGACTGGTTAAAGGCGTATGAAGGCACTTTAGTGCTAATTTCGCATGACCGTGATTTTCTGGATGCCGTGACGGATCATATTCTGCATATCGAAAATCAGGAACTCACCCTCTATACCGGTAATTATTCAACTTTTGAAGTGACCCGTAGCGAGCGTCTGGCGCAACAGCAACAGGCCTTTGAGAAACAGCAAGAAGCCCGAGCACATTTACAAAAATTTATTGACCGTTTCAAAGCCAAAGCAACTAAAGCACGTCAGGCCCAAAGCCGGATCAAAATGCTGGAGCGTATGCAGGATCTCGCCCCTGCTCATGTAGATACGCCTTTTACCTTCAGTTTCCGTGAACCGACCAAAATGAGTTCACCACTTCTGGCCTTGGAACAGGCGGAAATTGGTTATGGCGATAAATCGATTGCCAGCAAAATTAACCTGCAAATCACCCCAAATTCTCGCATTGGTTTACTGGGAATGAATGGTGCGGGTAAATCAACCCTAATCAAAACCTTAGTCGGAGATTTGCCCTTATTAAATGGTCAACGTAAAGCCTCAGAATTACTCAATATTGGTTATTTTGCTCAACACCAGATGGATGCTTTGGATGCTAATGCCAGCCCAATGCTACAACTGGCGCGCATCGCCGATCCAAAAATCAGTGAAGCTTCTTTACGCTCTTTCCTCGGCAGTTTCGGTTTTAGCGGTGAGCGCATGGATACCCCATGTGAGAGTTTCTCTGGGGGTGAACGTGCACGTTTGGCCTTGGCTTTAATTGTTTGGCAGCGTCCAAATGTACTGATTCTGGATGAACCGACAAACCATCTGGATCTGGATATGCGCCATGCCCTGACTATGGCTTTGCAGGATTTTGAAGGTGCGGTGGTACTCGTTTCGCATGAACGTCAATTGATTGCGACAGTATGTGATGAATTGCTGTTAGTACATGCCGGACGTTGTACCGAATTTGAGGGTGATTTGCAGGACTATGCCAAATGGTTACGTGAAGCGCGTCAACAGCAGATCAATGCACAGAATGCCTTAGCCAAAGCACAGGTAGTAGAAACAGAAGCTAAACCTGTGGTGGTAGCCAAAGTAGATAAGGAAGCACAGCGCAAACTGGCCGCTCAGCGTCGTGAGCAGACTCGTCCGATTCGCAAGAATATCGAAAAATGCGAAGCGCAAATTGACAAGTTACAACCGCGTCTGGCAGAAATTGAAGAATTGCTGGCAGATAGCGCTTTATATGAAGCTGCACGTAAAGATGACTTGCTGAAACTTATGAACGAGCAAACTGAACTGAAACAGAAACTGGAAACTGCCGAAGAGCAAATGCTAGAACTGATGATGGAGCTAGAAAGTTTGGAGCAATCTTTTCAGGAAGGTTAAGTTTTAAACCTTGATTCAAATCTTAGAGATTAGCTGCAACTGGAGCTAATCTCTTTTTTATACTTTT
Source organism: Acinetobacter sp. YH12046 (assembly GCF_013419905.1). Taxonomy (NCBI): domain Bacteria; kingdom Pseudomonadati; phylum Pseudomonadota; class Gammaproteobacteria; order Moraxellales; family Moraxellaceae; genus Acinetobacter; species Acinetobacter sp. YH12046. Next base: position 14,959 of record NZ_VOZF01000021.1, read on the forward strand.
TATATATTGCTCTCTCCATCTTTTCCCTGATTTTTTTATCGAAACCGTTTTTTGACATATTTTGTAGTGAATTACGCAAATCCTATATAAGTTTATTTTTTAAACACCCGGATGTCTTATTTCATACATTAATTTACAGCGATTTCTTGACCCATAAGGCTCTAATAAAAGTGTTTTTTATTTTTGGCAGCCTTGATACGAGTCTGTTTAATGTTGAACTAGAGAGAGGAAATCCGCATGCGTGCTCTTACCTATCATGGTGCTCGGGATGTACGAGTTGAATCCGTTCCAGATCCAGTGATTCAGGAACCAGATGACGTCATTTTAAGGGTGACAGCGACTGCCATCTGTGGCTCAGATCTGCATCTATACCGGGGTAAAATCCCGGCCACTGAAGATGGCGATATTTTCGGCCATGAATTTATGGGAATTGTAGAAGAAGTCGGCCCTGAAGTCACAGAAGTCAAAAAAGGCGACCGGGTAATTATTCCTTTCGTGATTGCATGTGGTCACTGTTTTTTCTGTGAACATGAACTGATGGCTGCCTGTGAAAATACCAATACTGGCCGTGGTGCAATTATCAATAAGAAACAAATTCCACCAGGTGCGGCTCTGTTTGGTTATAGCCATTTATATGGCGGTGTACCAGGCGGACAGGCTGAATATGTTCGTGTGCCTAAAGGTAATGTGGGCCCATTTAAAGTGCCAGGATCATTACCGGATGAAAAAGTCCTGTTTCTGACTGATATCTTGCCTACTGCATGGCAGGCTGTAACCAATGCCCAGGTCACTCGCGGCTCCAGTGTTGCGATTTATGGTGCTGGTCCAGTTGGTTTACTGTCGGCTGCCTGCGCACGTATGCTGGGTGCCGAACAGATCTTTATGGTCGATCACCACCCTTACCGTCTGCGTTTCGCCCATCAAACTTATGGTGCAATTCCAGTGAATTTTGATGAAGTCGATGCAGCTGAATATATTATTCAAAATACTGCCGGTCATCGTGGTGTTGATGCCGTCATTGATGCGATTGGTTTCGAGGCCAAAGGCAGTTTGCTTGAAACTGTGATGACGAATCTAAAAATTGAAGGTTCGAGCGGCTTTGCCCTACGTCAATGTATCGCCGCAGTACGCCGTGGTGGTGTGGTGAGTGTGCCAGGTGTATATGCTGGTCCAATTCATGGCTTCCTGTTTGGTGATGCCTTTGATAAAGGATTGACCTTTAAAATGGGTCAAACGCATGTGCATAAATTCCTGCCACAATTACTTGAATATGTAGAAAATGGCCAGCTGTCTCCAGAAGTGATTATCACCCATCGCATGAAACTGGAAGAAGCTGCTGAAGGCTATCGTATTTTCGATAAACGTGAAGAAGACTGCCGCAAGATTATTCTGACCCCATAAATACAATCATTAAAAAATAGAAAGCGCCGTTAGGCGCTTTTTTTATTTTTGATCACCATTTTATAAACCGTATTTTTTTCTATTTTCAGTTTCTAAAAGCTCAGATCTATTGCCTGTTTATCAAATGAACTGGCACTAGGTCACGTGATGATCCAGCTTAAAGAAACTAAGCTATAGAAGTAAAAGTTAGAAAAATCTATAAGCCTATGATTCAGTAATAAAAAATTGAAAGTTCACTTGATTATTAAATTAATTGTGTAGTTTCACTACAGTGAAGATTTTTATAATTAAAATATGTTCCACGCTTATTGTTAATTAAATCTACAATATCAATATAAACCATTAATTTTTAAGTTATTTATATAATTTACCATTAAAAACAGATAAAAACTCACCTGAACTGGTTGCCGTTAAAGAACATAGAAGATATGGCTCCAAGTAGTCTTTTAAATTCAAAAACCCATTTTAAATTTAAAAACACTTATCCACAAGATAGAGAAATTAAATTTAAATTTAAATTTAAAAAATTAAGAGATAAGAAAGACAATATAACTTGTGGATAAATACTATCTTATTCACATAAAAAAATATGGATAACTTTGCAGTTATCCACACGATTGATCAAGGTTCAAACAAAATTTAAAACAACACTATTCAAATATTTTTAGAAAATTTCGAAGTAACTTAATAAATCATTGGAACTTTAGGATTTCAAAAATCTAAGTTCTAGAATTTTCCATTCATCCTCTAGCTTCCAGATCTCCTGAAGACGCTGTTTATTATTTTCCAGTCCAATCAAGATCCGGCATTCGGTCTGATCTTCATTGTACTCGTATTCTTCATATTCTATATCTGGCTTCAACGGTTTCCATACGCCATTTTGTACCGCATGAGCAATCCGGTCATAACGCAGATAACTACTTTCTACACGACCTTCCTGTTCAAAAACCACCTGAAAGTCCTGATGTTCATAGTGGCGCAGCATATCATAGTCGCCACTGTAGAATGCATTGGCCCAGATCTCACGTATTTCTTCAAGCTGGCTATCCATGGATAAACCTCTTTATAAATAAGACTTGATTCTACTGAACCAGGCTTTTTTGAAACCTAATATCAGCGGATCATTGGTCTAAAAACTGCTTAGATTAAAATTATTCTAAACAGTTCATCCGGCATTAATAGAAAATTTACGTAAAAAAAGCGCCTTAAAAGGCGCTTTTTCGTTTCGATTTATTCCAATGGATCAGGTATCAATATCAGCATTCAAGGCATTTTCTTCAATGAAGGCACGACGTGGTTCCACATCATCCCCCATCAGACAAGAGAACATGCGGTCTGCTTCAATTGCATCCTGCACCGTCACTTGTAGCATGTTACGGTTTTCCGGATCCATCGTAGTTTCCCACAGCTGGTCCGCGTTCATCTCACCCAGACCTTTATAACGCTGGATCATCATGCCGCGGCGAGAGTCTTGCAGAATGTGCTGCCAAACCTGATGGAAACTGCTGACCTGAATCTTGCGCTCACCTTTCTGTAAATAAGCACCCTCTTCAAGCAGCGTGAACCAGCTTTTCGAATTTTTCAGTAAACGTGCATATTCACTTGAGCTGAGCAGGCTAGCATCTAGCAGGTAATGATGCGGCAGGTTATGCACATAAATTGTAATCCGTGGTAACCAGCTTTCTACGATCTGGCCATCAACATCTTTTTCAAAACGTTCCAGACTCAATTCAGGACGTAAACTTGGCTGGATTTTTTCAATCGCTGCACGCAGGTCTTCACCCCAAGTTTCTACATAAGCCTTATCTTCCAACTGATCCAGCTTGAATGCTTCCAGTGAAATCAACGCATCCAGCAAGCTTGCAGGATAACGTACAGTTAAACGTGCCAAACTCTTTTGTGAAGTTTGATAATCAGTAATCACATTGGCCAGAGCTTCCCCACGAATCGCAGGGGCATCAGCACTGATATGCAGTTCCAGCTCATCAATCGCATTCGAAATCAGGTAAGTTTCCAGTGCATCATTGTCCTTGATGTACTGTTCCTGTTTGCCTTTTTTCAGCTTGTACAATGGTGGCTGCGCAATATAGATATGACCACGCTCGACCAGTTCCGGCATTTGACGGAAGAAGAAGGTCAACAGCAACGTACGAATGTGTGAACCATCCACGTCAGCATCGGTCATGATGATGATTTTGTGATAACGCAGCTTGTCCGGGTTATATTCTTCACGACCAATCCCACAGCCGAGTGCCGTAATCAGCGTGCCCACTTCTGCAGAAGAAATCATACGGTCAAAGCGGGCACGTTCCACGTTCAGGATCTTACCTTTTAGCGGCAGAATTGCCTGCATCTTACGGTTACGGCCCTGTTTTGCAGAACCGCCCGCAGAGTCACCTTCGACCAAGTACAGTTCAGATAAAGCTGGATCTTTCTCTTGGCAATCCGCCAGTTTACCTGGAAGACCGGCGATATCCAGCGCGCTCTTACGACGGGTCATTTCACGGGCTTTACGCGCCGCATCACGGGCACGCGCTGCATCAATGATCTTGCCTGCAATTGATTTAGCCGCCTGTGGATTCTCTAACAGATATTCAGAGAATGCCTTGTTCATGGCCTGCTCAACGGCAGATTTCACTTCACTCGACACCAGTTTTTCTTTGGTTTGTGAAGAGAATTTCGGATCAGGCACTTTTACTGACACAATCGCAGTCAAACCTTCACGCGCATCATCACCTGAAACCACAACTTTTTCTTTTTTCAGGATATTTTCACTGTCCATGTAGTTATTTAAACCACGGGTCAGTGCTGCACGGAAACCGGCTAAGTGAGTACCGCCATCCTTTTGCGGGATGTTATTGGTAAAGCAGCGTACATTTTCCTGATAAGAATCATTCCATTGCAGTGCAACTTCCACACCAATGCCATTTTCTGCCTGAGTAGTGAAATGGAAAATGTCATTCAGGTGAGTTTTACCCTGATTGATGTACTTAACAAACTCAGCCAAACCGCCTTCATAGTCAAAAATGTATTCGGCATTGATACGTTCGTCACGTAATACGATTCGTACACCTGCATTCAGGAAAGACAGTTCACGTAAACGACGTGCCAGAATGTCGACATTAAAAATGGTTTGGCTAAAGGTTTCAGCACTTGGCCAGAAACGCACGCGAGTACCGGTCTTATCGGTCTCACCCACCACTTTTAACGGGAATTGTGGATCACCATGACGGTATTCCTGTTCATGGATTTTACCGGCACGATGAATAGTTAATTCCAGTTTTTCTGACAACGCATTTACTACGGATACACCTACACCGTGCAGACCGCCAGAAACTTTATAGCTGTTATCATCAAACTTACCGCCAGCATGCAGAATGGTTAGAATCACTTCTGCAGCAGACACGCCTTCTTCAGGGTGAATGTCGGTCGGAATACCACGGCCATTGTCTGATACTGAAACTGATTCATCTTCATGAATAGTCACTAAAATTTCATCACAGTGACCTGCCAGCGCCTCATCAATCGAGTTATCTACGACCTCGAAGACCATGTGGTGTAAGCCGGTACCATCGTCTGTATCACCAATGTACATGCCTGGACGCTTACGTACTGCGTCTAAACCACGTAATACCTTGATGCTAGAGGAATCATAAGCTTTTTCAGTGGTTTGTTCTGTTTGAGAAGCAGCTTGATCTTCTGAACTCATGGTTTCTCCCTAGTGAAATATAGGTTTATCCAAAGATAGGTAAAAATTTAAAAACTATTGCACAACAACTTGAACTGTACCGTTTTCAACATTGAATAACTGATATGAGATAGACAGATCATGTAGGTGCTTTTGTACTGATTCATGGTCTAAAGTGGTAATAAAAACTTGACTACCAAGCTGGCTCAATCGCTCAATTAAACGTTGTTGTGCGGTTAAATCTAATTCTGCTGTCACATCATCTAATAATACCACAGTTTCCTTATTACAAGAATGCAGCATTGCGATTTGCGACAGTTTAAGTGCCATCATTAAAAGCTTTTTTTGTCCACGGGACAGGATCACATCAGCATCCCCCAAAGGGGTCTTGATACGCAAATCTGCGCGATGTGGACCATATTCGGTATAGCGTCGTTCCACATCTTTATCATGATGATTGGTCAGGTCATTCAGCAGGCCGTTTTCGCTGTGAAAGCCAGGGCTGTATTCCAGAGAAATCTCCAGATCAGGCAGTAGATGCTTGAGATCATCCTCAAAAAATGGCTTCCACTGTTCCACGATGCCGACACGCTGGGAGTGCAAAATCTCGCCATACTCACTCAGCATCTGGTTCCACGGTTCCAGATCAGACAAACTTAGAAAACGTTTGGATTTAAGCAGGCTGTTCCGCTGTTTTAAGGCTCGTGAATAATATTGCCAGGCATGATAAAACTCTGGTTCCACGTGGAACATTAACCAGTCCAATAACTGACGACGTGGTTTGGCGCCATGATCGATAATATCGGTACTTTGTGGATCAAGCAGTTGTAAGGGCAACATTTTAGCAAGCTGGCCTTGAGTCGCAATCGCATCGCCATTAACCTTAATCAGCTGTTCCCCGCTGGCCATTTTTTGCATGCCGACTTTTTCAGTTTCCGATTGGGCGAACACAATCGCATCCGAGGCGCCATGCTGAATGTAATTTTTCGGGATATGGGTACGAAAGGAGCGTCCTGTGGCCAGTAAATGAATGGCTTCCAGTACTGAAGTCTTGCCTGAACCATTCTGGCCATAAAAAACATTAAACGGTTGCAATCCCTGGAGTGCAACCGTTTTTAAGTTTCGTACACGTTCAATATGAAGACGCGTAATATGCATAGCGTTGGCTTAACTCAGCTGTCGCTTAGACACGCATTGGCATCACGACATAAGTCTGATCGGTATGAGATGGATCCTGAACCAGCACAGACTGATTCGCTTCAGTCATGGTCATCGATACATCTTCACCGTCCAGTACCCCTAGCACTTCAATCAGGTATTGCGCATTGAATGACATTTCCAGTGGTGCATCTGCATACTGGATGGCCAGATCTTCAATCGCCTCATCCTGTTCCGGGTTATTGGCACGAAGTTGTAATGAACCGGCATTAAAGTTCAGGAATACGCCACGTAGTTTTTCATTACTCAAAATAGCCACGCGTTGTAAAGATTGCTTAAACACGTCATGCGCAATAATCACATTCTTGTCGCCACCACGTGGAATCACACGGCGGTAGTCCGGGAATTTACCGTCAATCAGTTTCGTGGTGAAACGAACTGTAATATCAGCCTGATCCTTATCACGGCTGGCCATACGAATGGTCACATTCAATAATTCACGGCCAATCAGCAGAGAAAGCTGCTCATCTTCAACGCTTAATAAACGTTGCAATTCAGCGACCGCCTTACGTGGAACAATGGCTTGAATCGCTTGAGTTGCTGTCGATTGTGCTGCTGTTTCACACAGTGCCAAGCGGTGGCCATCTGTCGTTACCGCACGAAGCTGATTGGCATCAATTTCAAGTAAAGTACCGGTCAGGTAGAAACGCACATCCTGCACTGCCATTGCGAAAGCCGTTTTTTCAAACAGACGCTTTAATTCGCGCTGAGTCACAGTCACTTGCGTGCCTTGGGTATTTTCAGTATTCAGTAATGGATAGTCATCCGCAGGTAAAGTACCGAGCACAAAACGACTATTTCCAGATTTCAGGATACAACGCTGGTCATCGGTAATTTGCAGATCAATCAGGGCTGCTGATGGCAGAGATTTACAGATATCAATCAGCTTACGTGCTGGAACAGTGGTTTCACCCGCTTGCAAGCATGCACCTTCAGACAACTGTGTGCTGGCAACCAGTTCCACTTCCAGATCCGAACCAGTAACGGTTAAAGCTTCAGCAGTCACCTGGATTTTCAGGTTTGAAAGAATATTTAAGGTATGGCGACGTTCAACCGCTCCTACGACATGTGAGAGAACATTCAGTAAGCTTTCTTTCGCGATTTTTAAACGCACGGTACATTCCTCTAAAGCTGAAGATTAATAAGATAAAAGTTGAATTTTTAGCAGTTAACTATGCGGCAAAACAGGCCGCATAGCAAGAACAGAATTTGAGCGTTTTAGGTCAACTCTGCAACAGGCGTTGCAGGTTTTTATAGTCCTCATTGAAGATCGGATCTTCTTCACGCAAGCTTTGCACTTTTTCGCAGGCATGCATGACTGTACTGTGATCTCGACCACCAAAAGCCATACCAATTTCCGGGAAACTGTCTCCAGTCAGTTCACGTGCCAGACCCATTGCAAGCTGACGTGGACGGGCATAAATACGGGTACGTTTTGGACCTACCAGCTCTTTAAGCGGAATGCGAAAATACTCACTCACTACACGCTGGATATTTTCAGTACTGATGGTACGGGCACGAATTGCGAGGACATCTTTCAAAGACTCACGTACCACATCCAGATCAATCGGCGTTCCTTTAAAACGCGAGATCGCTACCACTTTATTTAGCGCACCTTCCAGTTCACGTACGTTCGCCACTACTTGTTGGGCGATAAATAGCGCACAGTTACGTGGTAAATCTACACCGGTGTTCTCGGCTTTTTTTAGCAAGATTTCAATTCGAGTTTCAATATCGGGTGGTTCCACACCCACAGAAAGTCCCCAGGAAAAACGTGAAACCAGACGTGGATCCAGTTCTGTCAATTCTTTAGGGTAACGATCCGAGGTGAGAATAATTTGCTTCGATTCATCCAGCAACGCGTTAAAGGTATAGAAAAACTCAACCAGACTGGCTTCTTTACCTGCGAGCAAATGAATATCATCGACTAGCAAAAGATCCAGTGAACGGCAGTTTTTCTTAAACTCTTCAACCTTGCCCTGTTGTAGGGAACTGACAAAATCCTGCACAAAGCTTTCTGCAGTCATATACATCACGCGGGCATTGGGTTTTGCCTGTAATAATGCATTTCCGACGGCCTGCATCAAGTGGGTTTTACCCAGACCAGTCGGACCATATAAAAATAGCGGGTTATGCTGTGAAGCCCCAAGTTGGGTTAACACCTTACGGCAGGTTTCAGCCGCCATCTGGTTAGAACGGCCTTCAACAAATAACGAGAAGGTAAATAAAGGGTTCAGCTGACGTTTACGGCTATTTTTGCCTGAATCTTCTTTTTCTTTCTTAGGACGCGGCGCTGGCGCAACCACAGGCGCAGATTCCAAAGCCGCTGTTGTCGTCGCTGGCTGTTCACTGGCAGATAAAATTGCACCTGGACGCGAATCCACCAGAATTTCAACTTTACGTACGCGACCTTCAGACAGCTGTTCGGCCAAAATTGAAATCAGTTCCAGATGATGCTCTTGAATGTAGCGCGTCCAATACGGATTAGGTGCATAAAGACGCAGGGTATCGTCCAGCTCTTCCGCAACCAACGGGCGAATCCACATTGTAAAGACATTTCCAGAGAGCTCTTGTCGCAAGCGATTTAAGCAGTCTGTCCAAAGCATGTGAATCCCCTATTCATTCCATTGTTAATCAAAAAGGCTGACCGCGACCAAAGCGGGTCGCCATTCTAACCAAGTTATCCACATCTGTCATGGCAATTTCCACAGATTTTGCGCAAAAAGCAGTCATGGTGGATAAATTTAAATTTAAAAAGCTGGTGTGGATAAGTTTATCCGCAAGCTGTGGATAAAATATAACACAAAGTTATCCACAAAGTATAAAATTAATAAAAACAGTTTTATCCACAAACTAAGTTTTTGTTTATTTAATACAAAATTAGCTTTTCCACAGAAAAAGTCCACCCTAATAGTAATAAATTTAAATTTATAAATTTGAATTTATTTATAAGATTCGATTCTTTTGTGGATAACTGAGAAAAGTTTAAATTTAAATTCAAAACTCAGGAGTTAAATTTAGATTTCACATAAGTTGTGGATAACTATGTTGATATAAGTGTTAATAACTTATATTTAATTTTAAAACAGATAGTTATATTGTGGTTAACTTATATATAGGTATTTGAATACAATTTTTTTAATCCCTATTTACAATTTTGATTTCAGTCTTATTTGAAAAGAAAGTGGCTTTTGCATTGACAGCTCAAGCAATGAGCACTAAAATCGCGGACCTTTATAGAAAGATCATTTTTGGAGTTTCAATATGAAACGTACATTCCAACCATCTGAATTAAAGCGTAAACGCGTTCATGGTTTCCGTGCTCGTATGGCTACTAAAGCTGGTCGTCAAGTTCTAGCTCGCCGTCGTGCAAAAGGTCGTCACAGCTTAACTGTTTAATCAGTTAGGCTTTGCCGATTTTGGGTGTTATGACTACACTTTATAGTTTTGGTACAGAGCTTCGTTTACGCTGTGCTGCAGATTATAAAGGAGTCTTTGATGGTGCGCTTTTTAAAGTGCATCAACCCCATTTCCTTTTTCTTGCAAAACATTCCGAACTGCCAAACAGCCGTTTGGGTTTAGTTGTTGCCAAGAAAAAAGTGCGCCGTGCGCACGAACGAAATCGAGTAAAACGACTTGCTCGCGAAAGTTTTCGCCTGCATCAACAGCAACTAGATGATTTGGATATTGTGGTTATGCCTAAAGTAGGTATAGAAGCAGTGCCGAACGCAGAGTTGCATCAGCAATTACAATTTGCCTGGCAGAAACTCAACCATCTTGCCAAAAAGCATTCCAAAATAGCATCATCCTCCCCACAAAAGTAGAGATGGCCAATGGTACGTTTACTGCATTGGTTAATACGTTTCTATCAGATTGCGATTAGTCCTTTATTGGGACCACGCTGTCGTTATATTCCAACATGTTCTCAATATTCCTTGGAAGCAGTCCATACACATGGAGCTGTACGTGGTGTGTGGCTGGCTACTAAGCGTATTTGCCGTTGTCATCCGTGGGGTGGCTCTGGATATGATCCGGTTCCCCCGAAAGCGATTCGTTTTATTTCATTTCAGCAAATAGATTCTCAAACGCTTCACGTTGCTGTACCCTTTCGTGATCGTTTATTGAACCAAAATCACTCTAACCACTTGGGGTAATACATATGCAACAATGGGCCAGGATTGCAATTCTCGGAGCCATGTTTGTTGTCGCATATTTGCTCATTTTGGCGTGGCAAAAAGATTATGGCAATGCTGAAACCAAACCACAGCAAGAAGCTGCGGTTGTTTCACATGAAGTATCTGCAGATTTGCCAAATGCTCAGACGGCGACGACCGCCTCTGATCTGCCACAAGCAAATATGCCAGCGCAGCAAGCAACGGATGCCACCGCACCTGTAAGTCAGCAGCTTATTTCAGTACAAACTGACCTTTATCATCTTTGGATCAATCCTAAAGGTGGTGATATTGTTCGTGTTGAATTACTCAATCATGACAAGAATAAAGACAGCGATGAACCGTTCGTCATGCTGGAAAGCGATGCGAAACGGACTTATGTCGCTCAGTCGGGCCTGATCGGTCTGAATGGACCGGACAGCAGCCGTAGTGGCCGTCCAACCTATGAGCTGGAAAAAACGGCTTATACACTGGCAGATGCCAAAGCCGCTAAAAATAAAGATGGCGAAACTGTCAAAGTACTTTCTGTACCTATGGTCTTTAAAACGGCTGATGGTGTAGAAGTCATTAAAACCTTCAACTTTACTGAAGGTGAATATCCGGTAGTTGTGAATCACAAAGTGGTCAACCGCAGCGGCCAGACCTGGCAAGGTCAGATGTTCGGTCAGATCAAACGTGACAATTCCGAAGATCCAGGTAAATCTGATCAGGGTATCTTCACACTGGGAACGTTCCTGGGCGGCGCTTGGGGTACACCGGATGAAAACTACAACAAGTTAAAATTTGACAACTTTGTTGAAGAAAAACTGAATACCGAAGCCAAAGGCGGCTGGGTTGCGATGGTGCAGCACTACTTCGTGAGTGCCTGGGTGCCAGGTAACCTGAAATTGACTCAAGCCAATGGTGAAGCCTACAGTGCGAAGCTGGAATCACGTAAATCAACTGATAACATGAATATCATTGGTTTTACTTCTCCAACTTTCAATGTGCCTGCAGGCACCGTAGCTGAAATCGATGCGACCTTCTACTCTGGTCCAAAAGTTCAATCGGAGCTGAAAGACCTAGCGACTGGTCTGAACCAGACTGTAGATTATGGCTGGTTATGGCCAATTGCCAAACTGCTGTTTGTTGGTCTTGAGTTCTTCCATGGTCTAGTGGGTAACTGGGGTTGGGCAATCATCCTGTTAACCGTACTGGTGAAACTGATCCTGTGGCCATTGTCGTCGAAGAGCTACCGCTCTATGGCGAAAATGCGTGTGATTGCACCTGAAATGCAACGCATGAAAGAAGAGTTCGGTGAAGACCGTATGCGCTTCTCTCAGGAAATGATGGCACTGTACAAACGTGAGCAGGTGAATCCACTTGCTGGCTGTTTACCATTGTTACTGCAAATGCCAATTTTCCTGGCACTGTACTGGGTACTGATGGAATCTGTAGAACTGCGCCATGCACCATGGATGTTCTGGATCCAAGATTTATCTTCAATGGATCCTTGGTTCATCCTGCCATTGATCATGGGTGCGACCATGTATATTCAGCAGATGTTGAATCCGCAGCCAACTGATCCAATGCAGGCGAAAGTGTTCAAGATTATGCCAGTGATCTTTACAGTATTCTTGCTGTTCTTCCCGGCAGGTTTGGTGTTGTACTGGATTGTGAACAACTTGATCACAATCTTGCAGCAAACACTGATCAACAAATCTGTTGCCAAAGACCGTGCTAAACGCGATGAGGCAACACCAGTCAACTAAGTTGTACTGATGGGCTGAATAAATCCGCTTAAGATGGTAATCTTGAGCGGATTTTTTTTGCTGTATTTTTAAGTTTTTCTAGGTGAATGTTATGCTCGACCGAACTACGATTGCTGCGATTGCAACTCCCCCAGGACGTGGCGGTGTAGGTGTCATTCGCCTATCGGGTCCCAAGTCTTATGAAATTGCCCAGGCCTTGAGCCAAAAAGATTTGCCCAAAGCCCGTTTTGCCGGGTTCCGTCAGTTCTATGATGCAGCCGGTGAAGTAATGGACGAAGGTCTGGTGATCTGCTTCCCGAATCCGAATTCCTTTACCGGTGAAGATGTAGTGGAACTGCAAGGGCATGGTGGCCCGGTGATTCAAAATGCCCTGTTGGGCCGTTTGCTGGAACTGGGTGCCACTGCAGCCAAAGCCGGTGAATTCTCGATGCGTGCCTTTGAGAATGGCAAGCTGGATCTGGTACAGGCTGAAGCCATTGCCGATCTGATTGATGCGACCTCCCAAGCGGCTGCCCGGTCTGCAGTGCGTTCTCTACAAGGGGCATTCTCGACTAAGGTCAATACGGTATTAGAACAGCTGATTCATTTGCGTTTGCATGTCGAAGCGGCGATTGATTTTCCTGAAGAAGAAATCGACTTCCTGGCGGATGGCAAGATTTTAAATCTGCTGGATGGCGTGGCGAATGCCGTCACTCAGGTTCAGCAATCTGCACGTCAGGGTCAGTTACTGCGCGAAGGTCTACAAGTGGTGATTGCCGGTAAACCGAATGCAGGTAAATCTTCCTTGCTCAATGCCCTAGCAGGTAATGAACGTGCGATTGTGACCGATATTGCAGGGACAACCCGTGATGTATTGCATGAAAAGATCACATTGAATGGCCTGCCGATTACCCTGACCGATACTGCTGGTCTGCGGGAAACCGGCGATATCGTGGAAAAAGAAGGCATTCGCCGCGCGATTAAAGAAATTGAACAGGCCGATCTGCTGTTGCTGGTTTATGACCTGAGCCAAGGTGATGACCCATTACAACTCGCTCAAGAATATTTTGCCGAGCATCTCGAGCCAAAACGTCTGATCCTGATTGGGAATAAAGCCGATTTGACCGGTGCCGATGCTGTCATGGGGGATTTTAACGGCTTCCGTCATATTACTGTCTCAGCCAAGCAGGAAACTGGCGTTCAATCGCTCATAGATACGATTACAGCGCATGCAGGCTTCCAGCCTGAAGAAGATACCTTTATTGCCCGTACCCGCCATTTAGACGCAATGAAGCGCACTCAGATGTATCTAGCTGAAGCCCGTGAGCAACTTGTAGTGTATAACGCAGGTGAACTGGTCGCAGAGTCTTTACGTCTGGCACAGAATGCGCTGGGCGAAATTACGGGTGACTTTAGTGCGGATGACCTGCTGGGCAAGATCTTTGGATCGTTCTGTATTGGAAAATAATCCTTAAGTTATATAAAAAAGCCCTCAAATGTGGGCTTTTTTATTAGGCTTTTAGTTGCAATTTTTGATGCCATAACCAAAGGATTAGACAGAGTGCACTGATCGCCACACAGAAACTGATCACGGCAAATCCTAAGCCGAAGTGATCAGCCAGATACCCCACCGCGATAATCGGCACAATCGTGCCCAAATAGCCAATAAACAGGTAAGTCGACATCACGGCTGCCCGATTTTGCAAGGTTGTGATCGCATGAATCACACCGAATGCGCCCATTAAGGCAAAACCATGTCCAATCCCGAATAAGATATCACTGGCGAAGAACAAGATACTTGCTTTAAGGATCATACAAAGAGCAAGGCTAACCAAGCTCACCAGCATAATCATCAAGCCAATATTCAGACATTTCTTTGCAGGAACAGCTTTAGCAAAGAACTGCACCACAGCAGAAATCAGCAAAATGCAGGTAATGGCGGTACCACTGACCAAAGGACCATGCCAAGGTAAGATATCCTGCACAAAAGACGGTGACAGTGAAGCAAATAAACTGAAAGCAGCAAAGGCATTAAATGCAGTCAATCCCACAATCATGAATACAGCATGATACTGAGGTTCAGGACGCAGTAATTTCGGTGCAATACTAAAAGGCTGGCGTTCAAAAGCAGGTGTTTTTAGCCAGAATAATCCGACAAAACACAGCACTGCCCCAAGAATAATTGGGAGGTATGGAGTAATTAATGGGGTTTGAGAGAACTGCGCAATCACTCCACCCACAAACGGCCCCAAACCAAAGCCTATGGCCGTCAGAATCGATACCAGCTGCGGTGCAAGCTGCTTATGAGTCTCTGGAATGGTTTGCATCATGCCCAGCATTGCTGAAGTGGTCATCAGACCTGAAGCAATACCAATAATAAAACGGCCTACCGACAAAATCAGCGCATTCTCGGCAAAGACTGAAATGACCAAGCCAATGCTAATAAATACCAGACCAATTTGCAGGGTTCTTAAGAAACCAATCGTGTTGCTGGTACGTCCCAGGAATAACAAGGTACCCAGACAGCCAAACATATAGGCGACAAAAATATAGGTAATCTGGCTTGGCGATAAATGCCAGATCTGTTGATAAATGGGATAAAGCGGACTTGCCAGTGCTGTACCGATGGTACCCATAATCAATGCAAGACTGACCATGGCGAAAGGTCGCCATGAGATATTTTCTGTCATGTAGCTGCCGTAAAAGTTTCACCACACTTTAAAAAGAATGATGTGGAAGAAAGAAGAGAATGGGTGGCAGTGTATCGGTTAGATGAAAAAGCGGTCAATTATCTTGCTGTAAACAAAACAAAAATATTGAGCTAAACAATCAGCCATAACGTTTTAATAATTTTAAAAACTCAGCCAGTTTTTCTTCATTGACTGCAGCTTCTCCAATGACATGCTCTCTTAAATGGGTTTCGATCAATTCATTCATCAAACCGTTTATGGCACCTTTAACGGCTGCAACCTGTTGCAGGACCTGAATACAGCCTGTCTCAGGATTCTGGAGAGACTGCTCTACGGCGTTCATCTGACCTTGCAAGCGCCGTACCCGGTTTAATATTTTTTTATCATCATGTACATGACTCACCACAAATCTCCAAAAATAAATATACTAGGGGGGAGTATTAATAACAGTTCCCTTTTATGCAAAAACATACCGCCAATTCGCACAGCCATCAATTTGATGAAGGTAATCCACTCGCACAGAAAAAGATTCTGTTTGCCACGATTCTGACTGCCGTCATGATGGTGCTGGAAGTATTAGGGGGATGGATCTTCCAGTCAATGGCTTTACTTGCTGATGGCTGGCATATGGGCTCGCATGTATTGGCCTTGGGGCTGGCTTACTTTGCCTATAAAGCGGCCCGCCATTATGCGAATGATCCCCGCTTTAATATGGGTACTTGGCGGATTGAAATTCTGGCCAGTTATAGCAGTGCAATTTTATTGCTTGTAGTAGCCGGTTTTATGGCGATTCATTCAGTAGAACGTCTATTTTCGCCAGTTCAGATTCATTATAGCGAAGCCATTCCAATCGCGATTTTAGGACTATTGATTAATCTGGCCTGTGCTTGGTTGCTGCATGATGATGGGCACCATCACCATGATCATCATCACGGACATTCCCATCACGAGCATGATAATAATCATGGTCATCATGACTTGAACCATAAAGCGGCCTTTCTGCATGTGGTTGCTGATGCCGTGACTTCTGTTCTGGCCATTATTGCCTTGTTTGCTGGAAAATATATGGGCTGGGATTTTCTCGATGCAGTACTGGGACTGGTCGGCTCAGTCCTGATTGCACGCTGGGCGGTTGGCCTGCTAAAGCAAAGTGCCAAGACTTTACTGGATGCCGATATGGATGCCCCAGTGGTCGAAGAAATACGTGAAGTCATTGCTGAATATGGGAACGACCTACACTTAACTGACCTGCATGTATCGAGAGTCGGTAAAGGTAAATTTTCCTGTTTTGTTGCCGTTCAAACAGGAATCCCTATTAGTGCTGATCAAATCCGTGAGGCGATCTCTATTCATGACGAAATCGTGCATATCTCGGTGGAAGTGAATCAGTATTAAAGGGGCAATGTTCCACGTGAAACATGATTGATTGATCAGTTCGATTTGAACATCAGGCTACATAAAATAGTCAGAATTTTCTTTTTAAAAAGACTAAAATCGAAACACATTTAACTTGGACCTGAGCAGGACATTCATGCAAATAAGAAATATGCTGCTGGCTTTGACCCTCTTCCCTGGCCTTAGCTTTGCCAATGTGAATACAGTTAAAGCCAATCTGGCAAAAAACAGTCCCAACCTGAAAATTGAAAATATTCAGCCCACCGAAATGAAAGGAATCTATAGCGGTTCCATGCAGGGGCAGATTGTCTATCTGAATGAAGATGCCCAGCATCTCCTAGCTGGTTCAATGTTCCGTATTCAGGACCAGCATAATCTGACTCAGGATTTATTACTCAAACAAAACAGTGTCGACTGGAAAAAGTTACCGCTACAGGATGCGATTAAATCAGTCAGAGGGACAGGAAAACGTCAGCTTGCCATCTTTTCTGACCCAAATTGCCCGTATTGTAAACAACTTGAAGTAGAGCTGAAAAAACTCAAAGATGTCACGATTTATACCTTCATTCTGCCTTTAAAACAGCAGTCAATTGCGCCGTCCAAACAGGTTTATTGTGAAAAAAATCCAGCACAGGCTTGGGAAGACCTGATTGGTCAAGGTATACAACCTAAATCAAAAAAGAGCTGTGCCAACCCGATTGAACGTAATAAACAGCTGGCACAATCACTCGGTGTAAATGGCACACCAGCGATTATTTTCTCGAATGGTTTTAAAGTCATGGGCGCTCAGCCAGCAGAACAGATTGAACAAGGTTTCAAAGAATTCGGCCTGTAAAATTCTGACTATGCTCAATAAAAAAAGAGCACCTATCTAGGTGCTCTTTTTATGAAAGAAACTTATTCCAAGCAGAGCTTAGATTCGTTTACGTTTGGTCACCATATTATAGATAAATAGGATGACTACGGCACCAATCACTGAGGCAATAAAGCCTGCGGCAGAATCTTGGGAATACAAGCCCAGCATACGTCCAGCAAAGGTCGCAACCAGTGAACCGGCAATCCCCAGCAGGGTCGTAACAATGAATCCAGCCTTGTCATCACCAGGATGAATCGCGCGTGCAACCAGACCCGCAATAAAACCCACCACAATCGCAACGATAATTGACCACATCAGCATACTCCTTGTTATCATGTCTTTGTTTTTACGTCATGTTTATCTTGCGGCAAGAAAAGCACTGAAAAAAGTCATGTCCTGCAACGGGCTGTTGCGTTTTTGTTTGCTGTGTTACTGAAATGATTCAAGAAATAAAAAAAGTGGCACGAAGCCACTTCTTTTAAACCGGTTCTTAAAGGCCGATTTCACCAATAAATGGAATATGACGGTATTTTTGATCATAGTCCAGACCGTAACCAACAATGAACTTGTCTTCGACTTCAAAGCCCAAGAATTTTACTTCCAGCTCGATTTCACGACGTGAAGGTTTGCTCACCAGAGTGCACAGTTCAATTGAGTTTGGCTGACGGGTTTGCAGGATTTCCAGGACTTTGCTTAAGGTATTACCTGAGTCAATAATATCTTCAACCACTAGCACATCTTTACCACGGATTTCACCGTCCAGATCTTTCAGGATTTTGACATCACGGCTCGAAATCGTACCGCCGCCGTAGCTGGATACAGTCATGAAGTCGAGTTCATGTGGCTTGGTAATGGCACGACACAAGTCTGCCATGAAAATCACTGAACCGCGTAACAAACCGATAAGTACAAGCTCTTTGTCACTATTGGCATAGTGTGCATCGATTTTAGCACCAAGCTCTTTGACTTTAGCTTGAATTTCTTCAGCGGAAATCATTACGCTCATTTGAACGGTCATGGGTAGATACCTAAAAAATAAAAATAGCAAAATAAAAAAGGTGTTGACCTGCAACACCTGAATTGCAGCAATTTTAATACATCCTTGCTTGAGATGCACCTGTTTTACTTGCTGTAAATGTAATCAATTTTTGAGCTGCTGTGAATCTCTCTTCAGCGCAAAGACACAGACGGCGAAGATTGCAGCCAAAATGATCCTACGCTGACGCGATTTATTGGGCCTTGACATAGACAGCCTGTCCATAGACATAAGTTGCTGCAATATTACGGTCATCTCCCAGCATGGTCAGTGCAAAAAAGGTATCTTCAATATTTTTGGCTCTGCTCTGCCGTAGTTGTTGTAAAGCGGTGGCATTGAGATCCAGCACCACAAAGTCTGCTTCTTTGCCCATATTGAAATTCCCCAAACGGTCATCCAGACTTAAGGCTTTCGCACCACCTAGGGTCGCATGATATAGCGACTCAAAAGCCGAAAGTTTTTCTCCTTGCAGCTGTTGTACTTTATAAGCCTCATTCAGGGTTTGTAGCTGGTTAAAGGAGGTTCCTGCCCCGATATCGGTACCTAAGCCGACTTTCACGCCTTTATCCCAGGCTTTCTTCAGCGGAAATAAACCGCTACCCAGGAACAGGTTTGAGGTTGGACAGAAGGCAATCGCAGAGTCGGTTTGATGCATACAATCCCACTCCCCTTCTTTCAGATGCACACAATGCGCAAATACGGATTTAGCGCCGGTCAGCCCATAATGATGATAGACATCCAGATAGCCTTCACGTTCCGGAAAGAGTTCTTTTACCCAGGCAATCTCGTTTTTATTTTCACTAAGATGAGTATGGACATAAATATCTGGATATTCGACTTTTAACTGCCCTGCTTTTTCCAGCTGTTCAGGCGTTGAGGTCGGAGCAAAACGTGGCGTAATCGCATAAAGATTACGTCCTTTACCATGCCATTTCTCAATCAGGGCTTTGGAGTCGCTATAGGCAGATTCTGCGGTATCGGTCAGGGCTTCAGGTGCATGGCGGTCCATCAGCACTTTACCGGCTATCAGTCGCATATTCTGTGCTGTAGCCGCTTCGAACAGTGCTTCTACCGAAGCCGGATGAACGGTACAGAACACCAAAGCTGTGGTTGTACCATTTTTCAGCAATTCCTGAATAAAGAACTGTGCAATTTTCTGGCTATACGCCGGATCCTGAAACTGGATCTCAGTCGGGAAGGTATAAGTATTTAACCATTCTAGTAGCTGTTCCCCATAAGCACCGACCATTTCAGTTTGCGGGAAATGGATATGGGTATCGATCATACCCGGAATGATGAGCTGTTCAGGATAATAAGTAATATCCAGACCTTCAGGGAGCTGCTGCTGACCTTCCTGCCATGAGCCAAACCACTGGATTATTCCATTTTTTATGATGAGTAAACCATCTTCTATATAACGCACTTGGTCGTGAATTTCACGTGCTTGGGCAACTGTATTCTGGATATCGAGGAAACGACCGCGGATGGCTGTCGTTGCAATGTGAGAAGACATTGAAAACCTGCACTTTGTAATTTTTTCGATTGATTGTAGCTGAAAAGTTCTACCTTGTAGGGGAAATACGCAACTAAAAATCCCCAAATTTTAACAATGCAAAATAGCAGCCAAGATCAGAGTAATTATCACGAGATATTTAAATAAGACTTAAATAAATAAAATGATGTTCATTAAAGTAGCCAAAACGATCACTGGCCTGAAATAAAAAAAGCCCGCATTTTGCGGACTTATCAGGAATGACGAAGCAATTATTTATAGCGCTGTTTCATTGTATTTTTTGCTATGACGGATTGATAACCATGCGGTAATCGTCAGCACAATGACAATAAAGCTCAGGGAAATCCAGATCGGCATATGGAATACTTCCAGCATCAGCATCTTGAAGCCGATAAAGACCAGAATGATCCCGAGGCCATAAGGCAGATAGTACATTTTTGATGCAGCACCAGCGAGCAGGAAGAACATGGCACGCAGACCCAGAATCGCCATCAGGTTCGCTGTTAAAACAATAAAGGGATCGGTGGTGACAGCGAAAATGGCTGGGATCGAGTCTACCGCAAAGATCACATCAGAAGCTTCCACCAGAATCAGCACCAGAAATAATGGCGTTGCCCACAGGACACCGTTCTGATGCACAAAAAATTTATTGCCACGCATTTGCGGCGTAATCCGGATATGTTTGCGTAGCCATTTCAGAACTGCCATATCTTCAATATTGGTATGCTCTTCTCCCTGACCGCGCAGGAATTTAAAACCGGTATACACCAAGAAGGCACCGAAGATATACAGAATCCACGAGAACTCCTGTACGAACCATGCGCCAATAAAAATAAAGATGGTCCGCAGAATAATGGCACCCAAAACGCCATAGAGCAGCAGCTGGCGTTGCAGTGCAGGAGGAATAGCAAAGGCAGCAAAGATCATCAGCCAGACAAAGACATTATCAATTGCCAGAGATTTTTCCAGCAAATAACCGGCAAAGTATTCCATCACCTTCTGGTTTGCCAGAGCAGCCCCTGAAGTCTGTTCCAGATACAGCCATAATGCACCGCCAAACATAGTCGCTATACTGACCCAGGCAACACTCCAGTAGGCAGCGGTACGGACTTTTACTTCCTGACCATGCTGATGTTTAAAGCCGACAAAATCGATCACCAGCATGACGGCGACAATTGCGAAAAAGACAAGATACAGCCAGAGCGTACCAATTGTTTCCATGTGAATTCTCCACATCGGACGACTGGCCATAAAAAAACCTTGACCAGCTGCCAGATGAAAAACATCTATAACAACATGATCAAGGTCTTGCCTACATCTTTGTGCTCTACTGGAGGAGATCCAGTGGCATTTCAAGATGCTCAGATACCGACTTTTTGCAAAGTGTAATGACGATATTCTGACACGTTTAAAAACTGAAATTTCATTTTTAAACGTTTGGAGGAGGCTACTCCCCTTGTTCAAACTCAATTCTGTTTGAGCAATTGCTCAATATCAGATGAGCATGACAGATTTTATGCATAATCACAAATTATTTTACAAAAAGCAGCGTTTAATCAGCGGCTTTGGGCAAAAAGTCTAGGCGCTGAACCAAATAAAGACTAAGCAGAAATCCAAGGATCGCCAGCCCTGCTCCGGCCCAGCCAATGCTCGATAGTCCAATCTGAAGCGTGACTATACTGCCAAGCAAAGCTCCTCCGCCAATACCGACATTATACAGGCCTGAATAAATGGCCATGGCAACATCTGTAGCATCTGCAGCCAGATTCAGGGTTTTAGATTGTAGGGCCAGGCTGAAACCAATGATGCTCAAACCCCACAGCAGAGATAAGCCAGAGAGGCCTGTGACTGTGCTCGACAGTGGTAATAACAGCAGCATGGAAATAACCAATCCAAAAGTAAAAGCAGGAATAGTCATTTTTGGGAACTGCGCAGTAAAACGACCAAACAGATAGGAGCCTAGGAATCCTGCCCCGCCATAAACCAGAAGTAAAGTTGTGGTCTGGGCTGAATCAAAGTGGGCGATATTCAGGGAGAATGGTTCAATATAGCTATAAGCGGTAAACTGCGCCGTAATCACCAGAATGGTGAGGGCAAAGCCCAGCATCAGGCTTGGACGTTTGATCAGGCTTTTTAAGCTGCTGAGGGAGCCTGAATTGACACTTGGAAGCAATGGCAAGGTTTTGGCCAGAATCAGGCAAATGATCAATGCGAGACACGCAATCAGGGCAAAACTGTTACGCCAGCCATACGCCTCACCAATCATCCGGCCAAATGGAATACCGAGCACCATCGCCATCGCCGTTCCTGTGGCTAATAAACCAAGTGCCTGAAACTCTTTACCTTTCGGTGCGACCCGAACCGCGAGTGAAGCGGTAATCGACCAGAACAAGGCATGTGCGATGGCAATCCCTATCCGGCTGATCACCAGCGTGCTAAAACTCCAGGCAAAATAGGACAGCACATGACTTAAAATAAAGACCGCAAAGACCAGCATCAGTAGAAAACGCCGTTCTATGGCTTTAGTGAGCAGCATGATCGGAAGAGATAGTAGGGCCACGATCCAGGCATAAATGGTCAGCATGATACCGGCCTGAGTGGCGGACATGGCAAAACTTTCCCCGATTCCACTCAGTAATGCCACAGGAATAAATTCGGTGGTGTTAAAAATAAAAGCCGCGCAGGCTAAAGCGATGACACCAATCCATTGCTTGGTGACAGAAGAAGCGGAAGATGAGTCAGACATACGAAGTTGCATGCAAAAAGATGCTGCATTCTAATCCTGTCATTCTGAATTAGGGAGTAGTTAAAATTAAATTTTTGGGGTGACATGCGATGACTCAAACTGCATCACCCTCAATCAGGCAAAATAGAGAAATAAAAAGTTATCAATATTTGAAAAAAAATCACAGGAAATGATGAAAGAAAATAAAAAATTTCATCCAATATTAAAAACTTAACAATAATTCATATTATTTCTTCAGGAAGATGTTTTAAATTAAATAAACCAATAATTTTATTAAGGGATCAGCCTTCAGTATGGACATTCAACATCAAGATTCAAAACGCGGCGGTGTATTTTTTATGGAGGAAGATGGTCGACGTCTTGCTGAAATTACATATCAGTGGCAAGAAGCATCGACCATCGTGGCTGATCATACCTGGGTAGATAATTCCCTACGCGGTCAAGGTGTAGCACGCAAAATGCTGGATGTGCTGGTCGACTTTGCCCGCAAGAATAGCTTAAAAATTATTCCCCAGTGTTCCTATGTAGATGTCATGTTTAAACGTGATCGCAGCCTACAGGATGTGGCAGCTGCTATTTAGCAATTGAATTAAACTTATCCAAGATAGAGATATGTTGTAATTTGCCTTTAAGTGCAGGTACAGAAATACGCTGCAGCAGGTTATATACGCCATAACCTGCCATCAGGCCTATGCTGTTCCATAACACTTCTTCATATTTGCCTAACAGCGTAAGTATTCCTATCATCAGGCTTACACTGATATAAAAAAACATACGACGGCGAACAAACTGTAAAAGTGTCCAGCCTACAAAAACTGAACTGAGCAAAATGTTGGTCTCGGTCGTCAAGGCCATCTCATTCAGCATAATCAAAAGCATAAAACATATACACAACAACGCTACAGTGAAAATCAGATCTTTTAACATCAGGTTTCACTCCTTCATCATTATCGCTATATATCTGAAATCATTGATTTCCTCTCAGGAGGTAATTGTTAGAAGTTTTCTTTGGAAAAGCAAACCTAAAACAATGTAAGCAAAAACGGATATTTGCTTAAAAAATGATCGACTTAAATTAAAATAATTGATTAAATTATGCTTTTAATTCTTTCTTCAGTGAGATGACCTTATGCTACAGCTTTGCTACGCCAGTGAGCGGATAGAATCTGAACAAGAGTTATTACAGGATCTTAGCGATATATTATCTGTAGCGAGAAAATTTAATAAAGCTCATCAGATTAACGGGGTTTTATATTATTCCCACGGCAAGTTTTTTCAATGTCTGGAAGGTGAAGCAGAGGCGGTAGAAAATCTGTTTCAGAGCATTTGCCGTGATCCACGCCATCATCAGGTGCTTCGCTTTCAGGATGCAACGGTAGAACGTCCACATTTCTCGGAATGGTCGATGAAATATGTCCATAAACATAGTGAAATTTCTTCTTTATTTTCACGTTTAGGTTTAGGTCAGTTTGAACCTCATGCATTGCAACAGGAACAGTTGAGTGGATTCCTGGAGCTGCTCTATCGTCTGGATGAAAATCAGGCCAATCTTGCTTCTCCTCAAGGTTATAAACAGCGTGGTTATATTCCCTATTTTTAATTGATGCTAAAAAATAAAAAAGTCCGCATAGCGGACTTTTTTGCTGCCGATAATGATCTAAGTCATTTCAATCATGACCTTTAAAGCCTTTTCGTCAGAAGCATGTTTAAACACATCATAAGCCTTTTCAAATTCAGCAAACTTGAAGTGATGGGTGGCCAGTTTTTCCAGTGGTAACTTGCCGGAACAGCAGGTCTTGAGCAGCATACCGGTGGTATTGGTATTGACCAGACCTGTGGTAATGGTCAGGTTTTTAATCCAGAGTTTATTCAGTTCAAAATTGACGGATTTGCCATGTACACCGACATTGGCCAGATGGCCGCCTTCTTTCACAATGTGCTGGCAAATATTCCAGGTGGCTTCCAAGCCCACCGCTTCAATAGCACAGTCCACCCCTCGCCCATCAGTGAGTTCCAGTACACGTTGAATAGCATCCTCATTGGCTGAATTCACGGTATGGGTGGCCCCGACAGTTTTGGCAAATTCCAGCCGGTTATCATCGACATCGACCATGATGATATTGGCTGGAGAATAAAACTGGGCAGTGAGCAAGGCACTCATGCCAATCGGGCCGGCACCGACAATCGCTACATTGTCTCCCGGTTTGACCTGACCATATTGCACACCAATTTCATGGGAGGTCGGCAAAATATCGGAAAGAAAGACCGCAACATCTTCATTCAGACCTTCTGGTAGGTGATAGAGAGAAGTATCGGCAAATGGGGTTCGGACATATTCGGCATGAGTGCCGTCAATCATATAGCCCATGATCCAGCCACCCTCGTTTCTACAATGAGCATACAGCTGTTTCTGACAGTTTTCACAGGTGCCGCAGCGGCTGACACAGGAAATAATCACCCGATCGCCCTTTTTAAAGTTTTGAACTGCGGAACCGACTTCTTCCACAATACCAATACCTTCATGACCGAGAATCCGGCCATTAAAGCTGCCGTTTTTTTCTTTTGCGACCTCTTCAATTTCGGGGTTTTTACCTTTCCAGATCCCGAGGTCGGTACCACAAATGGTGACTTTGCTAAGTTTGATAATGGCATCAGTAGGTTGCAGAATTTGGGGAATGGGACGCTCTTCAAAGCGGATATCATTGGCGCCGTAATAAACCATGGCTTTCATTGTTGTCATGACAGATCTCCTAAGGGAATGAGGGTCTGAACAAGAGAGATAAAGCTATTTTTTTGCTGACTTTGTACCTTGGAAAATAATCAGGAGGGTGGAGAATGAAAGAGAATGGAAATGCTGTTGTTCTTATTGATTGTGCCTAGAGCACTCAAAGACTGCAATGAGTCTTATGTTCAGATTGCAACAAAAGATAATGAAAAGAAGAAAGATAAATTTTAGCTGTTTTAATAGTGAAATAAGAAAGTTGATTTGAACTTGAATGAAGTTCAATTTTCTTAAGAAAAGATAGAAAGCGAATTTAATTTTTAAAATAAAAAAGCCCGCTATTACGGGCTTTTTCATATAAATTTTTAAGCTTTTAAAGCGCCAATCAGTTTCTGATGTAGCCCGCCAAAACCGCCATTGGACATGATCACCACGGCATCGCCCTCACCTGCTTCAGCCACTACGGTCTGGATAATCTCATCCAGAGTACGTGCGACTACAGCTTTATTTGGCGCAGCGTCAATTACCGGTTGCAGATCCCAGTCCAAACCTTCAGGTTGATACCAGATCACTTCATCCGCCAGACGCGCGGAATGTGCCAAACCATCTTTATGACTGCCCATACGCATGGTATTGGAGCGTGGTTCAATAATCGCCCACAGCTTACGTTCACCTAAACGCTTGCGTGCACCTTCAAGGGTGGTATCAATTGCAGTTGGGTGATGGGCAAAGTCATCATAGACTTCAATGCCGCATACAGTGTCCAGCAGTTCCATACGGCGCTTAACACCACCAAAGTTTGAAAGTGCTTCACAAGCCGTTTCAATAGAGACACCGACATGTTCAGCAGCAGCAATCGTTGCTAGTGCATTGGCTACACTATGCTGACCCGTCATATTCCATTTCACTTCGCCTTTCACGATACCGTGTTGCAGCACCTTGAAGTGAGAACCATCTTCTGAAAGCTGTTCAGCATAAAGCTCAGATTTTTCATTGGCATCTAATGAAGTACGAACCACAGGCGTCCAGCAGCCCTGCTCTAGCACTTCATCAATATTCGTTTCAGTAATTGGCGTAATAATGCGGCCTTCACTTGGAATGGTACGCACTAAATGGTGGAACTGTTTCTGGATCGCTGCCAGATCATCAAAAATATCGGCATGGTCAAATTCCAGATTGTTTAGAATTGCCGTCTTAGGATGGTAATGTACGAACTTGGAGCGCTTGTCGAAGAAAGCAGAATCGTATTCATCGGCTTCAACACAGAAGTATTTGCCACCACCTAAACGCGCGCTTTCTTTAAAGCCAAGCGGAACACCGCCAATCAAAAAGCCCGGTTCCAGACCGGCCTGATCCAGCACCCAGGCCAGCATGGTGGTGGTGGTGGTTTTACCATGGGTGCCGGCCACGCCCAGAACATGCTTGCCTTGCAGCACATGATCGGCCAGGAATTGTGGACCTGAAACATATGGTAGACCGGCATTGAGCATATATTCCACCGCATCAATACCACGTTTCATGGCATTACCGACAATCACCAAGTCCGGATGCGGCTGTAAATGGCTGCGGTCGTAGCCCTGCATTAAAGTAATGCCTGCATTTTCCAGCTGGGTCGACATCGGTGGATAAACGTTTTGATCCGATCCTGTCACCTTATGGCCTAGATCACGTGCCAGTAATGCCAGTGAACCCATAAAGGTGCCACAAATACCCAAAATATGCAGATGCATCTAATTCACTCCATTTTGCCTGACACATCACTTTGTACTGGTGCTGTTGCCATGATTTATTCGATTTGCAAGCAACGATAGCAAGGCTTTGACCGAAAAGATAGTCAAAGTTCAAGCATTCCTGCGGGATTTTTTAAATCCTGTTTCACAGACAAATTCAGGGAAATTTTCAAGCTTCCGGAATATCTTTTGGCAAAATAAATCGTAAAATAAGCCCGAACTTTTTGCAGAGTGCATGCAGATGCTACCGGCTCTATTTCTTCTGGTGATTGCCAACTGTTTTATGACCCTGGCCTGGTATGGACATCTCAAATTCCTGCCGCATGATGCACCGCTGTGGCAGGCGATTTTATTTAGCTGGGCCATTGCCTTGTTTGAATATAGCCTGATGATTCCAGCGACCAAATTATTAGCCCAACAGGGACTGGCGGTGGGTCAAATGAAGATTACTCAGGAAGTCGTCACTCTACTGGTCTTTGTTCCCTTTATGATTTTTCTGTTCAAACAGCCGTTTAAACTGGATTATTTATGGGCAGCGCTATGTCTCTGTGGCTGTGTCTATTTTGTATTCCGCAGTTCCTGAAATCATCTACTAGCCACTACTTCCCTATTTTTATTCCAGTTTTTAAGAATCCAATAAAAAAATAAGAAAAATCGAGCCTTGCTTTGACCGTTAAATTTTATGAAGCTGAAAAATCAGTCTATAATATGCATTCCTATTCAAGCTTGGCTCTCTCGTCGAGATTTATCTTTCTTACTTTAATCTCTGGAAAATTTGCAATGAATGCGGCTGCTGCACAAGATACTCCTCTCGTAGGTATTATCATGGGTTCTCAATCAGATTGGGCAACTCTCGAACACACTGCCAAAATGCTCAAGCAGCTTGGTGTCCCATTTGAAGCCGAAGTCGTTTCCGCACACCGTACCCCGGACCGTCTGTTTGAATATGCTGAACAAGCGCGTGATCGTGGTATTCAGGTGATTATTGCCGGTGCAGGTGGTGCAGCGCATTTACCAGGTATGTGTGCAGCCAAAACTGATCTGCCAGTACTGGGTGTACCCGTCAAATCTTCGATCTTAAATGGTGTCGATTCATTGCTTTCTATCGTGCAAATGCCAGCGGGTATCGCCGTAGGAACATTGGCGATCGGTCCTGCCGGTGCAACCAATGCAGCCATTATGGCAGCACAGATTTTAGGTTTAACCCGTCCAGAGATCGCAAAAAATGTCGCAGATTTCCGCGCGGCACAAACCGAGAAAGTCGCAAGTAACAATATTCCAGGTCAAATGTAAGTCCAAGCTTAATACGGGATCAAACACAATGGATAAAACCATCGGTATTTTTGGTGGCGGCCAGTTAGGTCGGATGATGGCACAAGCCGCACTACCTCTAAATATTCAATGTACGTTCTTTGAAGCCAATACGGACTGCCCTTCTGCGGCTTTGGGTCCGGTTTTCTCAACAAAAGCTGTAAATGGCTTGCAGGATTTCATCAATAGCGCAGATGTCTTCAGCCTGGAGTTTGAAAATACACCCCTAGCTGATGTCGACGTTTTAACGCAAAACAAAGATCTGCATCCGCCTCGTCAGGCTTTAGCTATCGCACAACATCGTCTGTCTGAAAAGGCACTATTTGATGAACTGGAAATTCCGGTTGCACCATATAAAGCGGTGACTTCAGTCGAAAGCTTGCAGGCGGCCGTTGCTGAGCTTGGCTTACCGATCGTGCTAAAAACCTCTCGTGGTGGTTATGACGGCAAAGGCCAGTTCGTTCTACGTTCAGCAGATCAGATTGATCAGGCCTGGGCGGAACTCGGCCCTGCTGGTGAATTGATTGCCGAAAGTTTTGTGACTTTCTCGCGTGAAGTATCCATCATTGCGGTACGTGGTCAAAATGGTGATGTCAAAACCTGGCCATTGGCTGAAAATCATCACCATAATGGCATCCTGTCGCATTCCATCGTTCCGGCACCCAATAGTGCGGATCTGCAGCCAGTCGCGCAGGATTACATCACTCGCCTGCTCAATCACTTGAATTATGTGGGTGTCTTGACCCTTGAGCTGTTTGTGACAGACAAAGGCCTGTATGCAAATGAAATGGCACCACGTGTGCATAACTCAGGTCACTGGTCGATTGAAGGCGCTGTCTGCTCGCAGTTTGAAAACCATATTCGTGCGGTCGCAGGTCTGCCACTGGGTTCAACTGAAGTGGTGCGTCCAACCGTGATGGTGAACATTATCGGTCAGCATCCCAAATCTGAAGATGTCCTGACTTTAGAAGGCGCACACCTGCATCTGTACAATAAAACAGAACGTGAAGGTCGCAAGATTGGTCACATCACTTTGATGCCCACAGACAGCGCTCAGCTGACCACTTTATGCCGTCAACTGGCGAAGATTTTACCGAATCCATTGGCATTGAGCGAAGATATGACCATCTAAGCTTTAAGCTGCTGATAAAAAAAGCGATCACTTCGGTGATCGCTTTTTTATTTGTCCAGATTCAGGCATGATTGCGCCTCTTTAAAAATCCCCTGCCATTGGTCGGATCATTTTTAAAATCAATTGCTTATAAACTGATCAATTGAGTATAAATATAATAATTTAATTCGCTGCTATTTTGGGCTGAATTCTGGGTTATTCACTTGTGGATAAACTTAATATTGAGTTTGAATTTAAAACTGGAAATAGATTTTGAATTTAAATTCATAAAAATAAATTCAAATTTAAAAATGAACTTTGAATTTAAACTTCGCTGCTTAAATTTAAATTCAAAAATATGAATTCAAATTTAAAAGCTGATCAATGAATTCAAAGTTCTGAATTTAAATATAGTTACTTCTAATAAAAATGAATTTAAAATAGAAATACTATATACCAGAAGCCTTTGGCTGATTGAGCAGTCCTGATCTAAAGACAAGTTATCCACAATCATTTTTTAAATTCAAAAGTAATTTCCTGAGTTTTGAATTTAAATTTAAAAAATGAGCCTGATTTGAATTTAAAATGGACTTGTGGATAAGTTTTTAAATTTAAAAGCTACAAAATGAATTCAAAAGTGTAGGAATTATGAATTTAAATTTACGCATTGGCGCTTTAATTTTCGTCATGAGCTGCTAAGGTAGAAACATAATTCAAAATCTAAATATTTAAGGGTCTTATGCAACGGCTTGCACTTTTTGTTGGTTCTTTGGTTTTAGCTGCTACACAGGCACAGGCAGAACTGATTATTAATGGTCAGCGTGTGACATCAACGGATATATCCTCTGTTCCGAGCAGCCCCGTCAATTATGCGTCCCAAAATAATTTTCAGAATTGTCTTGCCAATTTGCGCAGTCAGGCGATTGCACAAGGCGTAAGTGGTTCAACCTACGATCGTTATACGCAAAATTTAACACCCGATTATTCTGTGATTGAAAAGCTGAATTATCAGCCTGAGTTTTCGACTCCGATCTGGGATTATCTGTCCGGACTGGTGGATGAAGAACGTGTACAACTGGGTCGACAAAAACTGCAGCAACATCGTGAGGTATTAAACCGGATTAGCACAGCCTATGGAGTACCGGCAGAAACCATCGTAGCCGTATGGGGCGTAGAAAGTAATTTTGGTGATATTTCCGGGAAGTATCCTTTATTACAGGCCTTGGGTACTTTGAGTTGTGAAGGTCGTCGTCAAAGTTATTTCCGTGGTGAGTTCTTCACCACTATGAAACTGTTACAGCGTGGCGATGTCTATGAAAGCCAGCTCAAAGGTTCATGGGCAGGCGCATTTGGTCACACCCAGTTTATGCCATCGACTTATGATGAGCTGGCGGTTGATTTTGATGGGGATGGTCGTCGTGATTTAGTCAGCAGTATTCCTGATGCACTGGCTTCTACAGCCAATTTCCTGAAAAAACGTGGCTGGCAGACTGGCCAACCTTGGGGCTTTGAAGTAAAAATTCCACAAGGCATGTCTGTTGCAGGCGAAAGCCGACGCAATAAAAAATCACTGAGTAGCTGGATGAACCGTGGTGTGGTGCGCGCTGACGGTACTTCGCTATTGCAGGGCAATTTATCAGAATCTTCTCAGGCTGGCTTATTGGTACCTGCAGGTGAAAATGGCCCGGTATTTTTAGTCTTTAAGAATTTTGATGCTATTTATAGCTATAATGCAGCAGAAAGTTATGCTTTAGCGATTGCACATTTATCTGACCGCTTACAAGGTAAAGGAAGCATCCAGGCAGCTTGGCCAACCGATGATCCGGGTACGTCACGTGCGGAACGTCGCGAGATCCAGCAATTCCTGTTAAACCGTGGCTATGATATTGGTGAGGTGGATGGTCTGATTGGAGATAAAACCCGCCAAGCGATTCGTCAGGAACAGAACCGTCTGGGTTTAAGCCCGACCGGTCGTGCGGGCCAGCAAATCCTGCGTGCATTTAGAAATGAAAATGCCAAACTCATGATGCGTTAGGAAGAATTTAGACATGATCTAAATATAGATCTTCATCATAAAAAAGGTCTGCAAATATGCAGACCTTTTTTATAACTATATATAGTGAGTTTAAAGCTGCTCTTATACAGAGGTAATCGTGCCCAGAACACGATAACCTGATGCGCCTGTCACAGCCGGCAGATTGCCGCTGAGTTGATTCATAAAACGCATCGCCAGCCAGGCAAAAGCCGTGCCTTCTACCCAAGTCGGATTTAAGCCAAGATCGGCTGTGGTTTGTACGCTCCAATGATGTTTACGCAAACGCCAGCGTAACTGTTCCAATAAATGTGAATTATAGGCACCACCACCACAAACATAAACTTCACCGGTATCCAGACCGGAACGGTAAATGGCTTTTTTAATCGCACGGGTAGTGAGCTTCATTAAAGTAGCTTGCACATTCTCTGGTGTATCTTCAAGTTCATCATATTGAAGGTCATTGCGCCAGTCGGCAATTTGTTCATCCAGCCATTCCAGATTGAAGTCTTCGCGGCCAGTACTTTTGGGTGGCTCTTTTGAGAAGAACTCATGTTCCTGTAATCGATCTAATAGGCTACGGATTGGCGTGCCATAAGCCGCCCAATTACCATTTTCATCAAAAGGCTGGCCGGTATAACGCTGACACCAGGCATCCATCAGAATATTGGCAGGGCCGGTATCAAAGCCATACACCTGATCCGGTTGACCTGCCGGCAGAATACTCACATTGGCAATGCCGCCCAGATTCAGAATCACGCGGTGAATACTGTCATGCTGGAAAATATCTTGATGGAAAGCGGGAACCAAAGGTGCGCCTTGGCCGCCAGCAGCCAGATCACGACGACGGAAATCGGAAATGACCGGAATCTGGGTGATTTCAGTAATGATATTCGGATCACCAATTTGCAGGGTAAAGCCATGTTCGGGGCGATGGCGGATGGTCTGACCATGTGAGCCAATCGCCTTGATTTGAGATCGATCTAAATTATTTTCTTTAATCAGCGCATTGATGCCATGACCAATCATCTGTGCCAGTGCGACATCAGCTTTGCCCATGCGGTCGATTTCATTGTCATCTGGCAAAGTCAGTGCCATCAGTTCATCACGAAGATCGGGATCAAAAGGCAAGGTGAGGGTGGCATGAAGCTGAAGTGGATCAAAAGAAGCAGCAACAATATCGACACCATCCATGCTTGTGCCGGTCATTACCCCAATATAGATCGCTGTCATGATTATTCTTAAGCCTGCAATGTGCTGAAAAAGTGTTAGTATATCGCACAAATTGAATAACTGATGTATTTGGATTTTGTGATGTCAAATTTCCTGCCGGCTGAAGAACAACTTGCCCTCATCCAACGAGGCACCCACGAAATTATTTCTGAAGAAGACCTTCTGAAGAAATTAAAGCAGAATCGTCCTTTAAAAATTAAAGCGGGTTTTGACCCAACTGCACCGGATCTGCACCTAGGTCATACAGTTTTAATCAATAAATTAAAAGTATTCCAGGACTTGGGTCATGAAGTGTACTTCCTGATTGGTGACTACACTGCGATGATCGGTGACCCAACGGGTAAGAGCGCAACCCGCCCGCCATTGTCACGTGAGCAGGTGCTAGAAAACGCAAAAACTTATCAAGAACAAGTATTTAAAATTCTTGATCCAAACAAAACCAAAGTCGTGTTTAACTCGGAATGGTTTGCACAAAAAACTGCAGCTGACCTGATTCAATTGGCATCACAACAAACAGTTGCACGTATGTTAGAGCGTGATGATTTCACCAAGCGTTATAACAATCAGCAACCGATTGCGATTCATGAATTCTTATATCCACTGGTTCAAGGTTATGACTCAATCGCCTTGGAAGCTGACGTAGAGTTAGGGGGTACAGACCAGACTTTTAACCTGTTGATGGGTCGTACTCTGCAAGGCCGTTATAACCAGGAAGCGCAGGTGTGTATCACTGTGCCAATTCTTGAAGGTCTGGATGGCGTGAACAAGATGTCTAAATCTTTAGGCAACTATATTGGTGTATTTGATGCACCTGGCGCGATGTACCAGAAAGTACTGTCTATGCCAGATTCATTGATTGAGCGTTATTTCGATCTACTCAGCTTCAAGTCTATAGAAGAAATCCAAGGCTTACTGAAAGAAATCGAAGAAGGCCGTAACCCGCAGGAAGTGAAACGCATTCTTGCGCTGGAACTGGTGGAACGTTTCCATGGTGCTGAAGCTGCTGCTCACGCCCATAAAGGTGCAGGTAATATCATTACTGAAGGTGAACTGCCTGAAGGTACGCCAGAAGTGACCATTTCACGTGGTGAATTTGGTGGTGAGATCTTCATTACTTCAATTTTACGTGAAGCTGGCTTAACCAAAAATGCTGCTCAAGCTAAAGATGCCTTAGGCCGCGGCACTGTAAAAGTGGACTGGAAACCGGTTGATGCGTCTTTTTCT
Source organism: Acinetobacter sp. YH12046 (assembly GCF_013419905.1). NCBI lineage: Bacteria > Pseudomonadati > Pseudomonadota > Gammaproteobacteria > Moraxellales > Moraxellaceae > Acinetobacter > Acinetobacter sp. YH12046. The sequence continues at coordinate 48,767 of NZ_VOZF01000021.1, forward strand.
GTGAAAGAGAACGTAACTTTAATTATTCAGGCCAGCAAAAAAGCAATTGCAAAAGTGACCTTCGTTGACTAAGGCTGGTTCTAAGTTATTGAAATAAAAGCAGGCTTCGGCCTGCTTTTATTTTTTAAGTTGTATATGAATTATATAAATATAGAAATTCAAAAAAAACCTTATAAAAACAACATTTAAATTTTGCCATTTGGCTTGCATTTCTGGTTTTTTGTGTATAAGATTTATTCGTCTAGAGATTCCGTGAAAAGCATATCTAGAGGGTAATGATCAATAACAGACAACTCCATAATTGATCAGGTCTCTAAGTGAAGAGACAAGTTAATATAATGTGAATAACTATAATAATGACATAATGGATCGGGTAAAGATTCAATTCTAAGGAAGAGATTTTGGGAGAGATCTCTTCCTTTTTTATTGGTGTTGTCTGGCTATATGTTCAATCTTCAATAAATTCAAAACAAAGATGGATGAATCAGCTTGGATTAAGGTTAAATCCATGGTGAGATGAATGAATCATCTTTGAATCTCAATCCATCTATAAAAAGAAAGGTAAATAAGGTGTATCAATACCAGACTGAACAGATGTTTGATGAAGACATCGATTTCATTTTGCGTTTTCTCTTCGAATATGAGTCTGCTGAGCAGAAACAAAAATCTTTTGATCAGGCACAGACCTTATTTCAGCAATTAGATCTTGCCTCCCACTATTTACTCTTTTCATTAGTCAAAGAACGTTTGCCACGTCGGGCCAAATTATTGTTTGCTGCTGAAGACTATAGTGGCAAGAAAGAAGTGATTGAGGAAGTGATGCAGCATTGGGTAAAAGATAGATACTCAAATGTGGCTTAACCGATTTTAATCTTCTACTTATTCTTCTGCGCTTAAGTAAGCTTTCTGGATGATCTGAAATCTAGAAAGATCATATCCTCATTTTTGCTTCTTAAAAGCGGGTGTTAAGAAAAAATCTGTATTCAGCTAAGATCTTAACCTTACAGAAAGCTCCATATCTATAAGTCGGATAGAAAACAGCAAAATGTGTAACCTGATATAAGAAAGTTTCGGAAAATTCTGGATACAGCCCTTAAATTGTATGGTCTTATTTAAAAATCACAGTTTTTTGATAGTTATCAGGTCTTAATAAATTTTACTGTTTTAAATTGAATTGCAATAAATACGGCTTTTATTGAAGAAAAATGCTCAAAATTTAGATAAAAAAGTGATTTTTTAACGAAATTCGTAGAAAAAAGATACATACGTGAAAAATATAGTGAATTAGGGGTTGCAATGATTCTGAAATCCTCTAGAATGCACC